>DATCXQ010000072.1:0-30067 GCA_036565725.1 Blastocatellia bacterium
TGTCTGGGGCCGGCCGCCGATGCCCGCGCCGCGACGAAGCCTGGCGCCGCGGGCGACGAAGCGAAGAAGATATGCCTGAGCCTGGGCGACCTCGAAACGATCATGGCCGATAACCGCGATCCCCAAGGATTGAAGAAAGCATGGGAGGGCTGGCACAAAGTCTCGCCGCAATACCGCAAGGATTACGCCCGTTTTGTCGAACTGGCTAATAAAGGCGCGCGCGAAATGGGATTCAAGGACCTGGGCGCGATGTGGCGGTCGAATTACGACATGGAACCTGACCAATTCGCGGCGGAGATGGAGCGGCTGTGGCTGCAGGTCAAACCGCTATATGATTCGCTGCACACCTACGTGCGCGCCAAATTGCGGCAGAAATACGGTGACGCGGTTCCCGCGACCGGCCCGATTCCGGCGCATCTTCTCGGCAACATGTGGAGCCAGACCTGGGGCAACATTTATGATATCGTCAAACCCGCCGCGACCGCGCCGACCTACGATCTGACCAAAATTCTCGTGGAGAAGAAGACCGACGCCAAACAGATGGCGCAATACGGCGAGGCTTTCTTCAAATCGCTCGGCTTCGAACCGCTGCCTCAGACTTTCTGGAAGCGTTCGCTCTTCACCAAGCCGCAGGACCGCGACGTCGTCTGCCACGCCAGCGCCTGGGACATCGACAGCCAGAAAGACGTGCGTCTGAAGATGTGCATTAAGATCAACGACGAAGATTTTCAGACCATCCACCACGAACTCGGCCACAACTATTACCAGATGGCCTACGCCCCGCAGCCGCCGCTCTATCAGAACAGCGCGAACGACGGCTTTCACGAGGCTATCGGCGACGCCATCGCGCTGTCGGTCACTCCCGAATACCTGAAGAAGATCGGGTTGATTACCGCCGTTCCGCCCGAAAGCGCAGACCTCGGGCTGCTGATGAAACTCGCGCTCGATAAAGTGGCGTTCCTGCCGTTCGGCTACATGGTCGATCAGTGGCGGTGGAAAGTCTTTTCGGGCGAGGTCGGGCCCGGCGATTACAACAAAGCCTGGTGGGAGTTGCGCCAGAAATATCAGAACATCGCGCCGCCCGCGCAGCGCAGCGAAAGCGACTTTGACGCCGGGGCGAAATATCACGTGGCGGCCAACGTGCCTTATGCGCGTTATTTCCTCGCTGACATCCTGCAATTCCAATTTCACCGCGCGATGTGCCGCGAGGCTGGCTACAAAGGCCCGCTCAACCGTTGCTCGATCTACGATAACAAACAGGTGGGCGAAAAATTGAAGAAGATGCTCGAGATGGGCCAGAGCCGCCCGTGGCCCGAAGCCTTAAAAGCTCTGACCGGCGAAGAGAAGATGGACGCGACCGCGATCCTGGATTACTTCGCGCCGCTTAAGACCTGGCTGGATGAACAGAATAAAGCCCTGGCCGCGAAATAAAAGCTATCCACAAAGGCGCACAAAGAGTCACGAAGTAACAAACATTCTTCGTGACTCTTTGTGTCGCTTCGTGGATGATCACCCCAGAATCTGATCCAGCTTCATCGCCGCCATCATATTCCCATCGAGTTTTATCTTGCCCGACATGAAGGCCATCATCCCGTTGGTCTCTTTGCGATAGAGTTTGTTCATCGTGTCGAGAGACATCTTCAGCGTTACTTCGGCCGGGAGGTCTTCGTTGCTGACGACGTTTGGAACTGATTTGCCGTCGATGAAGATTACGCCGCCCTCGTCGAAGGCGAATTTGATCACGGCGTCGAGGCCGGAATTTTCGCCGACCCGTTCTCGAATGCCTTCGGTGAACTCAACTACACCCAAATCGTTTTTCTCATCCGCCATTTATTTTTCTCCTTTTGAAACAGCGCCGCGCGCGCAAGCAAGCTGTCGCCTGCGGGGGCGATCGCTTGTTTACGCGCGCGGTACTGTAGCAGCTTAATAAAAACGGGCGGTCCGTCAATCCGAACCGCCCGTTTGGAGGAATCTATTTCTTTTGTTGTTCCTGGGCCGGCGGTTTATTGAACCACCGCTCTACCAACCTTGCCGAGTCGTTGACGATGACGAAGCCCATTAACAACAGGACGAGCACAAAACCCACCTGCTGGAACCGTTCGCGGAAGTTCATGGTCAGGGTCAAGCCTACCAGGCCAAGCATCCCTTCTATGAAAATCAGCAGGATCACGCCGCCGTCGAGAACCGGAATGGGTAACAAGTTTAAAATACCCAGGCTCAGGCTGAGCATTCCCATCAATCTGACTACTCCGGCCCATCCGTCAATCTTATAAGCGGTGGCGGTCTGCTCCGCGATCCCGATGGGACCGGCGATGGAGCTACGCGCCGAACGCTGGCCGGTGAAAATCTGCTGGAAGACTGCGCCCATGAGTTTAAGGGCGCGAATGTTGTAATCCCACCCGTAACGTAACGCCGCCGCAAGCGAATCCGTCTTCAACAGTTTCGTCTCGAACACGCGGTTGAAGCCGAGCACATACTCTTCGCCCTGCTTCTGCGGCGAGCCTTTGATCGTTAAGGTTTCCTCCCCACGCTTGACGGTCAGCGTGACCTCATGGCCTTCCTGAATCGTGCGGCGGAATTGATTCCAGGTCGTGACTGGCGCGCCATTAATCGTGGTGATCTTATCTCCGGCTTTCAGTCCGGCGGCTTCCGCCGCCGAGCTTCTCATCACTTGCGCAACGCCGATGTAAGAGAGCGGCGGCTCGAGATCAACCATTCCGTAAGATTCACCGCCGCGAGTTTCGACGCGCGGACGCAACTTCAACTCGATGATCTGTCCGTTGCGGTCAACGGTCACAGGAATTTCTTCGCCTAGATTGACAATGACTTTGTCATTCAAACTGGCCCAGGTCGGATTCTTTTGACCGGCGAAATCGAGAATCCGGTCGCCTTTCTGCAACCCGGACTGCTCAGCGGTCGAACCTGGCGTGACATCGCCGATCACTACCTGTTGCGCCTCGTAAATGTCGGCTTGAAAGCCAACCATGATCGCGGCCGTCGGAATCAACAGCGCGGTGACAAGGTTGAAGACGGGGCCGGCGAGGGCCACCAGGAAGCGTTTCCACTTCGGGTGCGAGAGGAATTCATCGACCGAGCCTTCGCTTTTCCCTTGCAGCATCTCCAAATTTTCGCCGCGGAATTTGACGTAGCCGCCGAGCGGAATCGCGCTGACTCGATAGTCCGTGTCGCCGAGTTTGAAACCGAACAGACGCGGGCCGAACCCCACTGAAAAAGTTTCAACCGCGATTCCCAACAGCTTGGCGACAATGAAGTGACCGAATTCGTGGATCACAATCATCGCGCACAAGATAATGATAAAAGGCAGTAATGTCTCTAGTACACTCACCGGTTTACTCCTCAACCAGCTATTTATTGAACCGGAGATAAGCCTAAGGGGTAAGGCGCAGGCGCTCCTCGCGCATCTGCTTCAGATCAACGGTTCAGTTGCGAGTGTAATGGGAGAGAGGTGATGTGTCAAAAGGGCGTTTTTGAGAACGTATTCAGGCGCGCCCGGGCTGTATCATCTGGACGGAACTTCTGGGACTTATAGGGCTTGCAATTCCTATAAGTCCCATCCATGTCGCGCTATTGACTCATCGAAGATAGGAAATCGGCGTTGGTTTTGGTCTTCTCCAATCTTTCGAGGACAAGCTCCATCTGCTCGACCGGCGAAAGCGGGTTGAGCACGCGGCGCAGGACCCAGATTCGGTCGAGGTCTTTCTTCGGGATCAACAATTCTTCCTTGCGCGTGCCCGACTTTTGCAGATCTATCGCCGGGAAGACGCGTTTGTCCGAGAGCTTGCGGTCGAGATGGATTTCCAGGTTGCCCGTGCCCTTGAATTCTTCAAAGATCACGTCGTCCATCCTGCTTCCGGTTTCGACCAGCGCCGTGGCGATGATCGTCAAGGATCCGCCCTCTTCGATGTTGCGGGCCGCGCCGAAGAACCGCTTCGGGCGCTGCAGCGCGTTCGAGTCGACGCCGCCCGACAGAATCTTGCCCGAAGGCGGGACGACCGCGTTGTGGGCGCGCGCCAGTCGCGTGATCGAATCGAGCAGGATCACCACGTCTCGTTTGTGTTCGACCAGGCGCTTCGCTTTTTCGATCACCATGTCGGCCACCTGAACGTGGCGCGAAGCCGGCTCGTCGAAGGTCGAGGAGATCACCTCGCCGTTGACCGAACGTTGCATGTCGGTCACCTCTTCCGGGCGCTCGTCGATCAGTAGGACGATCAGCGTGACTTCGGGGTGATTTTCGGAGATGGAGTTGGCGATGGTCTGCAGCAGCATCGTTTTGCCGGTGCGCGGCGGGGCGACGATCAACGCGCGCTGCCCCTTCCCGATCGGAGTGAACAGGTCAGCCACCCGCCCCGAAAGGTTCTCGCTATTGGTCTCCATCCGCAGATGCTCGTTCGGATAGAGCGGCGTCAGGTTGTCGAAGAAGACCTTGTCGCGCGCGACGTCCGGCGGCTCGAAGTTGATCGCCTCGACCTTGATCAGCGCGAAATAACGCTCGCCCTCTTTCGGCGGACGGATCTGGCCAGAGATGGTGTCCCCCGTGCGGAGGTCGAATTTGCGGATCTGCGACGGGCTGACGTAAATATCGTCGGGGCCCGGAAGATAGTTGTATTCGGGCGCGCGCAAAAAGCCGAAGCCGTCGGGCAGCGTCTCAAGCACCCCTTCGGAGAAGATCAGGCCCGATTTCTCGGTCTGCGCCTGCAGGATTTTGAAGATCAACTCCTGCTTTCGCATGCCGGTCGCTCCCGGAACCTCCAGGTCCTTCGCGATCTGCGTCAGCTTAGAGATGTTCATCTCCTTCAGATCGGCGATGTCCAGAAGTGAGTCGCCGTCGTAGGCTTCATAATCTTCAAGATCATCATCGTCTCTTTCCCTTTCCCTTTCCCTGTCCCTGTCTCTGTCTCTGTCTCTATCTCTCGATCTTATATTTCTGTCTGCCATAGGATTTGGTCCCTGCTTTCTAGGGTGGTCGTTACCGTCGCCCTCGCAAGCGGGGGCCCCGCAAGCGGCGGCGGGCGAAAAATACTCCTTGTCTATTTCGGGATAATCAACGCAAGAGATCAGTCCACCGTGGTGAGTGCAGTATGCGATTCAATCAAGGGGATGTTCTTTTCAATCCAAAAGGTCAATACCAATAGGGGTTATTGCGATGTGATGCCGGCCCGAATCTCGTTCCAGATGTGTTTGGCGCCTTCTCCGGTAAGCGATGAATAGGGGATGACGCGGTCGGTTTCAAGAATCTGTTCCGCGCGCTCGCGGGACTTGCGCTTCTCGTTAGACGACAGCTTATCAACTTTCGTCGAAACCACCAGATACGGAATTCCAGAATGCTGTAACCAGGATTTCATCTGAAGGTCTAACGGGGAAGGCTCATGCCGAGCATCAACGATCAAAATAGATAGCACAAGCTGTTGGCGTTCTGCAAGGTATTTCTCGATCAATTTGCCCCAGGCGCGCCGGTTTTCTTTCGACGTCTTCGCATAACCGTACCCGGGCAGATCAACGAAATAAAACTCATCGTTGATCAGAAAGAAGTTGATCGATTGTGTGCGCCCTGGAGTGGAACTGGTCCGCGCCAGTCCCTTCATGCCCACCAGGCTGTTAATTAAGCTCGATTTGCCCACGTTCGAGCGCCCCGCGAAGACGATTTCAGGTCGCCTATCCTTCGGAAATGATTCCGGGGATTGGGCCGCGGCGATAAATTTTGCGCTGATGATTTTCACCGGATGAATAGCCACGGAGACACAGAGCCACAGAGAAGGAGAGGGGAAGGAACGGAGAGATCGCATGGATAGAGCGTCGCTTTTTCTCTCTTTCTCTTCGCCTCTGTGTCTCCGTGGCTCTGTGGCCAACCGTCTTAATTTCATTAAGTCAGAGGGCCTTCAGCGGTCCCGGCCACGGGCGGCGTTGGTTGCCAGACCGGGGCAGGCATTTCGAGATTCGCGTCGGCGCGAGGCGACGGCAGTCGCTCGAGGGCGATTTGCAAGACCTCGTCCATGGTCTCGACGGCGTTGACTTGCAGCGCATCGAGCACATCGGTGGGAACCTCGGCCAGGTCCTTCTCATTCTCCTTCGGAATGATGATGGTCGTGACGCCGGCGCGGTGCGCGGCCAGGAGTTTCTCCTTCACCCCGCCGATGGGCAGCACCTTGCCTCGCAGAGTGATCTCGCCGGTCATAGCGACCTCCTTGTGGATCGGGATGCGCGTCAGGACCGACGCCATCGCCGTCGCCATTGTGATGCCGGCCGACGGACCGTCTTTCGGGATCGCGCCTTCAGGGACATGGACGTGGAGGTCGAAACTCTTGTGGAAGCTGGCCGCGAGTCCCAGTTCGGCGGCGCGCGAACGAACGTATGTGATGGCCGCCTGCGCCGACTCCTGCATCACGTCTCCGAGTTTGCCGGTCAGAGTGATCTTGCCCGAACCCTCGACCAGCGTCGCCTCGATCTGCATCACGTCTCCGCCGACCTCTGTCACTGCCAGGCCGTTAGCCAATCCGACCTCGTTCCGTTCCATCGCGCGCTGCGCCCGGAACTTCGTCGGGCCGAGCAGCTTCTTCACCGTCGCGCCGTCAATGTTGAAAGGGGGGCTGGAAGAGACCCCTTCCTCCGCGCCGTCCTTGTTTTGCACCAATTGCCGCGCGACCTTGCGGCAGATCGAGCCGATCTCACGTTCGAGGTTACGCACGCCCGCCTCGCGAGTGTAGTTTTCGATGATCGTTTTCAACCCCTCGTCGATGAAGACGACCTGCTCTTCCTTCAGCCCGTTGTTCTCGGCCTGTTTTTTGACCAGGTGGCGTTTGGCGATCTCCAACTTCTCGCGCTCGGTGTAGCCGGCCAGCCGGATGATCTCCAGGCGGTCCTGCAAGGCATGAGGGATCGTGTGCAATACGTTCGCGGTCGCGATGAACATGACCTGCGAAAGGTCGTACTCGACGTCAAGGTAATGATCGTGGAAGGTGTGGTTCTGCTCGGGGTCCAGAACTTCGAGCAGCGCCGCCGCCGGGTCGCCACGAAAATCGTGTCCGAGCTTGTCAACCTCGTCGAGCAGTATCAGCGGGTTGACGACGCCGGACTTCTTCATCATTTGAATGATTTGTCCCGGCAGCGCGCCGATGTAGGTGCGGCGATGCCCGCGAATTTCGGCCTCGTCGCGCACCCCGCCCAGTGATAGCCGAACGAAATTGCGTCCGGTCGCCTTGGCGATCGAGCGCCCCAGGCTGGTCTTGCCGACGCCCGGCGGGCCAACGAAACAGAGGATCGAGCCGCGCGGTTTTTCAATGAGTTGGCGGACGGCCAGGTATTCCAGGATGCGCTCCTTCACCTTTTCGAGACCGTAATGATCCGCTTCCAGGACTTCATGCGCGTGGCCGATATCGCGAATCTCTTCGCTGCGTTTTTTCCACGGCACGCCGACCAGCCAATCGAGGTAATTGCGCGAGACCGTGGACTCGGCGGACATCGGCGGCATCTGCTCCAGGCGCTTCAATTCGCCCATCGCCTTGTCGTAAGCCTCCGCGCTCATGCCCGCGTCTTCGATCTTCTGCTTCAGCTCTTCATATTCGGCGCGTTCGTCCTTGCGCCCCAACTCTTTGTGAATCGCCTTGATCTTCTCGTTGAGGTAATACTCGCGCTGCTGTTTCTCCATCTGCCGTTTGACGCGGGTCTGGATCGTGCGGTCGAGGTTCTGCTTCTCGATCTCGATTTCGATGATCTCGATCAGGCGCATCATTCGCTCCTGCGTCGAATAAGTTTCAAGCAACCTCTGTTTGTCAGCGGTCTCGAGCTTCATCTTGTCGGCGAGTTGATCGACCAACTGGCCGGGATCGGCGGCGCGCAAAGCGGCGTTGATCTGATCCTGATTGCCGTCCTGCGCGATCTTCAGATACTGCTCGATCAGCGTGATGAGGCGCGAAAGGAGCGGCGCGACGCGCTTATTGTTTTCGGCCGTGACAGGCGCGCGGCGCAGCGTCGCCAGGTAGAACCCGTCCTTTTCCTCAACCCGCACGGCGCGGGCGCGCTCACGGCCCTCGACCAGGACTTTAATCGTCGCCTCTTCGGGCTTGCGCAGCGAGTTGGCGATGTAGGCCAGCGTGCCCACCTGGTAAATCTGGTCCGACGCCGGGTCTTCGACGGTGGCGTCGTGCTGCGTGGCCAGAAAGATGATGCGGTCGGTCGCAAGCGCCTTCTCGAGGGCGAGCACCGAAGATGGGCGCCCAATCACAAAGGCGGCTTTTGTGTGAGGAAAGACTACGACCTCGCGTATGGGAACCATGGGGTATCTGACGACGTCGTTGGGAGTGCTATCGTGAAATTCCTGCATTGCCAGTAAAACCTCGTTATGTATCCAACTGCAATTACCTTCAATCTGTTATTGGAGAAAGGAGCGGCTGAGCGAGCATGGTCACGTTCTGAGCGTTCCACCTCGGCTCTCAACTTCGCGTTCCCCGAAAGCATAGTCATATTCCCCGGCTTTGACAATATCCCTTGGGAATATCCTTTTAGAATATGGGCCGCTTGATTTTATCCCCCCGCTCAGGTAGACAATGCCCAGCGATTTTTATCGAGAATTTTATCGAGAAAGATAAATGCAATCACATCGCGCCCGTACCAGCCCAGTTATTGCCGCATTCGCTTATAATCGAGCGATCATCTCGCCGAGCGACTACCGTGTTTGAAAGCGGCTGGAATTATTTCGTATCGAGGAGTCGGCGCCGCTAGCGATAGCGAGCGGACCTTCCAAGCAAGCTGATCGGGAGCGCCGCTCGCTACCGCTAGCGGTACTGACCCGTTTGAGGGATTATGAAAATAAATCGTCCGTTGATCCGCCTATTCGCCTTCATGATCTGTTTCGGATTGGTCCTGCCACTGACCTGGCCAATTGACAGCTCGGCGGCGCAGAGCCGCGCAAAAAGCGGAGCCCAGAAGAAGGGCGGCGCGAAAAAGAGATCTCGCGGTAAGAGCCGCCGCAGCGCTTCCAGGCGCGCGCGCGGCAGTAGCGGCGTGGCCGCGACTCCACGCCCGGCCTTCGACAAGATAATGTCTGCAAACCGCGCGCTGCTCAGCGAAGCGACCGACGCCGATTCGGCCTCCTCGCAGATCGTGGAGAGCAAGTTGCGCGCCCATGTCAAATACCTGGCCGACGACCTTCTCGAAGGGCGCGGCCCCGGGTCGCGCGGCGGGATGCTCGCGGCCAAGTACATCGCGTCGCAGTTCGAAGCTCTAGGACTCGAGCCGGCGGCCGCCGACCGGAGTTTCTTTCAACAGGTTCAGATGATCGGAACGAGAACCGATCCCTCGACAAAGTTAGCGGTCAAAAGCGAGTCCGCCGCCGCCGAATTCAAATTCGGCGATGAGTTCGTCGCCGGAACCGATCTCGAGCAGGCCGAAATCCCGATCAACGGCGAGATCATCTTCGCCGGTTACGGCGTCAACGCGCCCGAAAACAACTGGGACGATTACAAAGGGTTGGACGTCCGCGGCAAAGTTCTGATGATCATGGTCAACGACCCGCCCGCGTCACCCTCGGAGCCGAACCTTTTCGGCGGCAAGGCGCTGACCTATTACGGCCGGTGGACGTACAAATACGAAGAAGCGGCGCGGCGCGGCGCGGCCGGAGTCATCCTGATTCACACCGATAACTCGGCCGGCTACGGATGGAGCGTCGTTCGCAACTCGTGGGGCGGCGCCCGGTTCGGCCTCGCGCCCGAAGCGAACACGCCGTCGTTGAAATTGAAATCGTGGGTGACCGAAGAGACCGCCCGCAAGATCGCGCAGTTGGGGGGAAAGGACCTCAACCAGTTGCGCCAATCGGCCGCTTCGCGCGACTTCAGACCCGCGCCTCTCGGCGTCAGCCTGAATATGACGCTGCGGGCGCAGTCGCAGCGCATGACCTCGCCGAACGTCGTTGCGATTTACCGCGGCAACGATCTGACGTTGAAGAATGAATACGTGGTATATTCCGCGCATTGGGATCACCTGGGCGTCAGGCCCGATCAGCCGGGCGACAACATTTACAACGGCGCGGTGGATAACGCCACGGGAGTCGCCGGCATTATCGCGATTGCGAACGCCTTCAACTCGCTGGCCATCAAGCCCCGTCGCTCGATTCTTTTCATAGCCACCACAGCGGAAGAGCAAGGGTTGTTAGGGGCGGAGTATTACGCCACCCATCCGCTTGTTCCCTTTCAGCAGACGGTCGCCAACATCAACCTCGACTCGATGAACGCGCTGGGCGTGACGACGGACATCACGCCCCTCGGCGCCGAGCGCTCCACGCTGGGAAAAGTCATCGACGAGGTTGCCAAAGAGAATAACGTGACGGTTTCGCCGGACCCAAGACCCGAGCAAGGCTCCTTTTACCGCTCCGACCATTTCCCATTCGCCAAGGCGGGCGTCCCTGCCGTCAGCTTCAATCCCGGCGTGAAGTTCGTCGGCCATTCCGATAAATGGGGCGATGAACAGTTTCAGGACTACAATCAGCACCGCTACCATCAGCCCTCGGACGAATACAGCCCGAACTGGAATTTCGGCGGAATGATTCAACAAGCGCGGCTGGCATTCTGGATAGGCTTGCGCGTGGCCAACGCAACCGAAACGCCGCAATGGAACAGGGGCGACGAGTTCGAAAGGGCGCGCTTGAAATCACTCGGAAAGGCGCAGTAGCAGACAAGAGACGGGGCGACAAGGCGACGGGGCGACAAGGCGAATGGGACAGAAAGCGGTGAACCCTTCTCCTATTCGCCCCGTCGCCCCGTCCCCCGTCGCCTCCCTCTGTGGCAATTCAAATCGCTCAAACGTAACCGTTCTCTTCAAACCACCGGACGGCCTTCTCCAGAGCTTTCTCGATCGGGTTCTGCGGCAATCCCAATTCGCGGACGGCCTTTGACGAATCGTAATACATCGCCTTTCTCGACATCTGCGCCGCATAGAAAGAAACCTGCGGTTTCTTGCCCAGACGCGCCAGTATCATTTCGTCAATAAAAGCCACGGCAACGGGGATGGAGTGAGGGATGGCGATTCGCGGGGCGCGTTTGCCAGTGATCGCCGCGAGAATTTCCAGCGTCTCTTTGAGCGAGAGATTGCGATTGCCCAGAATGTAGCGCTCGCCCGTTCGCCCCTTCTTCCAGGCCAGTATGTGCCCTCGCGCGACGTCTTCAACGTCGATTAGATTGAGGCCCGTATGGACGTAAGCGGGCATTCGATTTTGCAGGAAGCGCAGTATGATCTCGCCCGTCGGAGTGGGTTTGACGTCGCGCTCGCCGACAGGCGTCGACGGATTGACGATCACCACATCCAGCCCTTCGCGCGCCGCTTGGAGCGCGGCCTGTTCGGCCATGTACTTCGATTTCTTGTAATCGCTGACAAGCTCTTCGAGCGTAGTCCGCGTGTCTTCGGTTCCGACCGCGCCCTTGGCGGGAACTCCGATCGCCGCGACCGAGCTGGTGTGAACGAAACGTTTGACCTTCGCGGCGCGCGCGGCGGCGAGCAGATTTTTTGCGCCGCCGACGTTGGCGCGGTAGATCGAGTCACGATCTTTCGCCCATAGAGAATAATGAGCCGCGACGTGAAAGACCGCATCGCAGCCCGCCGCCTGCTCGGCGAGCCTGTGTCGGTCATCCAGATCGCCTTCGACCATCTCGACGGGCAAGCCGGCGACATTCCTTCGGTCGCTCTCCGGACGAACCAAGGCTCTGACCTGATGCCCGTCACGCAGCAAAGCCCGCGCCAGATGGGCGCCGATGAAGCCGGTGGAGCCTGTGACGAATGCTCGCATAAGAAGAAGAGCGGGAGAGCGGGAGAGCGAGGGTGGGAGAGAGCGGAAAAACGTCAGACAAGGAAAGATATATTGCCTTCTCTCCTTCCCTCCCTCCCTCGCTCCCCCGCTCTCAATCAGATTCCCATCACTTGAACGTGAACTTTCCGGTTGTTCGGGCCGTCGAACTCGGCAAGGAGAACCTTCTGCCAAGTCCCTAGTTTCAGCCTGCCCTCGTTTATCGGAATGGAAACGCTATGGCCGACCACAACGGCGCGAAGGTGCGCGTCGGCGTTCCTGCGATCGCAGTCGGAAAGCAGCGGATCATTGTGTTTGTAATAAACGGCGCTTGGGATGACCTGTTCGAACAGGTTGGCCATGTCAGAGAGCAGCGCGCCCTGGACTTCATTCATCATCAGCCCGGCCGTGGTGTGCAGCGACGAGACATGAACGATGCCGTCGCGGATCGGGGCCTGCTCGACGAAGGCGGCGATCTCTCCGGTGATGCTTTTCAATTCGACTCGCTCGTCTGTCCTGATGACGAATGTGGTGGAGGCTATTTTGTAATGTCCTTCTTTGGTCTCTATCTCTGGATATGTCTCTACCGCCGAAAGCGCTAGATTACTCATTTACTGTTCTCCTTGTTTTTTATCCGGGGATCGTCATTGGACGATGATACAGCGCCGCGCGCGTAAGCATGCGGTAGCCTCACCGGTCAACCGCATGCTTACGCGCGCGGCGCTGTATCATCACCATAGGTTCTGATATAGGCGCCTGCCTGCGGCTTGTCAACCGGCGCAAACTTCAACGCGGCCCGTTTTATGCGCCCATCGCCGCTTGCAGGGTCGCCTTCAGGGATTGGAGCGCGGGTCTGAAGGTCATCAATAATCGTAGCGCGGCGGACGGGCGGGCCGCCATCGCCGCAAATGTTCGCCAGCCATTCATTCGGCCATCGGCGTTATAGATTCGATTAAAATCCGGGATGTCGCGCACGGCCTCGTCGGATATGACGCGCAACGCGGCGGCCGGCAGACCGAGCCTGGCGCAGGCTTTGAGCGTTTCGTAAGTCTCCATATCGACCGCCGCCGCGCCGTAACGGGCGCCGAGCGCCAATTTCTCTTTCGCTTCCGTGACTACCCTGCCGACCGTGATTCCGGGCGCCTGAATGAAAGAAAGTCCCGAGTTGGTTAACGCCCTGCACAGGAAGCCGGACAAGGTTTCATCGCAGCCTGTAGCCGTGACCTCTCCCCGACCCGGCCGTTCGCGGCGCGTAAAATCGCTAACGCGCGCGTCGTAACAGAGATTGTAGATAACCGCGTCGCCCACTCGGAGCCGCGGATCAAGCCCGCCCGCTAAACCCGAAACGATCAAAGCGTCATAGCGGTTATTCGTGAGGTGTTTCGCGAGCCCTTCGGCGAAGCCGACCGCGCCCATCCCCGATTGCAAAATCGTGACCCGGCGCCCGCCGAACAGTCCGCGGCAGATTTTCATCCTCCGTGGGCGCCCCCTGGGAGCGCAGGCATCCTTGCCTGCTTGGTTTGGGCAGTCAGCGCTCGCCGGAAGCTCGCAGGCAAGGATGCCTGCGCTCCCAGGATTGCGTTCCCAGGGAAGGTCCTCAGAAAAGTATTTTCCTGAGAGCAGACTGGCGGCGATTTTGAATTCGACATCGACGGCGGTGACGATGCACAGATCGGTGATGCTTGAAGCGCCTGGTTCACTCATCGCGTCGCAAGGCGGCGCTGCTGGGCCCATTCGAGCAACCGCCCTCCAATCACCGCATGATCAGGGGTTAGGTCGCAAACTCTTTGGCGCCCGCACAGCATCAACGCCACGCGCAATTCGTCACAGAAGGCGTTCAGAAAAGCTTCAACCCCCTCGATCCCGCCCGAAACGTATGCTCGCAGGACCGGGAGAGCGAAGCCGACGACTTTCGCGCCCAGAGCCAGGGCCTTCACCGCCTGCAACCCGGTGCGGACGCCGCCCGACGCGATCAGATTCAGACCGAGCGAACGAAGCTCAATGACGCTGGCGGCGGTCGGCACGCCCCAGTCCCAGAATGCCTCGCCCAGATGTCGCATCGCGCGATTGCGGATCGTTTCGACCCCGACCCACGAAGTCCCGCCGGCGCCCGAAACGTCAATCCACTCGACCCCGGCGTCGCGCAGTTTCATTCCCGATTCTCGGGCGAAGCCGCATCCAGTCTCTTTGACGACGATCGGCAGCGGAGATTCGTCGACCAGCCTCTTGACGGCTTTGAGCGAGCCGCGAAAATCGTGATCGCCATTCTCCTGAATGATCTCCATCGCCGCATTCAGGTGGACGCACATCGCGTCAGCCCCGATCTCTTCGGCTAGCCGCGTCACCTCGCGCGAGGTCAATTCGCGCGCCTGCGCCACGCCGATGTTGCCGAACAACAAGACGTTCGGCGCGACGTCGCGCACCTGAAAGGTCTTCTTCATCTCAGGATGCCGAAGCGCCACGCGCTGCGAGCCGACGCCGAAACCGACGCCCATTCGATCGGCCAGCGCAGCCACTTCCCGGTTGAACCTCGCGACCTCTTCCGCGCCTCCGGTCATCCCGGTGATGATCAGCGGATAGTTCAAACGTTTGCCGAGCGCGACGACGCTCAGATCGATGTCCTCGAGCCGGGTTTCGACCAGCGGCTGATGAACCAGTTCGACGTCCTCGAAGAGTGTGGTCTTCTTGCGAAACTCCACGTCCTGGTTCGCGCAGAGGTCAAAATGACTGATCTTGCGATTGACTATTTCAGTTGATGCCGGCATGCGAAGGTTCACTCATATATCTTTCCACAGTATAAAAATTCAGCAAAACCACGCCAACTCGCTTCCTCGAGGTGTGAGCCATCTTCAACGCACGCCAAAGCGGCGCTGAGGAAAGAAGAAATACTTCCATTTTCCCATCCAAGCGCGCCGCTGAATCTGTATTTTTCTGGCTCCTCTCTTTCCATCTTTTCCGCTAGCTCGCGCTCTTCTACCAATGCAATCACGAAGGCTAAAAAACTCCCTCGATCCTTAACTTGTCCAAGAAGTTCAATGCTCCTCACTGTCTTTATTCCTTGTATGGCCTCTTTTCTTCAAAAGTCTTTGGCAACTCGCTACGAAAAACTCGCGCCACGTTATAAATATTCCTCCGCTCCGGCGCGTAATAGAGCCGCGTGAAGAGGTCGCCGAGCAGCCCCAGTCCCAGAAACTGAATCCCTCCAAGAAAAGCCACGGCGGCGAAGAGCAGCATCGGTCCGTTTTCGATGAATATGTTTTCACGCCAATAGAGCTTCTTGAACAAAAGCCAAATAGCCAGGACACCGGCCGTTACGATCATCACGGCTCCGACGCCGCCGAAGAAATGCAGGGGGCGAGAAAAGTAACGCACAATGAGGCGAACGGTCAGGATGTCGAACATTACACGGAAAGTGCGCGACAACCCGTAATGGGATTTACCGTTCAGGCGCGGTTTGTCCTCGATCGGGATTTCGGCGATGAGCGCGCCTTCGACGCTGGCCATCGCCGGGATGAAGCGGTGCATCTGTCCGTAGATCGGGATTCTTTCGAGAACTTCGCGGCGGTAGGCTTTAAACGTCGTGCCGAAGTCGTGGATTGGAACTCCCGACGCGCGCGCCATCAGCTTGTTCGCGACCCTCGACGGAAACGCGCGCAGGAAGCCGTCCTGGCGGTTTTGACGCCAGCCGCTGACCACATCGTATCCTTCTTCGAGCTTCGCCAGATATCGCGGGATGTCTTCTGGCTGATGCTGCAGATCGCCGTCCATGGCGATGATTACGTCGCCCTCGGCATAATCGAATCCGGCGGCCAGCGCCGCAGTCTGGCCGAAATTGCGCCGCAACCGGACGCCAGTCACGCGCGGATCGAGCGCGGAAATCTCCCTGAGAATCGCCGACGTGCGGTCTGCGCTTCCGTCATCGACAAAGACCAGCTCATAGTCTTCGCCGAGATCTTCCATCACTTCCGTCAGACGGCGATAAAGAACGGGCAGATTCTCTTCTTCGTTATGAAAGGGGACGACGATGGAGTAAGGACATTTCACTTTTAACATGCTCCTCGGGAATTCCTGGAATAGGACTTATGGGATGTATAGGACTTTAAATCCTATATGTCCTATACATCCCATAAGTCCTATTCTTAATGTTCCCAGGAATTTCATTCTTTACCGGAAAGTGGGGCAGCTTACCATTGACTCATCAAAATTTCCATTCGCGCGCCGGTTCTATTTCGCCTTTCGGCGGGTCGAATCCGACGAATACAGGCTCCGGCGTGAGAGCGACGCCGAAGCTGGCGGCCACTCGCTCTTGAATCTCCTTCATCAGTCCGATCACTTCACGCGCGGTCGCGCCGCCGCGATTGACGATCGCGAGCGTATGCTTCGAAGAGATTCCCACCCGTCCGCGGCTGTAGCCTTTATGAAACCCAGCGCGCTCGATCAGCCAGGCGGCGGGGACTTTCACTCTGCCATCGCCGGCCGGGAATTTCGGAACCGCTTCGGCGGCGCCGATCAGATTTTGCCCCTTGGCGATCTCTTCAATGAGAGCGAAAGTGTCTGGTGTGACAACGGGATTTTTGAAGAACGATCCCGCGCTGCGGCAATCCGGATCGCCGGGCGTGATCAACATCGCCTTCCGCGCGCGAATTTCTCGCACGGCTTCACGCGTCAGCCTGAGCGAAGGCCTGGTCGAAACATTCGAGAAAAAACTTTTGAGGTCGGGATAGCGGATCGCCGGCTCCCCATGCGGTTTCAACGCGTAAGCGACCGCCGTCACGACGTAACGTTCGCGAGCCGCGGTGTTGAAGACGCTGGCGCGATAGCCGAATCGGCATTGCTCATTGCTCAACTCGGCGAACTCTCCGGCGAGACGGTCGAAGACGCGAACCGAAGAGATCGTCTCGCTCACCTCCTGTCCGTAAGCGCCGACGTTTTGTATTGGCGTGCCGCCGACACTGCCCGGGATCCCGCTCAAACATTCGACTCCAGCCAGATCGCGCTCGACGCATTGGCGCACAAACTCGTCCCAATCTTCACCGGCCCTGGCGGCGCCGACGACCCTGTCGCCTTCGTCGCGCCAGGTCAAGCCTTTGAGCGCCACATGAACGACCATGCCAGGAAAACCTTCGTCGGAGACCAGAGCGTTGCTCCCGCCGCCGAGAACGAAGAGAGGAAGGCCGCGTTGCTCGGCGAACGAAAACGCCGCGAGCAATTCATCTTCCTCGCGCGCTTCGGCGAAAAAGCGCGCGGGGCCGCCGATCCGCAGCGTAGTCAAAGGCGAGAGCGGAACGTTTTCCTGAATCAGTCCCTGATCGGGCATCGGTTATATAGTATTCAAGAAAAAGCGTTTCAGCCACCAATGAGCGTGAATGAACACGAACAGTGACAAATTGATATGGAATCAATGGGTCATCAAACCCGGAAAAAAGATTCGTGTTTATTCGTGTTAATTCGCAGCTGAAATTCTTTCTACAACTCGCCGCGCAGAAACGCTCGAACCTTCTTCAAATCTTCCCAGGCTTCTCGCTTCTTGTCGGGCGAGCGTAGCAAGTAGGCCGGATGGAATGTCGGCAACACTTTGATCCCGGGAACGCGCGGATAGTCCTGGAGATGGCCGCGCATCTTCGTGATGCCGATTTTAGTGTCGAGCAAGGCCTGCATCGCGGGATTGCCCAGCGCCACGATCAGCTTCGGGCGAATCGCCGCGATCTGGCGAAAGAGAAATGGGATGCACGCCTTGACCTCGTCCGCTTCGGGCGCGCGGTTGCCCGGGGGGCGCGACTTTACCACGTTGGCTATGTAAACGTCTTCGCGCTTCAGATCAATCGCCTCGATCATTTTGGTGAGCAATTGTCCCGCGCGCCCCACGAAGGGACGGCCCGTGGCGTCTTCGTCGGCGCCGGGGCCTTCGCCTACGAACATCAACTCGGCTTTCGGATTGCCTTCGCCGAAGACAATGTTCGTGCGCGTTGAGGCAAGCTTGCAGCGCCGGCAATCGCCGAGGTCGCGGCGAATGTCATCGATGGTTTCGTCGGAGAGTAGAGTCTCGGTTAATGATGGCGCGGCTTCGCCGAAGATCGACGGCTCGCCAAAGAGCGAGACTTTCGCAGAGTTCCCTTGTTCAGTCGGCATAGTGATTGTCGGTTTCGGAACGAATTGTGGGGGCGAGATGATTGTTGGCGCGGGCGGCTCCGGGCGTTTCGTCTCGGTCGCGGCGGACGTTGTCAGCGCCGACTCTACGGCGGCGTGATCCTCGACTTTCGGCTGTGGCGCGGCGAGGCGCGATGTTTCGCCGATATGCGTCAAACCAAGCTCGCCGTAATAGCGCAGATGTTCTTTGGCCTGGGCGATCAATTCTCTGAGTTCTTCTCGTGGATTCATGGCGCCATTCACAGCAGCTTAGCGATCTCGTCCAGCGTCCGGTCGGCCAGCGCGCGTTTGCTCTGAAGCGGCAGCCCGACGCGCGAGCCGTCGCGTTTGAGAATCGTCGCGGCGTTGGTTTCGGCGCCGAACCCGGCGCCGGCGCGCGTGATGTCGTTGGCCACTATCAAATCCAGCCCCTTTTCGCGCAGCTTCCGCTCGGCGTATTCTAGCAGCGATTGCGATTCGGCCGCGAAGCCCGCGACGACGCGCCGCTCGCGGTTCGGGGCGGCGCCGACAGCGGCGATGATGTCCTCCGTCTCCTCAAGCTCGACGGTGATCGTCTTGCGCCCATCTTTTTTGATCTTCTGCTCGGCGCGGAGGGCCGGGCGGAAATCGGCCACGGCCGCCGAACCAATGAATACGGTCACGTCGTGGAGGCGCGACATCACGGCCTCGAACATTTCGCGCGTCGAACGGACGTCGACGGTCTCGACATTTTCCGGCGGAGGCAGATTGACCGGCCCTGAAATCAGAGTCACGCGAGCGCCCCGGTCGCGCGCGGCTTCGGCCATCGCGTAACCCATCTTGCCCGACGAACGGTTGGTGATGAAGCGGACCGGGTCGAGGTCTTCGACAGTCGGGCCTGCGGTGACCATTACATGCTCGCCGGCGAAATCTTTCGATTGGGACTCCGGACTAGCGGATTGCAGGTTGCGGAGAATTTCAAACGCGCGTTCGGCTATCTCTTCAGGCTCAGCCAATCGCCCCATGCCAACCTCACCGCAAGCCTGATAACCGACGCCGGGTTCGACAAACAAAACGCCGCGCTCGCGCAGTATTTTTATATTGGCCTGCGTCGCCGCGTGATTCCACATCTCGACGTTCATCGCCGGGGCTATTAAAACCGGATTGGTGTTTGAAAGGTAGACCGTGGAGAGGAAATCGTCGGCGACCCCGTGGGCGAATTTGGCTATGATGTTCGCCGTGGCTGGCGCGACCAGCAGCAGGTCGGCTTCACGCGCGACGGTGATGTGCTCGATAGTCGAGTAATTTGGGCGGTCGAACATCTCGACGATCACGGGCTGGCCCGAAAGCGCCTCGAAAGTCAGCGGGCGCACGAACTCGGTCGCCTGGCGAGTCATCACGACGCGAATTTGAGCGCCGCGACGCTGTAGCCCCCTCAGAATTTCGGCGGCCTTGTAAGCGCCGATGCAGCCTGTGACGCCCAATAGAACTTTCATAAAACAATAAGGCGACTGGGGGACAGGGCGACGGGGCGACAGGGCGACAAGAAGACACAGAAAAGATGAGACAAGGGGACAAGAATATTTTTCGCCCCTTCGCCCCGTCCCCCAGTCGCCCCGTCTCTCCTTCCGCTCTTCATTTCTCGCTCTTCTCGACGATCTCGAAATTGATCAACCCGCGCTCGACCTCTTCCAGCGCGACGCGGGTCGCTTTGGAATTGGCCATGTGGACGCGCGGCTGGGCGCCTTTCTGAATCTGTTTACTCCGTTTCGCCGCGATCAGAATCTTGCGGTATTTGCTGTCGATCGGAAACGGCTTCATCTCTTTTTTCTCCTCTTGATTATCAGCCATCTGACTTACCTCCTTCTTGGTTTGTTAAAGGTTTGTAGAATCCGCGCGCCGATTTCACCGCGGCGCCCCGTGCGACAGCGCTCAGCCGTGATAATCGCGCCTAACTCGTTAATAGCCCGATTCAGGTCGTCGTTAATTACGACGTAATCGAAATTGACGTACTGCTCCATTTCGTGGAGAGCGCTTTCCAGCCGCAATCGCCGGTCATGCGCCGTGTCCGTCCCGCGACTTTCCAGACGTTCAGCCAGGGCGTCGAGCGACGGGGGCATGATGAAAACCGAGACCGCGTCAGGAAAAAGTTGGCGCGCCTGCGCCGCCCCCTGAATGTCTATTGTCAAAATCACGTCGGAGCCTGAGGATCGAACCTCTTCGACTGCTCGACGCGAGGTGCCGTAAAGATTGCCGTGCACCTCGGCCCATTCCAGAAAATCCCCGTTCGCGATCATCGCCTCGAATTCGGCGCGCGAGACGAAATGGTAATGAACGCCCTGCTTTTCGCCTGCGCGCGGGTGTCGCGACGTGAAAGAGATCGAAGGTCGCGCCCGATTGTCGAGCCCGAGCGCCCCGGCCACGAGCGTCGTCTTGCCCGCGCCCGATGGGGCCGAAACTATGATCAGATTACCAATCATAATGCGGAATTCGGAATGCGGAATTCGGAATTTTATTTCCGAATCCACAAGTCAAATCACGGTTTGTCGAACCGGGATCGAAACATATTTCAATCCACATTCCGCATTCCGCATTCCGCATTATTCTACGTTCTGCGCCTGTTCTCTCAGCTTCTCGACTTCGGTCTTGATCTCAATAGCCGAATCGCAGACTGTAAGCTCCGACGATTTCGAGAGGATCGTGTTCGCCTCGCGGTTGATTTCCTGAAGCAGGAAATCGAGCTTCTTGCCGGTATCGCCGTCGCCCGAAAGCAGATCTTGCGTTTGCGCCAGATGGCTCTTCAAGCGCGCGATCTCTTCCGAGATGTCGCTGCGTTCGGCCAGATGCGCGACCTCCTGAGCCAGCCGCGTCTCGTCGATAGAAGCCTTTTCGATCAGCTCCTCTACGCGCTTCCGCAGTCTATCGCGGTAAGCGTCTACGATTCCGGCGGAGTCAGATTCGATGACGGCGACGTGATTTCCGATGCGCTCGACGCGCGCCAGCATCTCCTTCTGCAACTCGTGCCCTTCGACCGCGCGCATCGCGACCAGCGCCGTCAGCGCCTGCGTCAACGCAGCTTCGATGCCCTCAACCACCGTGCTGCCGAGCGCGCCGCCGGCGGTGGAAGGAGTCAAAACGTTAGGCAGCCGGGTGAGCGCCGCCAGGTCGGGTTCGCCCACAAGCCCGAACTCGTCACGCATCATGCGCAACGCGTCCAGGTAGCCGCGAATCAACGGGCGGTTGAGTTCAAAGACGACGTCGGCGACTTGAGTGAAATTGATCGCCACGTCGACGCGCCCGCGCGAGAGCGCGGCCTGAATCATTTTTTTGAGCGGGATTTCGAGCGACGCCAGGTCTTGCGGCGCGCGCCAGTGAATGTCAAGAGTGCGATGGTTGACCGAGCGCATATCGACTATCACGGTAAAATTCTCCCCGCTCGCCATCCCTTGTCCGTATCCTGTCATGCTTTTGAGCATATCTTCTCTCCGCGAAGTTCCAGGCGCCACCCTCATTTTTTACAGGGCGCCGCTAGTCGGCCGAAAACGCCCCGCCGGCCGTCAGGCGCCGGCCGGCGGCCATTTCCTCTTCGGCGAACTGCAGTTCATAAAGCCTACGGTAAACGCCGTCAAGCCCCATCAGCTCGTGATGCGAGCCCATCTCGACGACGCGTCCGGCGTCCAGCACGATGATGCGGTCGGCGCGGCGAACCGTCGAGAGCCTGTGGGCGATGACTATCGTCGTGCGACCGGCCATCAAATTATTGAGCGCCTGCTGCACCAGCATCTCACTTTCGGCGTCGAGCGCGCTGGTCGCCTCGTCGAGGATCAAAATTGGCGCGTTCTTCAGAATCGCGCGCGCGATCGCGATGCGCTGACGCTGCCCGCCCGAAAGTATCAAGCCGCGTTCGCCGGTTACAGTATTGTAGCCTTTCGGCAGCTTGCTTATGAACTCTTCGGCGAGCGCCGCGCGCGCGGCCCGCCTGACCGCTTCATCGTCGCCGTCGGCGCTGTACGCTCCGTAGGCGATGTTTGCCCGCACGGTGTCGTTGAATAGATGTGTCTCCTGAGTGACCACCGCGATGGAGCGTCGCAGCGAAGCGATTCGGAGGTCGCGCACATCGTGGCCGTCTATTAACACCGCGCCCTCGACCACGTCGTAAAATCGCGGGATCAAATTTATCAGCGTACTCTTACCCGCGCCGCTTTGGCCAACTACGGCGATCGTTTCGCCCGCGCGGACCTTGAACGAGACGTCTTCGAGCGCCGGCAGATCGAAGCCCTCGCCGTAGTGGAAGCTGACGTCGCGGAATTCTATCTGACGCGAGAAGCGTTCCAGTTCCACCGCGCCCGGCCTGTCGCGCATCTCGACCTGTTCGTCCATGATCTTGAAGATGCGCGCGGAGGAGGCCAACCCCTGTTGCAGGTCGTGCTGCAGCCGGCTCAGGCGGCGGATCGGTTCGTAGGACTTGAACATCGTCACCAGAAACGCGGCGAAGCCGCCCAGTGTCATATCCCCCGCCAAAATGCTCCCCCGCGCGTAGATCAACAGCACGGCGAGGGCGACAATGCCCACGGTCTCGAGCGCGATCGGCGAGAGAAAGTAGATTCGCATCGCGCGCAACTGGTCCCGCATCTGTTTGCGCGCCGCGTCGCGGAAGCGCCCGCTCTCGTAATCCTCTCTTCCGAAAGCCTTGACGACGCGCTGCGACGAGATCGCTTCCTGCGCGACGTCGAGCATTTCGGCGCCGCTCTGTTGTCGCGAATTGATGTAATGACGCAGCCGCTGGTTGAATTTGGTGACCAGATAGGCCACCGGCGGCCCCAACAGCAACAGCGCCGACGCCAGCCGCCAGTTAAACTTGAAGAGCAACGCCAGGTAGACGGCCAGGCTAACCGATTCGCGCAGCAGGTCGCGCAGCGTGTCGGAAACAGCGCGTTCGACCAGCGCGGCGTCGCTCATTAAATGAGCGGTCAGTTCGTTCGTCGGATGCTTGGCGAAGAACGGCGCGGCCTGGCGCGTGATGTGATCGTAAAGTGACGAACGGACATCGGCGATCACGCTCTGGCCGATTTGGCTCATGAAATACGATGAGAAATATTCGGCCACGCCCTTCGCCAGCGTCAGACCGATCAGCAGAACTGCGACCACGCGAAGATCGACGGCGCCCGTATTCGACCAATATTTCCCGAACGGGAGGCCTGGGAACACTCCGCCCCCGCCCTGAGCGCGCGAAATCGTGTCGAAGATCGGCTGCAGCAGCAGGATCGTCCCGCCCTCCAGCAAGCCGGTCGCGACCATCAGAACAACGGAAATCGCAAAGATGATCCGGTAGGGCTTGAGGTATCTGAGCAGTCGAGAGAATTCGGTCATCACTTACAGCGGCGCGGGATCGATCAGAGTCGGCAATGACAGCGCCTCTTGCGGCGGGTCATCGGGAAAGGATGAATTATAGGCGTCGCGCCAAAAACGCGTCAAGGTCGGCCCCGAATCGAGAATCGAGGATCGAAGATCGAGGATCGCGATTTCTATCTTCGATCCTCGATCTTCGATCCTCGATCTTCGGGGTTTGACTAGCCTTGGTAGAAGCAGACCAGCAGAAATGCGCTGGCCAACAGGACGTTGAATAGGATCAGGAAAATGACCAGTGAACGTTCATCCCTTTTGATTTGCTCTTTGCTGATGACCGACATTTCGTACCTCTTAACGCTTGATAATAAACCTAATCCGCGCATTGCTTTGTGAATGGGACAGCGAAGTGCAATGCCCGTGCCGCCTTTGAGACATTCCCCGACCCGCTTTGGACGAGAAATCTTTTTCGAGAACCGGGGCGGGAAATCGCGGCTACTGAGAAGGGCTTACGAGAAGATTCGGGAGGACTGCGCAGAAGCAGTAGGCCAAGAAGGAATCAAGAGCCTAATAAAAAGCCGCACCTTGGGTCGACGATATGGATTATCACCCCACACGATATGGCGCAAGATTCAATCTAAGGCGCGCGGTCCAGACGTCCGCCGCAGGCGTCCTTGTACGCGCGAGAACAGAGCGGAATCAATCCAAAGGAGCGCGATACCCCGGTCTGGTCCTGGCGACGAAGCCGGGGCGATTAAGTTTGACTCGTAAGGTTCGCCACTTGCCGTTGTGTTTCTCGTTTGTGGGGTAATAAGACATCGAGTAGTAAGTCCGCAATTCGGCGGCGATCTGCGAATACGCGGGTTCGAGCTGTTTCAGATCTTTGACCGGGTAGACCCGGCCCGCGGTCTTATCGGCCATCTCGCGTAATTCGCGCCGGGCCGACTCATACAGTTGCCGGTTGATCTGCGCGCGTTCCTCCCGCGAGAGTCTGCAGTGGAGCTGATTCTCGCTCATTATGACGCCCTTTCCATATTCGGTCAGGTATTTCTCGAACTGCTTGCGCGAAAATTCAAAATGGCTCTCGTCCTTGCAATCGCGAGTCATTCCGGCCTGCGTGAACACTTCGGTGTCGAGTTCCAGAAAATAGGTCAGGATGTTCAAACGTTCAATCTCGGTCAGAATCTGTCCAAAGGTCGTGTAACCGAACGAATCGACGCCATCCGTGAGGGCGACGATCGCCTTGCGGCCTTCGACCCCCTTGAAGACTTCATCAATCGCCAATTTCAGCGAGTCGTAAAACGAGGTCCCCGAGCCGGGTTTCAAAAGCCGCAAAGCCTCCTCGATCTCCACGTATTCGGAGGTCAGATCTTTCAGCAACTCGACCTCCTTGCTGAATTGAATGACGGCGACGCGATCTCGCGGGCGAAGCTCGTCGAGGAAACGGAGCGCGGCGCGGCGCATCAATTCGACCTCATGGCTCGCGCTGCCTGACGTGTCGAGCAACAAGACCAGATTGAAAGGCGCGTCGGTGGCCGAAAAACTGTTGATCGCCTGGCGGACGCCATCTTCGTATATGGTGAAATCCGAAGCTTTCAACGCCCCCGAAATGCGATTGCCGTCGCGGTCGGTCACGATCGCGTCAACCGTAACCAGGTCGGTATTGAGTCGGATCGTTCCCATCTCGCTCTGTTTATCCTGTCTCTCTCTGTCCTGCGGCTCCTGCGCGGCCAGATGTGGGACAAAAGCAGTCAGCGCTAGCAACAGAGACAGGGAGACACAGAGACACAGCGACGGGGCGACGGGGCGACGGGGCGATGGGGCGACGATGCGACGAGCGGAAATTTTTGCCCTGTCGCCCCGTCGCCCCGTCGCCCCGTCGCCCTTTCTCTCTGTCTCTGCGCCTCTGTGGCCAAACCTGGATTTAAAAAACAGCATAAGAGATCTCCTTACAGCGAAAGCGCGGGCGATAAGTATAATATTCTCCAAAGCACGAAGAAACGAAGAGCTATGGATACGACTGAATTTTCCTGGCGCACGCGGCGCGAATCGCTTTCGAGATTCGCCGAAGAGGTTTTCGATATCCTGATCATCGGCGGGGGGATAACCGGTGCCGGCCTGGCGCTTGACGCGGCGTTGCGCGGGCTGCGCGTCGCGCTGGTCGAAAAGCGCGATTTCGCCGCCGGCACGTCCAGCCGCTCGACAAAACTCATCCACGGCGGGTTGCGGTATCTGGAACATTTCGACTTTGCGCTCGTCCGCGAGGGGCTGCGGGAACGGGCGATACTCGCCCGAAACGTCCCTCGACTCGCCCGGCCGTTCCCGTTCGTCATTCCGATCTACGAAAATCGGCGGCGGAATTACGACCGCCCGCTGAAGATGCGGTTGGGGTTGTTGCTTTACGATCTGCTGGCGGGCCGGCGCAACTTAGCGCGACATCGAAGATTAAGCCGCGGCGAGGCCGTGAGGCTCGCGCCCCAGCTCGATCCGCGGGGACTGAAAGGCGCGTTCCTCTATTACGACGCGGTGACGAATGATTCGAGACTGGTCATAGAAGTGATCAAGGCCGCGCGCAAGCGCGGGGCCGAGTTCGCGAATTACACGCGAGTCGATGGCTTCATCAAAGGCAGGAACCGGAAGATCGAGGGCGCGCGTTTACATGACGAACTGATGGGCGGCGAAATCGAATGCCGCGCGCGAATTGTGATCAACGCGACCGGCGTATGGATGGAAGACACGATCAGACTCGACGGTCAAGCGGCGAACGGATTGAACAAACGCCTGCGCCCGGCGAAAGGCGTTCACCTGACCGTTCCTGCGGATCGTCTACGCGTCGACGCTGCGTGGCTGATCCCGTCATTGACCAGCCATCGATTCTATTTCGTGGTCCCCTGGGAAGGGCGCGTTAACATCGGGACCACCGACACCGACTACATCGGCGATAAAGACCATCCGCATGCGGAAGCTGAAGAGGTCAACGAAATTCTGGGCGCGATCAATTCCTATTTCCCGGAAGCGCGTCTCGAACCGTCCGACGTGATTTCGAGCTGGGCCGGGTTGCGCCCGTTGATCACTGATCCCCGCGCGAGCGCCACCACCGCTGTTTCGCGCAAAGAGGAGATCATCGAGTCCGAAGACGGCCTGATCTCGATTGGCGGCGGCAAGCTGACGACCTACAGGTTGATGGCCGAACGCGGCATAAACCTCGCTGCGAAGCGGTTGTACGAAAGATTCAACATCGCGGCCGGCGCCGCGAGCGCGAAAGACGCGGCCATCGACGGAGACATAAGCCCCGGCGAATTGACGATTACGCCCGAGTCATTGTCGCAGACTGAAAATCTCCCGCTCGAAACGGCGCAACACCTGCTGCGCGATTACGGCGCCGATTATCGACGCCTGATCGAATTGACGCGCGAAGATGAACGACTGCGCGGGCGCCTGGTCGAAGGACTGCCGCAGATTCTCGCCGAAATCGTTTACGCGGCGCGTTACGAGATGGCGCTTACTCTGGCCGACGTGATGACGCGACGCACTCGGTTGGCGATGTTGGCCGGAAAAGCGGCGTTGAACTGCGCCGCGATTGTCGCGGTCGCTATGGCGTGCGAATTGGGGTGGAGTGGAGAGCAGATCGAGCGACAGATTGCCCAGTTCACCGCCGAATTCGAGCGCGAGTTTGCCGTCTCGGCCTGCGCTTCGCTTGGAAACCATGAATGAGTTACGTGGTTGATGTTGATGGGGTCGTCTGCGGCCTGAATATAGAAGGGCGGATAATCCGAAAATTCGTACTAAATTCAGAAATTTGGACGGTGTCTGACCAGCCGCCCGACGTTCAATCTTAATAAACAGAGTCGAATCAACACCGAAAGCTCACGGCGACAGTGGGCATAAATATTGCTTTTATCTTAGCAAACGCAATTTTTTCTCTATCAAGCATTTAATAGCAACATTGTCGGCTGCAAGCAGTTCGCCAGCCGGGCTAAATTCTGATCTCGTTTTCCAAGCTCGGGGAAGGGCTTGGCTTGAATTTAGTTCCTTCCCTTAATATACGAAAAACGGTCCAACCATCAACGAAGCGCGCATTCAGGCCGGAAGGGTTCGCCAACGAACCGCCGCCCCCTGAAGGAGCGGCTTCGCGCGTTGCTATTTGGCTCAGGCAATCACGCATAGACAGAAGCTGAAGCGCAAACACAGCAAAGCCGGAGAAGCAGAGGGCGCAAACTGGTTTCAACTTCTTCCCATTTCCAACACCAAGGAGGAATCCGACTATGAAACGCAGAGGTCCCATCCTGATTTCTATCATCGCTTTCGCATCTCTGATGTCGCTCACGGCCTTCGGGCAGTTTACGTCTTCGATCTCAGGGACGATCCACGACCCCGACGGCGCGGTCATCTCTGGCGCGACCGTCATAGTGAAAAACACCGCCACCGGCGGCGAGTTCAAAGCGACCAGTTCCGGCAGCGGAGTTTATACCGTGCCCTCGCTGGGCGCCGGAACTTATATAGTCACGGTCTCGGCGCCGGGCTTCAAACAGGCGGTCGCGCAGGATGTCAAGCTCGACGCCGGTGTCCCGGCTACCGTCAATGTAAGGCTGGAAGTGGGCTCCGCCACCGAATCGGTCGTCGTGCAGGGCGGCGGCGAGATAGTGCAGACGCAGACGGCCAATATCTCGACCACGCTGAACGTCAGCCAGATCTCCAATCTCCCGCTGCAAAGCCGCAATACAATGTACTTTCTCACTTTGCTGCCGGGCACGAACACGACCGGAGGGCCGCGCGGGTCTACCTTCAACGGCCTGCCGCAGAGCACCATCAACGTGACCATTGACGGCCTCAATACGCAGGACAACTTCAACAAGACCGGCGACGGCTTCTTCAGTTATATCAGTCCGCGCCTGGACGCGATTGAAGAAGTCACTGTCTCTACGGCCACGCCGGGGGCGGAAAGCTCCGGGCAAGGAGCAGTCCAAATCAAGTTCGTTACTCGTTCCGGCGGCAACGAATATCACGGCAGCCTCTACGAGTACCATCGCAACCCTGCGCTCAATTCCAATTACTGGTTCAATAACCGCGACACGTCGTATAACGTGGAGGCCGCAAAACCGTGCGGCGACCCTAGCAGCTCATCATTCAATCCGAACACGATGATCCCCTGGAACCCGGATTGCCGCGCGCCGCGCGACCGGGTGCTCTTGAATCAATTCGGCTTCCGGGTGGGCGGCCCCTTCAAGTTCCCGAAGAAGCTGTTCGGCCCGTTAGGTTTCGATGGACGTGACAAGGCTTTCTTCTTCATCAACTACGAAGAATTCCGCCTGCCGACTCAGGTCACGAGACAACGGACGATCATGAGTCCGGATGCGCAGCGAGGCGTTTTCCGATATGGGTCGAGGCAAGTGGACGTGTTCGCCCTGGCGGCGAAATCCGACTGCGATCCAGGCCCGGCCACGGTTCCCTGCACCTCGACGATTGACCCGACGGTCGGAAAACTGCTCGCCGACATCCGCAATTCGACCGCCTCCACTGGCGGCGTTGTGCCATTGAGCGATCTCAACCTGCAGCGTTTCACTTTCCAGAACGAGAGCTTTGCTCAACAGTACTATCCGACCCTGCGCCTGGACTTTAATCTCTCCGACAAGCATCACCTGGAGACCAGTTACTATTATCAGAAGTACATCACCACGATTGACACGCTCAACAACCGGGACCCGCAATTCCCGGGGTTCCCGAATCACGGCGGACAGTTCTCGAACCGGTTCTCGGTCTCGACGGCGCTCCGCTCGACCTTGACGCCGGCCATCGTTAATGAAGCGCGCGTCGGGTTCAACGGCGGCACGGTGGCCTTCTTCCCCGACGCTGACGCGGCGCAATTCAGCGGACCGGTCGCCAATCAAGCCGGCTTCAGTCTGGGCATCAACGCGTTTGGCAACAGCACTACCAGCATCACCAGCGCCACGAACACGACTTCCCCCAGCCGCCGCAATGCGCCGGTTTGGACATTCGGCGACACGCTTAGCTGGACGCGGGGGGCGCACTCCATGAACTTCGGCGGCTCCTTCACTCAGGTTAACTTCTGGACCTTTGATAAAACTCTCGTGCCATCGATCACCTTTGGCATAAACACCAACGACCCGGCTGCGGGCTTGTTCAACACGACGAATTTCCCCGGAGCCTCCTCGGCGCAGCTGAATTCGGCTCAGAATCTTTATGCGGTCCTGACCGGGCGAGTCACGGCCATCAACGCCGCGTCTTTCCTGGATGAGAATACTGGCAAATACGCCTACCTCAACGAACTCGTCCAACGTGGCCGCCAGCGCGAGCTGGGCGTTTTCGCGCAGGATTCGTGGCGGGCGCGTCCGAACCTGACGCTAACCTACGGCTTGCGGTGGGAGTTGCAGCTTCCCTTCACTCCGCTCAACAGCAGTTACTCGACGAGCACTCTCGCCGACATCTGGGGAATCTCAGGACCAGGCAACCTATTTAAGCCCGGCGTGACTACGGGCCGCCCGACGCAGTTCATCCAGTACAAGCAAGGCGATCGCGCCTATAATACCGACTACAGTGACTTCGCGCCGAGCATTGGTTTTGCCTGGAGTCTGGGCGCGAAGGATGGGTGGCTCAAGCGGATCTTAGGCGAGGGCGGACAGACGGTGCTGCGTGGCGGATACTCGATCGCCTACAACCGTATGGGGCAGGGCACGTTCTCCGGGGTATTCGATGGTAACGCTGGCGCTTCCATTAACGCCAATCGCAGCACGACGTTGGGGAACCTGGTAACTAATGTCGGGAATGATCGGCTGCCAGTCTTGCTGCGTGAAAGGGACCGGCTCGGCC
>DATCXQ010000078.1:0-7225 GCA_036565725.1 Blastocatellia bacterium
TAGCGAGCGCGACCCAAAGTGAGGCGCGCTCGCTACCGCTCGCGGTACTGATCCGTAGACTCATTTCAGTACACCGTACATTGATTTGCACTCCGATCTAAATGGGACAGGCTTCAGTTTGTCCGTCCCAATTCAGGTTACGAACAGGCGTTCCACTCAATGACGCCCGATAATAAACTTTTGTTCCATTTGTTGTCTGCTATGGATATGATTGCGCGTATGAAGATACCGAAGGCTGCGATACTTGTGATCGGCGACGAAATTCTGAGCGGCAAGACCGAGGACCAGAACGCCCGCCTGCTGATCGGTGAGCTGCGCGAACTGGGCGTCGCCCTGCGCCGGATCGTGACCATTCCGGACGACGTGGAGGATGTCGCGGCGGCTGTGCGTGAGTTGTCGGCGCGGTTCGATCACGTCTTCACTTCAGGGGGCGTGGGGCCTACGCACGACGACGTGACGCTCGCCGGAGTCGCGCGCGCCTTCGACGTTCCGCTGGTCCGACACCCGAATCTCGAAGCCAGGTTGAAAACATATTTCGGCGACGCCGCCGACGAATCGCGGATGCGGATGGCCGACGTGCCCGAAGGCGCCGAATTGCTCGTGACCGAAGAGGCGCGGTGGCCGATGCTGAGCGTCAGAAACGTCTTTATCCTGCCCGGCGTGCCCGAACTTTTCCGCAAAAAGTTCATGGCGATCCGCGAGCGTTTTCGCGTCGCGCCCTTCTTCGCGCGCGCGTTTTACACGCTTCAGGAAGAGTTCGACATCGCCGGGGGGCTGCGCGCCGTGGCCGACGCCCACCCACAAGTCGCCGTCGGCTCCTATCCGAGTTTTTCCTCGCCCGACTACCGCGTCAAAGTCACGCTCGAATCGAAGGACGGCGTCGCGCTCGAATCTGCGGCCAAAGAGCTGTTCGCGATTCTGGATCGCGAAAAGTTCGTGCGTAGTGAATGAGAGGAAGTAGACAGGATTGACAGGATTTCTCAGGATGAAAAACAAATCCTGAGAAATCCTGTCAATCCTGTCTACTTTTGCTCTTCAACCTTTCGACGAATTCCTCGGCCTTCCGCCGATGATCCTCTGACGACAGTCTTTCGATGATCGCGCCTTTCATTCGCTCGAAGGCCGAGGCCGTGTCGACGTCGAGTAAATCGTGGCACAGCCGCTTTGTTTCAAACAGAGCCTGGCGCGGCCTCGACGCCAATTTCTCGGCCAACTTCAGCGCCTCTTCGAGCAATTCTTCGCCCGGGTAGATGTGATTGACCAGTCCGATTCGGTAGGCTTCGTCGGCGTCGATCGCGTCGCCGGTCATCGCCATTTCTTTCGCGCGGCCGAAGCCGATTATCTTGTAGAGCGGGTAGGCGATCTGAGTCAGCCCCAGCAGGATTTCGGTTTGAGCGAAGGTCGCCGTGGGCGCGCAGAGCCGCAGATCGCACATCGCCGCCAGGTCGAATCCGCCGGCCACCGCCGGGCCGTTGATCGCGGCGATCACGGGCTGCGGCAGCGCGTAGATTCGCCGGAAGAGCGCGAAGACGGCTTCGAGATAGTCGATCTTGCCCCCCGTTTCGAGGCCGAGCAGGCGGTTCAAATCCAACCCCGCGCAGAAGGTCGTCCCCGCGCCCGTGATGACGACGACGTTCAGGGATTCGTCGTCCGCCGCGTCGTCGAGCGCGTTCGACAAGTGGTCGATCAAATCCGGGTGAAGCGAGTTGCGTTTTTCCGCCCGATTGAGCGTGAGCAGCAAGACTTTAGCGCGTCGTTCGATTACTAGCATGATTCCCTTATGGATCCCCCTGGGAGCGCAGGCATCCCTGCCTGCTTCGGTAAGTCGGCCTTTGCCGGAACGCGCAGGCATGGATGCCTGCGCTCCCAGGGATATGCTACAATCCGCGACTTAATCTGTCAGGCCCGATCCCGCCTGCGGCGCCATTTAGTGGCGGTCGTCCGAAATCAGCGAAAAACAACTGAACGACGACAACAGAAACTAATTATGATTCAAACTGTTCGAGGTACAAGAGACATTTTGCCCGAGGACATGCCGCTTTGGCGGCGCGTCGAGGACGTGGCGCGCGAGGCCTTCCGCCGCTACGGATACCGAGAAATCCGCACGCCGATCTTCGAGAAGACCGAACTGTTCGCGCGCGGCGTCGGCGAAGCGACCGACATTGTCCATAAAGAGATGTACACCTTCATCGACCGCGCCCGCGCCGACAGCGAAGGCGAATCACTGACGCTGCGGCCCGAAAACACCGCGCCGGTCGTTCGCGCTTACATTCAGCACAAAATCTTCGCCGACAAATCGCCGGGCGAACTGACCAGGCTTTATTACTCCGGCCCGATGTTCCGCCGCGAGCGCCCGCAGGCGGGCCGTTATCGCCAGTTCTATCAGATCGGCGCCGAAGTCATGGGATCGAGCGACGACCCGGCGATCGAGGCCGAAGTGATAGAGATGCTCGACTGGTTTTTGAAAGAGCTGAAGATCACTAACACTACGCTGCTGATCAATTCGGTCGGCGACCCGGCGAGCCGCGCGGCTTACATGGAGAAGCTGCGCGAGGCCATCAGTCCGAAACTCGGCGAGCTCTGCGCCGATTGCCATCACAGGTATGAGGCGAACGCGCTGCGCGTCTTCGACTGCAAGGTCGAGAGCTGCCAGCCGGTGATCGCGACTCTGCCCACGATCACCGACTCGCTCGACGAAGCCTCTCGCGAGCATTTCGAGAAGTTCAAGGCGCATCTCGATGCGCGCGGCGTCGCCTACACGGTAAACCCGCGAATGGTGCGCGGGCTGGATTATTATACCCGCACGGCGTTCGAGATCGTCGGCAATGACAAGCTCGGGGCGCAAAACACGCTGGTCGGAGGGGGGCGCTACGACGGTCTGAGCGAAACGCTCGGAGGGCCGCCCGCCAAGGGATTCGGCTTCGCGTTCGGTTTGGACCGGATGGTGATGGCGCTGCCCGACGACGAGGCGAAAAGATTGCGCGCGGCGGACGCGCCCGATCTCTTCATCGTCTTTCTGGGCGACGCGGCGCGCGACCGCTCCTTGGAAGTCGTCCGCGATCTGCGCGCCGCCGGCGTGGCGGTGGCGATGGATTTCGAGGACCGCAAGATGAAGAAGGCCATGGCGGCGGCGGATAAATCGCGCGCCCGCTACGCCCTGATCATCGGCGAAAACGAAGTGGCCGGCGGCAAATACGGTTTGAAGAATCTGGCGACGGGCGAACAGGAATCACTCGCGCTCGATGAAATCATCTCGAAGATAGCCACGGAGCCACAGAGACACAGAGGTGGGGAGAAGGAGGGACCACAGAGATCGCTAGGATGCTTTTCTCTGTTTCTCTTCCTCTCTGTGGCTCTGTGTCTCTGTGGCTGATCAATCTAGGTAGGAAAGAATAATGCTCGATCATTTAGGACAGACGAAACGCACTCATTCCTGCGGCGAGTTGCGCCGCGAACACGTAGGTCAAACAGTCACGCTGATGGGCTGGGTCAACAGCTATCGCGACCACGGCTCGCTGCTCTTTATCCACATGCGCGACCGCGACGGCGTCGCCCAGATCGTCTTCCGCGAAGAGGTCGACGCCCGGTTACTCGAACGCGCCCGGCAGGCGCGCTCCGAGTACGTGTTGGCCGTCACCGGCGAACTCGTCGCGCGCACCGAGGAGAACTACAACCCGAATATGGTGACGGGCGAGGTCGAAGTGCTCGCATCGGAGTTGAAGATTCTCAACGATGCGGAGACGCCCCCGTTCGAGATAGACAACTGCAAGGCTGCCGAGGACCTGCGGCTGAAGTACCGCTACCTCGACCTGCGCCGCCCCGAGATGCAGCGCAATTTCAAACTGCGACATGATCTGGCGCTGGCAACGCGCCGCGCGCTCGACGCGCAGGGCTTTTACGAGATCGAGACGCCGATCCTGACGAAATCGACGCCCGAAGGCGCGCGCGATTACCTGGTGCCGTCGCGCACCTTCCCCGGCAAGTTCTTCGCGCTGCCGCAATCGCCGCAGTTGTTCAAGCAGTTGTTGATGATTTCGGGCTACGACCGCTACTTCCAGATCGCGCGGTGCTTCCGCGACGAGGACCTGCGCGCCGACCGCCAGCCCGAATTCACCCAGATAGACATCGAGATGAGCTACGTCCAGCCTGACGACGTCTTCGCCGCGATCGAGCCTCTGATTGTCGAGCTTTTCAAAGCCGCCGGAGTCGAGCCGCCCGCGACGCCTTTCCAGCGAATGGCTTACTCCGAGGCGATGAACCGCTTCGGTTCGGACAAACCAGACCTGCGCTTCGGCCTGGAGTTCGTCGATCTAAGCGCCCAGTTCGAGGGCGGCGCGTTCGCGGTCTTCGCAGACGCCGTCAAGAAAGGCGGCGCGGTCAAAGCCGTCGTCGTCCCCGGCGCGGCCAATTGGCCGCGTAAACGATTCGACGACATCGTCGAGCACGCGAAGAAGCACGGCGCCGGCGGGCTGGCATACATTCAGGTCCTGGAGGGCGAGGGCAAATCTGCCTTGACGAAATCGCTGGGCGCCGAAGGCGTCAACGCCGTGATCGAGGCCGCAGGAGCGAAAGCGGGCGACGCGATCCTCATGATCGGCGGCAAATGGGACGTGGTCTGCAACGCGCTCGGCCAGGTGAGGCTGGAGGTCGGCCGCAGCGAAAAATTGATCGATGAGAGCCAGTACCGCCTGCTCTGGGTCGTCGACTTCCCGATGTTCGAATACCACGAGGAAGACAAACGATGGTACGCGATGCACCACCCGTTCACATCGCCGGTTGACGAAGACCTGGACAAACTCGAAAGCGATCCGGGTTCGGTGCGCGCCAAAGCCTACGACCTGGTCTTCAACGGGAACGAGCTGGGCGGCGGCTCGATCCGAATCCACCGCTCGGACATGCAGTCGAGGGTCTTCAAGACGCTCGGAATGAGCGAGGAAGAGGCGCGCGAGAAGTTCGGCTTCTTCCTGGACGCGCTCAGTTACGGCACGCCTCCGCACGGCGGAATCGCCATCGGACTGGACCGGACCGTGATGCTCTTCGCGAAGGCCAAATCGCTCCGCGACGTGATCGCCTTCCCGAAGGTGGCGAGCGGGTCAGATCTGATGACCGACTCCCCGAGCGCAGTGGCGCCGGGCCAGTTGGCGGAGTTGAAAATCAAAACGCTGGCCTGAGTGCAGATTTCAAAAAAGAGGATTTTAGCCGCGAATGAACACGAATGGACGCGAATGACAGTAATGAGGGAGGAAAACAAACGCGTCATAAAGACCAAGGGGGTGAATTTAGCCGTGCGTTTATGGTCTTTGAAAAATAAATGCGACAACGCCTCCTCGTCGCGGCAGCGACGGCTGATCCTAGCCCGGCTTTTCAAAGCCGGGGGAGCGGTCGCATAGTGGTTTTAGTCGCGGCAGCGACGGTTGACCCCGATCTGCAAAGTCAACTGTCGCTGCCGCGACTCACGGACGGAGGCGCTGATGGTCCCGGCTTTGAAAAGCCGGGCTAAGCTCACCCGGTCGCTGCCGCGACCTGGAAAGTCGCGCTCTCTCATAACGCGACACTCCTGTCGAGAAACCCGATAGACTTCAGCAAAGTTCCGGGGTTGTAGGTCGAAGACTGGTCGCCTGACTCATCTCAACTTCAGAATCTCAGAACGATCCCGGCCCCTATAAACAGGTTGTGCTGCCTGTCATTCAAAAACGGCGCGCCGAAGTTCGGAGTCCCGGTCATATAATCTCTCACCTCGCCGCGGACCGAAAGCGGGCCGAGTATGTTCAAATCGACCCCGCCGCCGTAAGTGAACACAAATGAGGTGTTTGAGCCATCCCCGGTGACGGGGCCGCCGGCGATGTTCGTGTCGCTCAGCGAGAAACGACCCACGCCGGCGCCACCAACGATGTAGGGCGAAAAACCGCCTTTGGGAAAGACCTTCAGTTTCAATCCGGGCGTAAAAATTAAAGAGGAGTAGGTTCGCGGCAACAAAAAGTTGTCCGACCTGACCCCCGTCCTGGGAACGCCGGTGACCGCAAGCTCAAAATGCAGCGAGGCGACCTCGCCATTGACCACTCTGTTCGCGTAGTTGAATTGATAAGTCAGCGCTCCATCGAAGGTCGCGTCGATCGCCGGGGCAGGATTCAGTGACAGTGAGCGGTCGCTGGGTTTCATACGCCCGATCAGCAGGGCCAGTTCGTTCTCTTGCGCAAAGACAGCTGGCGCAAAGGCGAAAATCATTAGCAGCAACACCGGGAAACAAAATCTCTTACTGCTTTTCATTGTGAAGATACTCCTTTTAAGAGCAGGGCGGACTTTAATCTGTTCGGTGCATGAATCGGCGCCGGGCAGTCTAAAGTCTGTCCTATTCCTGCTGTTTCGATTTAGGCGGGGGAATAAAGTTCGGAGGCCTGTAAATTATGCACATTTCGGTTAAACTTATGAAGTCTTTTTTGCTAAGTAAAAGTAATCGCTCAAGATCGGCTTCAAATAATGTCAAAAATCCGGGTTCTTCCAGACAGTCTTGCGAACAAGATCGCCGCCGGGGAGGTGGTCGAGCGGCCTGCCTCCATCGTCAAGGAGTTGATCGAAAATTCGATTGACGCCGGGGCGCGACGGATCGAGGTCGCGGTCGAATCGGGCGGCCGGCGGTTGATCCGCGTCGGTGACGACGGCGAGGGCATGTCGCGCGACGACGCCATATTGGCTTTCGAACGACATGCGACCAGCAAAATCAAGACCGCCGAAGACCTCGAAGCGATCATGACGCTCGGTTTTCGCGGCGAGGCGCTGGCTTCGATCGCCTCGGTGGCGAAGGTTCGTCTGCGCACCCAGAGAGATGGCGAGATGGCCGGAACCGAGGTCGAGATCAGCGGGGGGCGGCTGCTCAACGTGCGCGACATAGCCTTTTCACGCGGCGCCGAATTCGATATCCGCGAACTTTTCTTCAATGTCCCGGCGCGCCGCAAATTTCTGAAAACTGAGGCCACCGAGAGCTATCACATCGCCAACCTGGTGACGCATTACGCGCTGGCAAATCCGCAATTGTCTTTCACACTGACGAACAACAACCGCGAGAGCCTGCGCGTCACGCCCGCCGCCGATTTACGCGAGCGCGCTTATCAGATATTCGGCGGCGAATTCATCGGCGACCTGATCGAGGTCATGGCCGAATCGGGCGAGATGCGGGCGCGTGGCTTCGTCTCGTCGCCGTCGGCCACGAGGACGAACAGGGACAGCC
>DATCXQ010000099.1:0-5605 GCA_036565725.1 Blastocatellia bacterium
TCAAGAACGTTCCTGGTTTTGTCCCGCCATCGAGCGAGCGCTCGGGTTGCTCCCCAGCATTGCCCTATCCTCTCACCCGACGGATTTGATTGTTGGCAGCAGCCGGCGAAAGTCAATTGGCCTCAGGCCTAAAAACGGATCGCCAGCGATCCACCTTATTTTCGCTGAATTTTTGTCTAGACAATGGGGAGTACCTTAGATGTTTCCGCCAAATCGCGCTTCAATGGCTCCGCACGCCACCGCCAATGAGATGCACGACCAAGAACAGCAGCGCCAGTACGATGGCGTGGATCCCAACCACGTACACCCAGCGTGGTGTCTTGGTGGCGACCCCCATGTCCGCCACCACGTCGGATTCGGGACGAGAAGGAAGGTCGGCCGGCAAGACCTCACGCCTTCCGTGCCGCTTACGCAGCCCGTACGGGGTCATCCCCCATGGCTTGTATACCGACAGCGCCGTTGCCGCGAGCAACACCAGCAGACCGCCTCCGGCGTGGATCACGAGTTGAATCCGCAGCGCTCGAAAATCAGTGGCGGACAATATCATATCTCTCGCTAAGCCTGACATACGGGTTACCGCCTGCATGTGCCGCAGCAAGACTATGGCGCCGCCCGTTGTTAATAGGAACTTCACCGAGACCCACCAATACCGGAACAGTCCCCACTGTGCGCCCAGTGATTGAACAAGCCCGGCCATCAGTGTAGCGAGGCTGAAAGGGACGATGACGAACCAGCCGATCACCTCCATCGAGAGGTAGGCAGCGCGCGCCATCTCAGCATCGTGGCTGGTCAGACCGGCGATGGCGATCGCGAGATAGGCGACGATCGCGCCGAGCCAACCGACCGACAAGGTGATATGCGCTGTGAGCGTAAACTTGCGGAGACCTGGTTTTAGGGTCATGGCTTTTCCATGCTAGTTAACTAATTGTTTTGACCGTCAGCGTGGATTTGCCGAAGACTTGACGGTCTATCAGTGCATGCATCGCCTAGAATGTTTCCGCCAGCAGTCTGACGGAATGCGGCGTCGGCTTCAGTTTTCCTTTAACGACCATAATCATCAGGTTTCTCACCTGCACGCGATTTGGGGCGTCGGAATGAAATGTCCGATACTGATCGGGCAATCGTCCATCCTGCGGAGCACTGTAGGGAGCGAACCTGAAGCCGTCAATCTGAGTTCAAAGATACCGAACAGATAGGGGTCTTATGTTCAAGAAACTACCGGATTCAACACGAAAACCGGATCGCCGAATCCAGCGCACGCGGGATGCGCTCGGCGCTGCGCTGATCACTCTGATGCGCGAGAAGCCGTTCGACGCCATCACTGTACAGGATTTGCTCGACCTGGCCGGCGTCAGCCGCTCGACGTTTTACACGCATTTCCGCGACAAAGACGATCTGTTTCTCAGCGACGCCGACGGTTTCTTCCATCACATGGCCAATCTGCTCACGCAGCGCGCTGAGGCGTCCGAGCGCGTGGCGCCCGTGCGAGAGATGTTTGCCCACGTCGCCAGTTTGGGCAAGTTCTATGACGCGCTGGTAGCATCCGGCGTACATCAAGACGCAATAGATTTGGCCCAGGAGCATTTTGCCCGCGGCATCGAGCATCGACTGGCCAGGTTGTCGCCAGCGCATGAGAATGGTTCCGCGAACCGGGCCGCTCTCGCTTACACGTTGGCCGGCGCGATGTTTTCGCTGATGCGCTGGTGGCTGGACAGAGGTAAATCAGCGTCGCCCGCGCAGATGGACGAATTCTTTCATCGGATGGTTTGGGGAGGTGTTAGAGGAATTCACTAGAGTAGAAATAATAAACAGTACCCATCTCACTCCCGGCCGTGTTGTTCGGTCGAACCTGCAACGAGCTGCCTTTCGGTAGCGAACTGCACGCGGTTCAGCAGCAGCGCGTTGATCGTCACAGTCACGGTCGAAGCGCTCATCGCCAGCGCAGCCCACTCCGGGCGCAGCAGAATTCCCAGTGAAGGGTAAAGCGCGCCTGCCGCAACCGGGATCGCGATGACGTTGTAGATGGCAGCCCAACAGAGTCACCATCTTCTGGGACACAAAGCAACGAGACGATCCCGCTGATGATAAATCAGGTGTAATCAACCAGAGCCGACCTCAAAAAGGACACTACCTGCTTCGAGGCGGACTCTTTGAAGGGTGGGCTCCAGTCATTCATAAATGACTTGTGGGAGCGCGGACAGCAGCCCGTTTGCGCTTATAAATCTCATAAGCGTGCAACCCTACTTTTCAGTATCTAGCCACATTTAGCCATATTTTCATACATCCAGAGACAAGTTGAGGGAATGAGGTTTCTAGAGAAGCTTGTAAGATTTCTGTCTGAATTGATTGGACTTAAGGCCGCTTTACAAAATCAAGCGGAGGCAGAAGGATTCGAACCTTCGTCGGTAAGACCGCGAAGAAAGATCATATCAAGGTGACCGTCGTAGGGATGAAGCGCGAAGGCAAAATCCTCGTCGAGAAGCTGACTGAGGCGGAATAATCCGCCTCAACTCGGCGCCAAAACAGAGACGATTTTTTGACCTCATCAGTCGTCATCTACTTCGCCACGTTTGCCACATTCATCTATAACTCGCCATAATGCGTCCGGTGTCTGTTTACAGACACCGGACTGCCTGTTTACAAACAATTCAGACCCCTATTGCTCACTCGTAAAAGCGGGTGGCAGTGTGTTCACATCACCCCGCCACCCGGTCACGGCGACCTTTCAAACGAGATATAAAGAGGCCGCCTTAGCTACCCCCCCTTTGTCAGCAAGGAGGCAACAACCGTGAAGAATAATTCCGGGAACGGACGCAAGATCGCGCCAGCCAATCACACAAAGCAATTGCCGCGCCTGAAACGCATCGAGGGGCAAGTGCGCGGGGTACAACAGATGATCGAGAACGAGCGCGACTGTGTCGAGATCGCACACCAGATCAACGCGGTGATCGCCGCCCTTCGGCGCGTGCAGGGTGATATGGTGCGCGATCACGTGACCGCTCTGGCTGAGTCTTCCATCGCGGGCAAACTCCCGGCGGCAAAAGCCCGGCGGCTCGCCAATGATGTCGGCGCTTTGATGGCGCGGTTGGGTTAAGCGCATCTTTGCCGGCGTCACTCGCGGTTGAGGAAGTAGAGTGAAATCCGATAGGTGATCGACGTCGCGTCGGGCAACGCGGCGCGCCGGAGCGGCTGATAAGTGGTAAGGGCCGTTTGGCGGGACCTCACAATTCCGGTTGTCGCAACCCGTACTTCTGCATTCGATAGATCAGGGCGCTGCGTGTGATATTGAGGTACTGTGCGGTACGCGTCTGATTCCCGCCATGTTTTTCAAGCGCCTGGCGCAGAATGATGACCGAACAATTCCGATTCGAGCAGCCCCTCCGGGATTGCGCCGCAATTGATGACGACGAAAGGCCCGTCGCGCCTCGCACTGTGCCGGTGTATGGCCCTCGCAATCAACTCCTTGCCCGTGCCGCTTTCGCCCGTGATCAAGACCACCAGGTCGGCCCGCGCGACCTTTTCGACCAGGGCGTAAACTCGGCGCATCGCCGCAGACGTTCCGATCACATTGCTCACGAGCGACGCCGTCTATCCGCCGCGCAGGCCGTAACGATACGCGGCATAAATGATTGGCAGGTAATAAAGTCGCTGCGAGATTTCGTGCAGCAGCGCGCTGCGGCTGACGTTTTCGTAGTGCAACGCGGTGATGGCAATCAGGACGATCAACAACCACAGCGGTGTGAGATCGCGCAGTAGGCTCTTCTTTGAAGGAGTTTAGTCATGCATTTTTGGCGACGGGTTTCAGTGGCGGTGGCGCGTGGCGACCTCGCTGTGGAATTCATCTTTGTAGCCGACCGAAGCCGCGTCAATTCTCAGATCGGCGTTTCCATTGTTCCTGATCATCACCTGGCGCGCCTGCCGGATGCCGTGATGTCCCATGTCGTGCCCGGCCTCTCCCCGAGGGAATCCCCTGCGGTTTATGCCGATCCGCTCCCATTTCACGGCAGGATCATTTCTGACAAATATGAGGTACGAAACTCGACCCTGTTCTGGGCCGTAAACACGCAAATCGGCGCCGTGTCCATCACCAAAGAATTTGCCTTCGCGATATTCTAGCGCAAGTTGACCGCCGGGATTGATCACCGCCGTCTGCCGATCCGCCGCTCCCAATGCGTTCAGCGCATCAGCGACGCCGCTGGTTTGGTCGGGGATTAGCCTCCAAGGTTTGTTGCTCCCGGGCAGCGATCCCGCCGCCGCTCTTTCATTCCCGCCTTTATGCATGTACCCCCAGAGTCCGCCGCCAGCCAGCAAGAGCAACGCGCCGAAAACCGCTAATACGAGTCTTCTGCTCGATCCCATTTTCGTGGACACTTCGCCGAACAACGGGGCCAAACTGCTGTTCGATACTGAAGCAACCACTTCCTTCATTATTGGCGTTGCTATTGGCGCGGGCGTAACGGCTCCTGGCGCCGCGACCTTGGTGGGATGAGGCGAACCCGGCCTCGCGCTACCCGCGGCCGCAATCAACTCCCTCGCCATTTCGCCCGCCGTTTGCGGCCGCGCATCACGCCGCTTCTCAAGCGCGCGCAGCGTGACCGACTCAACGGCGGGCGAGATTTTCGGATTCAATGTGCGCGGCGGCGGCGGCGGATCATTGACATGTTTAACGACTATGGCTGTCGTGGTAGGCGAGTTGAACGGCACAACGCCGGTCAGCATTTCAAACAGGACGATGCCCAGGCTGTAGATGTCCGAGCGCCCATCCAACTCTTCACCTAAACAATGCTCAGGCGACATGTAATGCGGCGTCCCCACGAGGGAGCCGGCTCGCGTCAGCCTGCCGGCTTTAACGTCGCGCAGCGCGGCGATGCCGAAATCGAGCACCTTGACCTGCAAGCCGCCTGGGATTGTCTGCACGAGAATGTTCTCCGGTTTGATGTCGCGATGAACGATACCCTGCCTGTGCGCCTCATCCAACGCCGCGCACACCTGTCGGATAATCTCGGCGGCTGCGGTCTCAGCCAGCCTGCCATGTCGCTCGACCAAACTGCGCAGGCTCTCTCCTTCGGCCAGTTCCATGACCTGATAGTTCAGGCCTTCTTTGGAAACACCGAAGTCGTAAACTGTAACGACGTTCGGATGCTTCAGACGGGCGGTGGTCTGCGCCTCGCGGCGGAAACGTTCGACCGCTTGCGGATCGGCCATTTGATCAGGGTGGAGTACTTTGACCGCCACCCGGTCGCCGATCAGCAGACGGCCGGCGCGATAAACAGTCCCCATTCCGCCAACGCCGAGTTTGGACTCGAGGTAGTACTTCTGATCCAACGTCCTCCCGGTCAAAGCGCCTGAAGTTGAGAGCGGCGAAACCGCAGCAGGCGGTTTGGCGCCGTCGGAGGCAGGCGCGGTTTGAGCAAGAGGCGACGCTAATTCCGCGCCGCATTGGGTGCAGAAGCGATTGCCGTCACTGACATTCCCGCAAATCGGACAGACCATTCATGCCACCTTCTTTGGGAAATCGGCCGCTACAATAAATCAAGTTGAAATCGGAAGTGAGCGCCAGCCCTTTTGATGAAGGGATGGTAGTTAAAAAATATGGCGTGCCCGC
>DATCXQ010000103.1:0-2705 GCA_036565725.1 Blastocatellia bacterium
AAACGGGCCGGCTGCCGGGCCGCCGCGCATCAATGCCTTCGCGTTGCGCGCGTTCGGATCGGCCCCTTTGGCGAGCAATTTTTTGACGAGTTCGATGTCGCCCAATTGCGCGGCGGTGTGCAGCGGCGTATTGCCGCGCCCGTCCGCGACCTTTACCTCGGCGCCGCCTTCGACCAGGGCGATTGCCGCTTCCGTGCCGCGAAAGGCCGCCGCCGCGATCAGGACTGATGAGCCGTCGGGCAGCTTCGTGTTGGGGTCGGCGCCGGCGGCGATCAATTGTGACACTGACCGCGCGTCGTTCTTGACGGCGGCGAAGGCCAACGCGGCGTATCCGGTTTTTGAGACGGCCTTCACGTCCGCGCCATGCTTGATCAATATCTGCACGGTCTCCGAATGGCCTTCCGATGCGGCCCACATCAGCGCCGTCTGCCCTTTTCTAGACTCGGCGGCGTTCACCTTAGCGCCGCGATCGAGGAGAAGTTTGACGGCTTCAGCGGCGCCTGAATTGGCGGCTATCATCAACGCCGTCGTGCCGTCCCACCGCGCGTCGTTCACGTCCGCGCCGGCTTCAATCAATCTTTTCACGAGAACGGCGTTCCCGACGCCGCAGGCCAGCGTGAGCGGCGTTTCGCCGTACTCGTCCGCCGTGTTGACCTTCGCGCCGGCGGCCAGCAGCATCTCGGCGGCTTCCTGATCGTCCAGGTATATCGCCCACGCGAGCGCCGTCGCGCCGTCGGGTTGCGCGACGTTCACGTCGGCCCGCGCTTTGATGAGAGTTTTGAGGGTTTTGTGATCGCGCCGTTTGACAGCGTCCAACAGGTCAGGAACATCATATGCCAGGCAAGTCACGGCGGCGATAATGCATAGCATTCCGCAATGCGGCAGCGCGCTTACTTTCATCAGATTCCCTTATCGGCGAAAAATGGAAGGTGTCTCGCAAAAGCAGTCAGACCGGAAAGGCATACCTGTTTACTTCTTTCGCAACGCGACAACCATCGAAACGGCCACAGCCACCCCCGTCGTCACCGCGACACGTGTCTTTCCGAATATCAACTGTTGCGCAATCGCGGCGATAAAAGACGTCAAAGCGGCGACCAGCGCAATCAGGCCAATGAGAGCGATTGTGGATCGTCTTTTTTGTTCGCTCATGTGTTCTCCTGAAGCAATGTTAGGACTTATAAGACCAATAGGACCTATAAGTGGTTGACGATCAGGCAAGGCAATCCAGCTTGCCCGTGCTGTCGCCGAACTTCTCGACCGGTACGGAGGCCTTCTCCAGCATGCTCAACAGCAGATTGTTGAGCGGCGTGTCTTTCGGGTAGACGAGGTGGCGATTGCCCTTGACCTGTCCCCCGCCGCCCGCCAGGACGATCGGCAGGTCGTGGTGCGTATGCAGATTGCCGTCGCTGATGCTGCTGCCGTAAAGGATCAGCGAATGATCGAGCAGACTGCCGTCGCCGTCGGGCGTCGTCTTGAGCCGCTCAACCAGCTGGGCGAAGAGCTTGACGTGTTGCTCGTTGATCTTCGTCACCTTGGCGATCTTGTCCGCGTCGTTCTGGTGATGCGTGAGGTTGTGGTGACCGTCGGAGACGCCGATGGAGCGGTAGGGGCGGTTGCTGCCCTCGCGGGCCATCATCAGGGTGATTACGCGCGTGAGATCGGCCTTGAACGCCAGCGTCATCAAATCCAGAACCATTTTGACATGGTCTTCGAATTCTTCGGGCACGGCGGACGGGCGCTCCATCACGGGAAGTTTCATCGCGGCGTTCTGCTGCTCGGCCTTCTGAATTCGCCGCTCGATGTCGCGCACGGCGTCGGCGTATTCGTCGAGTTTCGCGCGGTCGCCGGCGCCAAGATTGCCGTTGAGCCGCGCCAGACTGCCGCTCACGTAATCGAGGATGCTCCGCTGCCGTTCGAACATCGCCAACCGCGCGGCGGCGTCTGTGCTTTCGCCGTCGCCGAAGAGCCGCTCGAAGATCGCGCGCGGATTGTTCTCAACTGGCAAAGGCGTCGTCTCGCCGCGCCAGGAGATGGTGTTGGTATAGGCGCAGCTATAACCGCTGTCGCAATTGCCGGCGAGTTGGTTCGATTCGATGCCGAGTTCGAGCGAGGCGAACTGCGTATGCTTGCTGAGTTCCTGCGCGGCTATCTGGTCGGCTGATAGGCCGGCGCGAATGTTGATCTCGGACTTCTTCGGGTGGACGCCTGTCAGGAAGGTCGCGCCGGCCCGCGCGTGGTCGCCCGCGCCGTCGCCGAGCGCGCGCCCTTGAACCTGCGCCAGCCCGCTGAAGACCAGCAGGCGTTCGCGGAACGGCTCCAGTGGCTTCATCGTCGGCGCGAACTCGAAGTCGGCGCCTTCGCCCTTCGGCCTCCACTTGTCCATGATGATTCCGTTGGGAACATAGACGAAGCCGAGACGCACGGCGGGCTTCGCGCCGGCCGCAAACGCGGGCGTCATCGCGTCAAGTAATGGTAAAGCTATCGTCACACCCATCCCGCGCAGAAACGCGCGGCGCGGCAGAGATTTCCTGGTCACGATCATTGTTCTGGTCTCCTCCTCATGAATAGGACTTATTACTCTGTAAACTAAGTTTTCTTGTGTTTAGCGTTTTTTTTCTGGCGATATCCAGTTTAACTACAAACGTTGGGAGAGAGCGTTTAGAGTCCCGGCTTTAGCCGGCAGGGCTTGGAGCCTCAGTCCTGCC
>DATCXQ010000109.1:0-9807 GCA_036565725.1 Blastocatellia bacterium
GGATATAGTCGGCGCAACCAATATTGCCTGTGCCGCCAAAGTCGCCTGGCGGGAAGTCGCGGAAAAACGGCTGACAGCAGCCGCGTAGTACAGCGACAAGCTCCACCTACAACGCGTTAGCGTTTAGGTGGAGTGGGTGACAGAAGTAATACTTCCTCGTATGCCGATCATCGAGTCGCTGACTGACAACCCTGAATACGCGCGTCACCTGAATCGCTTGGGAAATGAGGGCTGGGAGTTGGTGAATGCGCAACCTTTGTTGAAAGGCGTTTGGAGGCAGGAGGGATACGCTGGAATAGGATATTCGTTGACGGCAGGTTATTATTTATTTTGGAAGCGCGCAGTTGAATGAAGAATAGGCGTATGTACGCTATGGCACATTGATTGCTAGTAACTACAGTTGGCAAGTCTATTTAATCACTGACAATTCAATTGTCTCAAGGATGGTTTATGAAAACAGCCATAGAGAATATTTCCATCTTCATATCACACAGCGTGTTGAGGCGGCTCATAACCGAACATGACAACTTCGACACGGCAAGAAGGCTCTGTGCTGACTATTGCATTACTGATGGTGACGTCGCCAGGCTGGTCAATGGGGCTTCGAAGCCTAGGAGATCGAAATCGCGACTGACATTCGCCGTGCGATTCCATAAAAATGAGGCGTACCCTCTGACTCGATAAGCCGAAAGAGAAGATTCAGATAAGCAATGCAACCATTCAGCCGTCGGAGAGCATTAAACTTTCCTTGACCGAGCCAGTCCGGCCAGTTTAACTTTCCCGCGCGTCGTTATTAAACGATTCCGTCATTTGCTTTAATAAGCGAAATCCTTATTCAACCGCGTATACGGGGCAGCAATTGGTTTGCGGCAAAGAATCCGTCAATAGAACGCTGCTGACGCGGACGAGCGCGGATCATCGCGGACAAAACTAAAAAGATCAGCGCCAATCCACTCTATCAGCGTCATTCGCGTTCTATGAACTCATACACTGTCGCATATTGCGTTCGCGTAAATGCGCCGCGCGCGTTAATGAAGATTAGAGGCGCGCCAATTACGATTGCAAAAGCTGGCGAAAGGCGCGTAGAGTATGGGCGAATTGATCTACTCCCTTCCGACGAACTCTCCTCATCCGGCGCCATGACGAGGCTGACGCCGGGAATCGCAACTCCCTAAAGCAATAAAAGACGACCACGAAGTGACGAGAATCGAAGATAGAAGATCGAGGATCGAAAGTGGAAGGTCGTTGACCGAAGATTGAACGAAGATTGTGATCCTCTACCTTCGCCTTTTCGCGCTTGGTTGTCGGAGGAACTTCGATGGGAAACATTTTTGCTGTTGTGTCGCCCGAAAACGTCTGGTCGAAGCCGGAGGAGTTGTTCAAAGCCGGGGTGGATCTCGCGCGGCGGATCAAATCGCAAGCGCCGAAAAATACGATTGATGTCGCCTACGCGCGCGCCGCTTCGTTCGCGCGCCGGAACGGGTCGGGCGGCAAGATGGTTACCGACGACGCTACCGGATGCTGGCTGATGGCCGCCGGGTCGTGGTTTCACCAGAACGGTTACGGGGCTGGGGACGAGAAGTGGCTGCTCCGGCGCGCAGTCGAGAAGACCATTACGCGCGTGGCGTCGGGCTTGGAGGGTTTTTTTGTCATCGTCTTTTGCGACGCGCGGTCGCGCGAAGTCTTCGTCGTCACCGATCTGATGGGCGGCCGTCATTGCTTTATGCGCGTCTTGCGCGATTGCGTGGCCCTGTCCACTTCGTCGCTGCTGCTCGCTGCCTTGGACGACGCCACGCCGGACGCGCTGGCTTGCGAAGAATTTTTGAGCACGGGGGCGGTATACGAAGACCGCACTCTCTTCCGCGAAGTGAGGAAACTCGAGCCCGCCACGATTTACCGTTTTACCGACGGAGCATTGACCGAGGCGATCCGTTACTGGCGGATGACTGATCTCGATCCCGATGCGTTTGACGGCGAAGACGCCGCGCAATGCCTGGGCGAGCGGCTGATTTGCGCGGCCGACCGGATCGCCGCGACTTACCGCCGCCCGGTTTGCGACCTGACTGGAGGGTATAACTCGCGTTTAGTGGTCGCCGCTTTTTTGAACGCCGGGGTCGAATTTGAAACGGCCGTAGTCGGCCTGGACACCGACCCCGACGTGATCATCTCGAGAGGCTTGTCGAAATTGATAGGCGCGCCGAACAGCCGGCTCAAACCGGCTGAAGTTTTATGGGGCCAGCGGCTCGAAGAGGCGCTACGATTAACCGACGGCGAATGCGATTTGATCCACTATGCGCGCGTCCATTCGCCGCGCGACGGCCTTTCGGCCCGGTTCGATGTGAGCGTCAACGGGTCGTGCGGCGAGATAGCGCGGGATTACGGGTGGAACATGCTCTTCCCTAAGGTCGGGCGGCGCGAGCCGATCGATTGCCGCGAGTTGGCCAAAAGGTGTTACGCGGCTGATCCGTGCAGCCCTGATCTCTTTCCGCCCGGCGCCGCCGTTGACATCGTCGGGCGCCTGGCTATGATCATAAGCCGTTTGAACGAGGGCCTGGACGGATGGCCCAACACGGCGCAAATGGATCACGCCCATCTGGTCCTGCGAATGCAGCGATGGTATGGAAGAATCTGGAGCGGCGTCGACCAGGTCTGGCCATGCGTCTCGCCGTTTATGTTCCGCTCGACGCTGGAGACGGCGCTTCAGACGACCGCGCACACCCGCAGACGCAGCAGGCTCGTCCGCGGCCTGATGTCGATGTTGAGCCATCGCCTGGCCGCCTATCCACTTGTACACGGATACCCGGCGGCCCCGTTTACGTTGAGGTATCTGCCGCAATTCGTCCCTGCGGCGTGGCGCTGCGCCAAAAGGGCCTGGGACACGGCGCAGGAGAGGTGTTTCGCCGCTCAGCCGGCGCCCAAGCCTGACCGTCTGCGGTTATTGCACGACGAAGAGATTCGAGAGACGCTCAATCCCGCAACTATGCGGTTGGGGCGCCTGATCGACCCGTCCCTGCTGCGTAACTTCCTCGAATCGTCGCGGGAGGTCTGCTTCGCTTTCGATCGCCAATGGCGCCGAGTACTGGCCGCGGAGATGACGCTGCGATTTGTCGACGGTGTGCGGTAATAATTGAAATTGCCCCCGGGGGTTTTCCGGAGGAGTCTACCGTGAGAATCAGTCGTGTTTACACAAAGAGCGGCGACGCGGGCGAGACCTCGCTGGTCGACGGAAGCCGCGTCAGCAAAGCCGATCTACGCGTCGTCGCCTACGGCGATGTCGACGAATTGAATTCGCTGCTGGGAATGACGCGGGTCGGCCTGGCCGACTCGCAATTGGATGAGGCGCTCGGCAAGATTCAGAATGAGCTTTTCATCGTCGGCGCTGACCTGGCCAGCCCGCTGGAGGTTCAGGTACCGAGGGTCGTCGAAGAACGCGTGGCCGAGATGGAGCGGTTGATCGACCTGTTGCTCGAAGAATTGGAGCCGCTGCGCGAATTCATTCTGCCGGGCGGAACTCAACTGGGCGCCACACTGCATCTGGCCCGCGCCGTCTCTCGCCGCGCCGAACGATCGGTCGTCGCGCTCACCCGCCAGTCGGCGGTCAACAAACACGCCCTGACCTATCTCAATCGCCTCTCCGATCTCCTCTTCGTGATGGCCCGCGTCGCCAACAAGCGCTCCGGCGCGAAAGAAGAGGCGGCGAATTTCTCTGAAAGATGGAAGAAAGATTGAAGCTCGAAAGAATATTAGTGGGCTACCGAGCAAGTTCTTAAAAAGGCGCATCTATTTTAACGCCTGGACAGGCGGGTTTTATCTAAATCCGCGCAAAGAATACCCCATCCATAGCGACAGCTTGAATGGAGATAACACGCATCGTGGGCGCTTCGCCCACGATTAACCTGTGCTACAATTTGCCCGGTTCTTTGAAACTCAAATTTGGCGGTTCCGGCAGGAAGTCTGCCGGGTAAAAATTTGAACGCCGAAGAAATGAGTTGCAGTCAGTAAAGCAAGAACCAAGCACGCTGACAAATGCAAACATATGTAACGGCGACGGCGCCGTGAAAAACAGAAGCATGAGGGGCGAGAACTAGCGCCTCTTGAGTTTCCTACCCGGTCGGGCGCCGGGGAAGTCTACGCCTACGAGATATGAATCCGACACGGGTTCAGCGTAGGAATCTCCACCTACAGCCGTCAGGCTTAGGTGGAGAGAATGTCAAAGTTCAGCTTCGTTACCGACATTTATCCATAATCTATTGGCCTTTCGATGACCGCATCACTTGTCGACCGGATCCTGGCGCGCGACCCACGCGCCATCGCCCGCGCAATCTCCAAGATCGAAAACGACTCGCCCGACGCGAACGAGATTCTGAAGGCGCTCTTCGCGCGAACGGGGCATGGTCTGACCGTTGGCGTGACCGGCGCGCCGGGCGCGGGCAAATCCTCGCTCGTTGACAAACTAGCGTTGCATTACCGCTCGACGGGTAAGACGGTCGGCGTCATCGCGGTCGACCCTTCGAGTCCGTTTTCGGGCGGGGCGATTCTGGGCGACCGGATCAGGATGCAGACTCTGGCCAACGACCCCGGCGTCTTCATCCGTTCGATGGCGACGCGGGGCAACCTAGGCGGGCTGGCTCGCGCGACGGTTGACGCCGTTGCGGTTCTGGATGCCGCCGGATACGATAGGACGCTGGTCGAAACGGTCGGCGTCGGACAGGACGAGGTGGATGTCGTGAAGGCCGCGGACGTTTCGGTCGTCGTGCTCGTGCCCGGGATGGGCGATGACATTCAGGCGATCAAAGCGGGCATCATGGAAATCGGCGACATCTTCGTCATCAACAAGGCCGACCGCGAAGGCGTCGAGCGGACCGAGAGGGAGTTGATCGCGCTGCTTGAAATTTCGGAACGGTCGGACGGGAAGGACGGCTGGACACCTCCAATTGTCCGCACCGTCGCGACTCAGAATAAAGGCATAGCCGAGTTCGCGGAGGCCGTCGAAAAATTCGCCGACTTCCGCCACGCGCATATGACCTCGCTGGAACGCCGCGCCAATGTCGCCCAAAACCGCATCGTCGAGTTGCTGCGCGACCGCCTGCTGCGGCGAGCGCTCGATGAGGCGTTGGCGCCGGGGCAATTGCGGGAGCTTGCGGCGCAGGTCGCCTCGCGCGCACGCGACCCGTACTCGATAGTCGAAGAGATCGCCCGCAAGATCCGAATTGAATAATGCTCAAGACGTGGGACAGATTTTAGTCTGTCCCTGCTCACGGACAGACTAATGGTCTTTTAGAAATAAATGGCGCCCCTACAATGCTGGGCGCATTATTTTTTCAAATGCCCTAAGACTGTTCCACATTTCTTTATGTCGAATCCAAAAGAGATCATCATTCAACACCTGGGCGTCGCCGTAGAATCTATCGAAGGCGCGCTCGCGTTCTGGCGCGACGCGCTCGGCCTCGAATTGAAAGAGATCGAGGTCGTAGAGGATCAGGGCGTGCGAGTCGCCATGTTGCCGATCGGCGAAAGCCGCATCGAATTGCTCGAAGCCGCCGGTGAGGAAACTCCGGTCGGGAAGTTTCTGGCTAAGCGCGGACCCGGAATTCATCACCTTTGCGTCGAAGTCGACGACATCAACGCGAAACTCAGCGAACTGAAAGCCCGCGGCGCCCGCTTGATTGACGAGCGGCCGAGGATCGGCGCCGGAGGCGCGCTCGTTGCGTTCGTTCATCCGTCGTCAACAGGCGGCGTGTTGATAGAATTGACGCAGAGGGGGAGTGGAAGCCATTAGTACAACGTTAACAAAGTTGTCTGGCGTTATCCCTAAATCGATACATGCAACGTTGGCGCGCGATACTGTACCAACATTTATTGTTTTGATTAAATCACCAAAAATTTAGTTAACGCTGTAATTAGTCACTGGTCATTTGTTCGTCAATTGTTATGAATGACGAGCGACCTATGATCACAAAGTCGCTCCCACGCTGACCATCATTGTGGTTGAATAATGCTGTAGTCACGCTCCATTGACTTGTCGCCTAACGCCACGATGCGGGACGAATCGATTATGACAAAACTGTATAGGAGACTTGTTGTGAATAAGAAACTGGTTTTTTTTACTCTGCTCGTCGCGAGCGTTGTCGCCGCGCAATCGTGCAAGTGGCTTTTCAAGAGCGACTATGCTGAATTGAGCGCCGCTGATCTGACGGCCTTTGTGGAAGCGAGATATCCGGAGATGTACAGAGGTCAGATCGCCCAGAGCGAGATGGTACGGAAGAAGTTCATCGATGACTTCAAAAAGTCGTTCGCGCTCGCTCAGGCAGCCGAGGAGGCGGGACTCCACAAGTCCGATGAGTTCAAAAAGAGATTGGAATTTGGCGTCGAACAATTGCTCATGGCCAAATACACTGAACGCAATCCGAACGTGGTCATATCGAAAGAGGAGTGGGAGGCCTACTATGCGTCGCACAAGCCCCAGTTCGACGACCACATCAATTTTATAACCGCGAAACTCAAGCAGCCGATAACCGATGAGCAGAAGGAGCAACAGCGGGAGATCTGGAGCCAGACGAAGACTCGCGCAGAGAAGGCGCGCCAGGCCGGTCTCGATAAGGAACCGGCGTTCGTGATCCTTGTGAAGTTCGGGAAAGCCGATCTCCTGGCGGGTCTCTACGCCCAGTCACTAGAAGAGAAGCACAAACTCACTGACGACGAGAAGAAGAAATATATTGCCGAGCATCCTGGAGCCGACCCGGATAAGCAGAAAGAGAAGGCTCAGGGGCTGCTCGAACGTCTGAAGAAAGGCGAGAACTTCGAGAAGATCGCCAATGAATTCAGCGACGACCCTGGGAGTAAAGCGAAAGGAGGCGACGTGGGCTGGTTCGGCAGGGGCGTCATGGACCCCGCTTTTGAAGCCGCCGCGTTCGCGCTGCAGAAGGGCCAAACCACCAGCGAACTGGTCAAATCGAGGTTCGGCTATCACATCATCCGCGTTGAAGACCGCCGAAAGGCGCCGCCCAAGGCCGCCGCGCCGCCTGCGCTGAGCCCGCCCCCCGGGCAGAGTCAGGAGCCAGGGGAAGAGGTTCACGCCCGCCATATTTTAATTGACACCATAGAGTCCGAGCAGTTCGAGTCCAGGATGATTAAGGACAAGGTTAACCGCGAACTGGAAGACGTGACGCTGAAATACGCCGTAGCTGCGCCCACGGACTTCATAGTCAACAGCGCGGCGCCGAATCCACATAGCATCCCCGGCGGGCAGGGCGGCTCAATGCGTGAAATCAATCCCGGAGAGAAAAAGTGATGGAAAAGGCGCAAATTGGAATCATTGGCGGCAGCGGCCTGTATCAGATGGACGGTTTGACCGAAGTGCGGGAGATCGGCGTCGAAACCCCGTTCGGCAAACCTTCGGATAACTTCATTCTCGGGACGCTTGAAGGCGCGCGTGTCGCCTTCCTGGCCCGGCACGGGCGCGGCCATCGCCTCATGCCAGCCGAGTTGCCTTTTCGCGCCAACATCTATGCAATGAAACTGCTGGGCGTCGAACGTATTATTTCAGCCTCGGCGGTCGGCTCGCTGCAGGAGCGGTACGCGCCGATGGACATCGTCATCCCCGATCAATTCTTCGACCGCACGCGCGGTCGCGTCTCGACTTTCTTCGGCGAAGGCCTGGTCGCGCACATCGCATTCGCCCATCCGGTCTGCCAGTCGTTGGGCGACGTGGTGGCCGTCGCCGGAGAGTCGGCTGGGGTCAAGATTCATCGCGGCGGGACCTATCTGTGCATGGAGGGGCCGGCCTTCTCGACGCTCGCCGAATCGCGGCTCTATCGCAGTTGGGGCATGGACGTGATCGGCATGACCAATCTGCAGGAGGCCAAACTCGCGCGCGAGGCCGAGATCTGTTACTCGACGATGGCCCTGGTGACCGATTACGATTGTTGGCACCCGGACCACGACGCGGTGACGGTCGAGATGATTATCGAATATCTGAATAAGAATTCGGCCAACGCGCAGGTGATCATACGCGACGCCGTGCGCCGGCTGGCCCCGACGCCGCGCGACTGCAAATGCGGCAGCGCGCTCCGCCACGCTATTCTGACGCAGCCCGCCGCAATCCCGGCAGAAACGAAGAAGAAACTGGCGGCGATCATCGGCAAGTACGTGGGCGAATAAGGTGGGACAGACTTAAATTTACAGCGGTTTTCATATGTATGAATAGCCACAGAGGTCACAGAGAACACAGAGAAGCCGCGAATCACTTGTGTGTCCTCTGTGTGCTCTGTGGCTAACAGTCTTCATACATCTTAAAACCGGTATAATGAGGAGGATTATGTTGTATCGAATGAATTTTGCTCTTGCGTTGGCTCTTGCGCTCGCCGGCTTTGGCGCGCTCGTCGAATCAAATCGCGTCTGTCTCGCCGCCCCGCGCGCCTTTCAGCAAGGCCCGGGACGCGGTCCTATCACCGCGGCGCGCGACCCCGAAACAGAGAAGCAATCTAGCCGAAGCCTTGAAGCCGCCAAGTTCTACTTCTACAAACGCAAACCCGATAAAAATGACAAAGACGGCTGGGAGCGCATCAACAAAGCTGTCGAGGGCCGATTGCAGGAGATCGTTGACCTCAATCCGACCTTCAACCGAATAGACGACGTCTATTTCATGCTCGGCGAGCTTTACAAACGAATGGGCGACCTGGACAAGGCCGTCGAAAACTGGACGAAGGCCTCTCAGGAGACTTCGGACGAAAAGCTCAAGTCCGAGATTCAGAAGCGGCTTAACGAATCGAAATCACAAGTCAAGGACCAAAAGAAGGGATAACCACTCGATGTCTACCGTTACACCGCTTTTAGTCGTCGGCTCCGTGGCGATTGATTCCATTACCACGCCGTTCGGCTCGCGCGAACGCAGCCTGGGCGGCGCCGTCACGCACTTCTCGGTCGCGGCTTCGTTCTTCACCGACGTGAGCGTAGTCGCCGTCATCGGCGACGATTTCACCGCCGAAGACGAAACCGTCTTTCACGAGCGCCGGATCAACATCGAGAACCTGGAGCGTATCCCGGGCGGCAAGACCTTCCGCTGGGTGGGCGAATACGGCTTCGATCTGAACACGGCGCGCACAATAGACACGCAACTCAACGTGCTCGCCGACTTCAATCCGCAACTTTCAGACACGGTGAGAAGGTCGCCGTTCCTCTTCCTCGCCAACAGCCAGCCGACCTTGCAGCGCGAAGTGCGCGAACAGGTTGACGCGCGCTTCGTCGCAATGGACACGATGAACTATTGGATCGAAAGGACGCGCGAAGATCTGCTCAAAACCATCGCCGTCGTCGACGCCCTGATCATCAACGACGCCGAAGCGCGCGAACTGGCCGGCGAGCCGAACCTGATCCGCGCGGCGAGGAAGATATTGAGCTGGGGGCCGCAAATGCTCGTAGTAAAACGCGGCGAGTACGGGGCGGCTTTGTTCACGCTTGACTCTTACTTTTCCATACCGGCCTATCCGCTCGAAAACGTCTTCGATCCGACAGGGGCCGGCGACAGCTTCGCGGGCGGCTTCATGGGTTACCTGGCGCAGGCCGACAAGATCGACGAGACAACGCTGCGCCGCGCCATCATCTACGGCTCGGTCATGGCATCCTACAACGTCGAGGAGTTCAGTTGTGATCGCTTGCGCAGGCTCAAGCCCGAAGAGATTCACGCCCGCTTCCATCAGTTCAAAGAGTTCACGCATTTTGATATTTAGCGGGAGTGGGAATGCGGATTGCGGATTGATGAGTCTGTTCAACCGCAGACGCGAAATCGAGATTGAAGGTTCATCCATC
>DATCXQ010000133.1:0-7373 GCA_036565725.1 Blastocatellia bacterium
GGCTGGCGGATCGAGCCCCCGGTGTCGGAGCCTAACGCAATAGGCGCATGTCCCGCCGCGACCGCGACCGCCGAACCGCCAGAGCTTCCACCTGGCACAAGATCCTGGTCGGCGGGGTGGCGTACGGGGCCGAACGCCGAGTTCTCGGTCGAACTGCCCATCGCAAATTCGTCCAGGTTTGTTTTGGCGATAACAATCGCCCCGGCGTCTTCGAGCTTCTTGACGGCTGTCGCCGTGTAAGGCGGGACGTAATCGCCCAGTATGCGCGAGCCGCAGGTCGCGCGAACGCCGGCTATGAGCATGTTGTCTTTGACCGCCACGGGAACGCCCGCCAGCGGTTTTAGCCGGATCGCCTCTTGAATGTCGGCGTCCATCGCGGCGGCCCGCTTCAGAGCCAATTCACGGTTGATCGTGATATAGGCGTTAAGCCTGTCGTTATCCCTTTCGATTCGATCAAGAGCGTCGCGGCACACATCGCTAGGACTGGACTCGCCCGAAGCGTAGAGTTTATGAAGGTCGGCGATAGTCGGATTCATCGTTATCAATTCTTCTACAGGTACTTTTCGGGTATTTGAGGCAAGTCCACGGCGTACGCCAGCGAGAGCATCCATTTATCTTTCTGCTTCACAAACACGTCTGTGAACATCACCACGCTCGTCTCTTCCGGGCCTTCGCCAGTTCGGGTCTTCGCGAATTGCAATCCGGTCGTAACCGCCGCGCCCCCGTAAACATTCACCTTCATCTCTTCACCCCAAATCGAAACGATCTTGTGGGGAAACGAGGACGAAAGTTTGAGGAAGTCTTCTTTGACGACCTCTTGACTGCCCGGGCTTCGGTAAACGAAATCATCCGTCAGGATACGTTCGAGAGCGTCCGTGTCCCGGTTCTTGATCGCGGTGAATATCTCCTCTTCGAGAAACAGGAGCGCCTGCTGCGTTTCAGTTAATTTTTCGCTGTCTTTTTCGGATGCGGACTCCATTTTAAACTCCCAGTTCAACCACCAATGACGCGCGGAACCAGAAATTGGCCCTCGTCGCGCTCCGGCGCCTGTTCCAACGCCTTTTGTTGTCCGAGACTGGTCTCGACTCTGTCATCGCGCGTGGCGTAGGAGGACTCGACCTCGCCCGCGCTTCGATGACGCCAGGGTTCGACCGCAGAAGTGTCAAGCTCGTTGAGCTGATCGACATATTCGACGATCGCCGCGAGTTGATTCGAAAAAAGCGCTTTCTCTTCGGCCGTCAGTTCAAGGTTGGCCAACGCGGCGACCTTTTCGACTTCAGTCTGTGTGATAGGCATCTATGGGAAGATGTCAGATGTCAGATGTCAGTGAGGCTTCTATACTGACATCTAACATCTGACATCTTCTACCCTCCGTTTCTTTCCAGAGATTTCGCCGCCGCGCGCAAGAACTGCTCGCGCAGCGAGTCGTCTTTAATTCGGCCGGCGGCCGGCATCAGCTCCGCTTCGATTTCACCAGTGTGGCGCCACTCGAATCTCTTCGGGTCCGGCGGGCGAGAGTCAAGCACGGTCTCGCGGTCTATGCGAAATTCTATGAAAGTCACGTAGGGGCCGCCGAGCAGCGAATTGACCCTGAAGAGGTACTGGCCGCTCAACCGCTCCATCTGGTTTTTCCAGGCCAGGTCGAGCGCCGCGATGACCAGGCGCTTCTGATAAAGCCGGAAGGGAACGCAATTGTATGCGACCTGCGGGCCTGCGGTAACCCGCCACGCGACGAACGCCGCCTGCTCCCGCACCTCTTCGTTGTCGCCCGAAAGGCGGAGCATCATCGGCAGCATTTTGAGCAGGCTGTTCATAGGTTAGTGGTTGGTGGTTGGTGGTTGGTGGTTGGTTAAGAATGGTTCCTGATCAACCACCAACCACCAACCACTAATCACTTCTTCCTCACTCGCCGCTTGGCGCCGGGGCGCTTTTTGACTGGCGCTTTTGCCGGCGCGGCGGCCTCCGGCTCGAACGAGTTCTTATGGGCGATGACCGGCCAATACTTCTCGAAGTCGAAATCGGGACTGTTGTCACGGTCGTGGCAGACCAGGCAGCTCTGGTTTTTCGGCGGCGTTTTGTAATTTCCGGCGGTCGGAGCCTTGATGTGTTCGCCGCCCGGACCATGACAGGATTCGCAATGGACGTTGGCGAATTGCGGCGTGGCTTTGACGCTGACAAACCCCTGATCGCGGTAGCCTAGCGAGTGACAGCCAATACAATTGACGTCAAACATCCTCTGCTTCTCTTCGAGCGCGGCGAATGCGTGCGAATGGCGCGAATTTTTCCAGACTTCGTATTCGACCTTGTGGCACTCCGCGCAGGATTCCGAAAGCGCGAACGGCGTATTCAGCGGCTTTCCGGCGATTGCTGCGGCCTCTTCATCGGCCAACCGCGTCTGAACCACGTCGATTTCCTTGCGCGCGCCGGCAGTCATCTCGGCCATCTGCGGGTCGTCAGGGATGATCTCATCCAGCTCGACGTATCGCGCGGTGAAGCGTTCGACCGCGCCCTCCGCGTCCGTGTAAAACCGCAGTTCGCCCAGATGCTTGGTCTCCTTGGCCGCGTAAACGACCAGCGCGTTGTTGACCTGCTTCGGATCGAAGACGATCCCCCGGTCGTCGGCGGCGATGATCAGATCCAGATCGTCGTTCTGCATCGCCAGCTTGTTGGCCGTCCGCAGATTCATATAACCGACGATGACGGTGATGTCAGCCTTGTCGCGGACTTCCGCCAACGCGGCTTTCGCGGCGGCGATTGGATCTTCGATCACGAAACCGTTCTTCGCGATATGGTCTTTACGCTCGGCCGGCGCCACGTCGCTCAAGCCGATGAAGGCTATGCGGACCGGTTGAGGCAATCTCTTGCCCGTGACGATTTTGATAACGTAAGGCGCGAGACTCGCGCGATCCGCGTCGGTGTTTTTGATATTGGCCGAAATCAGGGATGATTTTTCCGGCTTGAGTTTAGCGTCAGGCTTCAACAGAGAGCCGGCGTAAAGCAGATCGCGGAAGCCCAGGTTGACCACATCCAGGCCCATCACCTCGTTCGCGCGGACGATCCAATCGTTCATCAACCTCGCGTCGGCGCGCAGGTCAGTCCCTTCGAGGTTAAGGTCGTCGCTGAATACGTATCCGGCGTCTACCTGGAGGATCGCGGCGTCGGGGCTGCGCTTGCGCAAGGCGTTGATGTAGCCCGTCCTTCGCGCCACCCCGCCGAGCGGATGGATCGGACAGCCGCAAACTTCCAGGTTGCCGCGGATGCCCATCGAATAGAACAGAACTATTCCGTAACCGTCGTCTTTGTCCAGGCGATCCTCGAGCGTGCCCGACGGAGCGGGCTTCTTCGCCAGGGCTTCACGCTCCTGTTGGGATTTCGGCGTCGGTTGCGGCGTTTGCGTGAAAGAGAGGGCGCGCGTCGCAGCCCGGTTGACGATTATCGCGGCGAGAGTGAAAAGGCAGACGATCGTCAGCGAGATAATTCGTTTGCTGTTAGACATAAACCCTGCTCTATGTTGAAATCAGCTTGTTTCAGGGAACGGATAGTCTAGACAAAAAGCGTTGTAGCGACAAGTTTATGCTGATTTTAGCTTCCTCATCGCCGCGCCGCGCGGAACTGCTGCGCGCGGCTGGAATTGATTTCACAGTTCGCGCCGCAGACATCGACGAAACGATTGGGCCGAATGAACCGCCGCGCGATTACGTCGCGCGACTGTCGCGTGAGAAAGCGCGCGCGGTCGTCCGGGGCGATGAGTTGGCGCTCGGCGCGGACACCACAGTGGTCATCAAAGGAGAGATCATCGGCAAGCCCGCTGACGCGGAGGAGGCCGGGCGAATGTTGCGCGCTTTGAGCGGTCAATGGCACGAGGTGTTGACAGGCGTAACCCTGGCGCGCGCAGACCGGATCGTCTCCGCCGTCTCCTCGACGCGGGTCAAGTTCGCCGAACTTAGCGACGCCGAAATCAAATTGTACGTCTCCACCGGAGAGCCGATGGACAAAGCTGGCGCTTACGCCATCCAGGGCCGCGCCTCGCTCTTCGTCGAACGCATCGAAGGCAGCTACTCAAACGTCGTGGGCCTGCCCGTGCAGTTGACTTATCAATTGGCCAGGCGGATGGGAGTAGATTTATTGCGGAATGCGGATTGCGGAGATTAGCCACAGAGGCACAGAGGCACAGAGAAGGAGAGAGAGAAAAAGCGACGCTCTATCCATGCAATCTCTTCGTCCCTTCCTCTCTCCTTCTCTGTGTCTCCGTGGCTCTGTGGCTAATCTCCGCAATCCGCATTCCGCAATCCGCAATCCGCAATCAGAAGATACCGTTCAACTGCAGCAGGTGTCCCATCTTTTCCTTCTTCACGACCAGGTATCTGAAGGCGGGCGCTTTGGGCTTGATTTCGAGCGGGACGCGCTCCACGACTTCGAGGCCGGCTTCACACAGCGCGCGAAGCTTGTCGGGGTTGTTCGACATCAGGCGGACGCGCCTCACGCCGAGCAATTTGATCACCTCGGCGCACTGGTCGTATCTGCGATGGTCGGCGTCGAAGCCCAGACGCAGGTTGGCCTCAATGGTATCGGCCCCTTCATCCTGCAAGGCGTAGGCGCGGATTTTGTTGGTGATCCCGATCCCACGGCCTTCCTGATGCTGGTAAACGATGATCCCGCGGCCTTCCGCCTGCACCATCTTCATCGCTCGTTTGAGTTGGGGACCGCAATCGCATTTCAAAGAATGAAAAACATCGCCTGTTAAACATTGGGAGTGAATTCTGACAAGCGTCGCATGGTCGGGGATGATTTCGCCTTTGACCAGGGCGACGAATTCTTCGTCACTGGTCGCGCTGCGAAAACCGACGATGCGAAAGTGGCCGAACTCTGTGGGGAGACTAGCTTCGGCTTCTTTTTTCACTGTGAATTCGGCTGTTGCTCGGTTCGACTCAAGATTCTTCATACATCTCCTTAAGTTAAGCGCATTTGAAACCGATGTTGCGCCGATTTTGCAAGGAACGTGAATTGCATATCGACTATAAAAGGCGCTCTCGCACTGGGTCAAGCTGCCTTCTATTGAAAACGGACGAATGGGAGAACGAATATGCAGCCAATGGCTGGGAGATGGTTCTGGGGAGATTCCATCTCACTTTACGCCTTATCCCACGTCTGGAACAGACATCTACTATTGTGTAACTTACTTTACCATAGGAACTCATTCGCTTTGAATGTAGTTTCTGTCACAATGAATGAGCGTGATCGCTCGCGACTTATATTGCAACCCACGATATATGACGGCGCTCGACGTTGTGAAGTTGCATAAACGATGAACAACAAATTTCTATGGGAACTTTGTTTGTAATTTCCATTGCGCTGTTGGCCGTAGCAAATGGCGCCTTATTGACACTGCTCGTTATCGAAAAGACACACGCGTCGACTCGCATTGCGATCGGCTCGGTCTTGGGGATCGCCGCCCTCTCCTGGGTCGCGTTTCTGACCGCGGCGCCGTTGGGACTGAACGCAACCTCAATCAGCGTCACGGTAGCGATATTCGGGGCCGGCCTGGCGGTTCAGGTCAGATTCATCGGTCGAGGCCGAATCGTCGCCGCCTTGCGCGAATTCGGTCTGAGCCTTGGCGGCTGCGTCTATTACGTCGCGTGGGCGGCGCTGCTCGTATGGTTGTTCTCACGCGTCGTGATGTTTTATCCCGACGGGATGCATACAGCGCCGGCGAACAATTACGGCGACCTGCCTTTTCATTTCAGCGTGATCACTTCGTTCGCTTACGGCGAGAACCTGCCGCCGCAAAGCCCGATCTTCGCCGGAATGAAGTTCACTTATCCTTTCCTGATAGATTTTCTGACCGCATTCTTTATACGATGCGGCGCCGATTGGCGCTCGGCTTTCTTCGTCGAAAATGTGGCGCTGGCTCTGGCGCTCGTTCGCCTGATCGAAGCGCTCACGCTGAAGATATTCAACAACATCGTGGCGGCGCGCATCGCCCCCGTGATCTTCCTATTCAACGGCGGACTGGGCTTCATAAATTTCTTCCGCGAATTCGGGGCTCAACCGGACGGCCTGCTTAATTTTTTGTCACGCCTGCCTAAAACTTATACGATGAACACCGAGTTGGCGCTGGCTTCGAGCAACATCCCTCTGCGATGGGGCAATGTCTTCACGACGCTGCTCATCCCACAACGCTCGATGCTCTTCGGCCTGCCCTTTGTGGCGATGATCATCGCGCTGTGGTGGATGGCCTTTGAAGAGACGGGACGACGGCGCGACGGGGCGACGGGGGGACAAGGAGACGAAGAGACAAGGAGAGGGCGTGATATATTTTCCTCTTCACCAAGTCGCCGTTATTTGTTCGCCGCCGGGATTCTCGCCGGCATGTTGCCGATGCTGCACACGCACGGTTTTTTTTCGGTGATGATCGCCTGCGCGTTGATGGTCGTTCTGTTTCGGTCGTGGGATTGGATCGCGTTTTTTGCCCCTGTGGCCGCGCTGGCCGCCCCGCAGGCATGGTATTTGAGCGGCACACAGGTCAGAAACCAGTTATTCAAACCGCTTGATAAATGGTGGGAAGCCGGAGACGCGAATCCGCTGCTCTTCTGGACCGTCAACGCCGGAATCTTTATCCTGCTTCTGCTTGCGGCGCTGCTGATCAGAAAGATCACAAGCTCGCGGCAGGCGCTCTTCTATTTGCCTTTCGCGTTGTGGTTCTTCATACCGAACCTCGTGGCGCTGGCGCCGTGGACGTGGGACAACATCAAGGTCCTGGTCTATTGGTCGCTCGCCTCGGCGCCGTTTGTCGCCGCGGCCCTGGCTTATCTGTTCACGCGACGATTTTTCGCCGTCCGCTTCCTGGCGGCGGCGTTGTTGGTCGCGCTGACGTTTTCCGGCGCGCTGGACGTGACGCGCGCGCTATCGCCTGTTGAAAACCTCGAGATATTCGACCGGGCCGGGCTTGAGGTAGCGGCGCTGTTGCGCGAAAAGACGCCGCCGCGCGCGTTGATCCTGCACGCGCCGATTCACAACTCGGTCGTGGCGCTCTCGGGCCGCCAATCGGTAATGGGCTATCCGGGCCACCTGTGGACACATGGCCTCGATTACGCGCAGCGCGAGCTCGAAGTCAAAACGATTTATCAAGGCGGCCCGCAAATGATCGAACCGCTTTCCAGACTGGGCGCCGATTACATCATCGTCGGGCCTGCAGAACAGGCGGCGCTGGGAGCGAACGAAACCTACTTTGAAACCATATATCCAATAGTGATCGATCACGCCGGATATCGCGTTTATCAAGTGAGGGGGACCGGAGATCAATGACTGAGGATTGCGGCAGGGCTTAGCCACCGCAGCCACAGAGCCACAGAGAAGTAGAGATAGAGAGATGG
>DATCXQ010000134.1:0-17713 GCA_036565725.1 Blastocatellia bacterium
CGGCTCGAATGGCTGAAACCAGCGATTCGAGCCTGTCCGTGCGCCGCGCGCCCAGGACGACGTGCGCGCCCTTTTGCGCCAGCAGGCGCGCCGTCGCCTCTCCGATTCCGCTACTCGCGCCCGTTATCACCACTACTTTCCCTTCGATGTTCACTGCCATAATTTCTCCTTTTGGTTTATTGCCGCGAGATGGCGGCATAACTAACCTTATTTCCCATGTGCTAATACACCTTTACTCCCGTCAACTCTTCGCTCAACACCCACAGACGCTCGGCCAGTTCCGAATCAACAGCCCACGGAAGCACGCCGGTCAGCGCCTGATCTAGTCCTTCCAGAGCTACGGGCTGAACGACCTCGGCAATGTCGGCGTCAAGGCAGAAAACACCGCCTTTACCGTCCAATTGAATGCTCGTCGCGCACCACACGCTCGTCGCCGCCCCTTGCTCGGCGGTTTTGAATTCCCCCGTGACTGCGCGCTTCTCGTCCTCCGACATAAAGCGCGCCAGGTCGCTCATGATACTGCCCGGGTGCGCCGAAAACGCGCGAACGCCGTCCGCATGACCACGTTTGTCGAGAGCGACGGCAAACAGCGCATTCGCGGTTTTTGACTGGCCGTAGGCTTTCCACTTGTCGTATTCCCGTCGATGAAAATTCGGATCGTCAAAATCAACGCCGCCAAAGCGAATTCCCGTTGACGAGAGAGAGACAATCCGTGCGGCGCCTGCGCGCTTCAACGCCGGCCAGAGCCGCAGCGTCAACTGGAAGTGCCCCAGATGATTGGTGGCGAATTGCGATTCGTAACCGCGCGCATCACGCGTCAACGGAGCGGCCATAATGCCCGCATTGTTGATGAGAATGTCCAACGCCCGTCCAGAGTCCAGAAATCGTTTTGCAAATGCGTCAATTGAAACCGGATCAATCAGATCCATCTCCTCCAGCTCTACCCCACGAATACCGGCAATCGAAGCGCGGGCTTTTTCGGGGGTTCGCGCGGGCACGATGACCGTGGCGCCCGCCTTCGCCAGCACGCGGGTGGTTTCAAGACCGATCCCGGAATAGCCGCCGGTCACAATGGCGATCGCGCCGCTCAAATCACGTCCGCGAAGGACTTCTCTTGCGGTTGTATGCGGCCCGAAGCCCGAGTGGATCGGCGATTGGGGTGTGACGTTATGCTTCATACTTTTCCTTTCCTGGTTAGGTTTGTTGTTAATTGCTTGTTCGTTGACTCAAAGGTTTTCAGCTTTGCCTGACTGCTCATTAACGTTCCCAGACGGCGGGCAACGGAACCACCGGCAAAGGTTTGCGCGTTTGCCCTGGCGCCTTGCGTTTCCGTTTGCCCGCTTTCTTCTTTCTTCCCTTCTTCGTTTTCTTGCCGTATTTCATAGCGTCAATATGCCAAATTCTTCCCGATACTTCCAAAACATCTTTACTATTAAACTAATACCTGTAAAGTATCGGTATGGAATTACGACATTTGCGATATTTCGTAGTAGTTGGAGAGGAGCAGCATTTCGGACGTGCGGCCGAGCGGCTCCGTGTGGCTCAACCCGCGCTCTCCCGCCAGATCCAAGATTTGGAAGAGGAGATAGGTTTCAAACTATTCGAGCGCCTTCCGCGCGGAGTGAAAATAAGCGCTGCGGGAAAATCATTTCTGGAAGACGCCCGACTAATTCTTCGGCAAGTGAATGAGGCGACGCTGCGCGCAGGGCGTGTAGCGCGCGGCCAGGCTGGCGTATTGCGGGTGGGATTCACGGAGAATACATCATGGCATGGCGTGGTTCCAGAATCATTCCGGCAATTTCGCCAACGCCAGCCGGACGCGGAACTGCAACTCAATCCATTGAGCACAATGGAACAAATAGAAGCTGTTCGCGCCGGTCGGCTGGACGCGGGCTTTGTGTTCAACCTGCAGAAGAGAGACCCCGATTTTGATCACCTCCCGGTCTCACTGCATAACCTGGTGTTAGCTGCGCCCAAGGGGCACCCCCTGACAAAACTAAAAGAAATCAGACTGCGCGATATCGGCGACACACCTTTTGTTTGGTTTCCAAGGCGGGAAAGCCCCGCCTACTATGACCGCCTGATGCAGGAATGTTTTCGCGGCGGCTTGAAGTCTCCAAACATTGTTCAGGAAGGGGTGGATGAAGCGACCATCCTGAGCCTCGTGTTACATGGGGTCGGTGTCGCATTCGTCACCGACAATGCGCGCTGGCGATGCCCCAAAGGTGTGATTATTTTGCCCGTAACAGATCTGGTCCTCCCTTTCCTCTTGTCTCTCGCCTGGCGGAAAAACAACCTTTCCCCGTTACTGACAAATTTTGTGGGGCTCGTGCGGCAATTGCCGGAGGTGAAAGCGTTTGCCAAAGGTCGAATTTCTTAGCAGTCAATTATTACGCCAAGTAGTTCCTGCCCTGGATCACGCCGGATACGGAGATAGTCCCGGTGTCGCGGACCATCGGTTTAACTATCTTTTTAGATCGACGGCCTCGCCTGCGCCAAGAACCCATTGAACGAACTTTAAAGCGTCAGTCCTTGGTTGATGGCAAGTTCTTTCAACCGCTGCTCGGCGCTGGTCGGCTTGGCGCCTTCGCGAGTTACCATTGCTCTTCCGAATTTGTATTCATTTCTCGATTAAGTCGCCACCGCGTTGTCCAACCGGTAAGCCTGACAAGCCACTCATTCAACGCGGCCGATCATGCGCAGGGTCGGGGTTCGCTACTCGTACCGGATCTCGCTCAAATCGATTGAGACCATCAGCATTTCCAGGATTGGCCGGCTATCCGGACCGCGCGTATAGGCCCAGCGCTTGGTTGGCAAACGAACGCCATTCGCAGTCACATAATCTATCGACATTCTATTTCTCTTTCGAAAGGCGCAGTAAGTGATTGCGCATTCTCGCGATCAATCAGAGAGGCGTTAAATGATCACAGCGCTCACCTGCCGGGAGAAAAACATCGCGCTTTTGATATGAGAAATCATGCGCGTGCGTTTGAATCAGCGATATGGCCAGCGGTCTGTCCTTTCCCATGCCCTCCAAAAGATGATGATCAGTACCGTTATCAGGATCATCAGCAGGTCGTGAAGGTCGAAATCAAACACCGTGTCGAGCCCCCGAATATGAATGAACTGATCGATCAGGGCCATCCGTTGTTCATCGGTAAGTTCCTCAACAGTGAGGCGAGTTACGAGGACGGTGAAGTCGGTGATCGTGCGCAATATGCTGAGAAGCATTTGGAACCCCCATTGATCTCATCGAACTATTGATATGCGGGGGCTGCCGTCCGCCTTGTTTTTCAGGTGTGTGACGTGCGGCGTGATGTAAGGGCCGAAGAAGCGCCTTTTTGTATTTGAGATGGATTCGGTGTTGGTTGAGTGTCAGCGATCATCTGAAAGCGTATAAATTTGAACAGATGCCGACCGCTTAGCTCCCTCATCATCATCGCCGCAGGCGCGTTCTCTTCATCCCAACTTTTTGTTAGCATCCTCGATTGAGGCGGGAAGTAAAAACCCCGGTTGTTGTAGCAACCGGGGTTTTCCTTTAGCTCCTGCGTTAGCCGGAGCCATTTAATCAACATTGAGCTCATTTTCCCACCTCCGCTCCGTAACTGTCCACCCTCACTTCGTCATTCAATGCTGGCCGAGGTTCCGCTGCTTTTCCGGCAATGCTTTTGTCGCGCTCAGAACTGTGGGCGAATGTTCTTCATCTGCTCGTGCTGTGACCGGGGTCAGGCCTACTGCTCTCCCTCTTGTCGCGAGATGGCTCGCCGATTACAACTCCGCGCCGCCAATCTCCGGCATCAGCGATCAGAGGAAGGTCGTCTCGATCATCGCGACCGCCAGCGCGCTTACCGGAGGCGTTTGGCTACAGCCGCTTACTCCTTCGCCGCAAAAAGTGTGACGGATCATGGTTCCAACCATCATCACTCTTATGACACCGTCTGCGCCGCCCCGCGAGATGACTCCGAGCCGGACGCTCTCGACGCCAGCCTGATCCGACCGCCGCCGCAGTGGCGCCCACTTTTCAATCACCCGGGCGTCGTCTGCTTGGTCTGCGGGCGCTCGGGACTTTTCATCAACCCTTTTTACGATCTGGAGTGAACTATGATCTCCGCCGAAGAGATTGCCGAAATTCGCCGCCTCTACTTCGCCGAACACTGGAAGATCGGGACCATCGCGGCCCAACTCAATCTGCACCCGGAGACAGTCCGCGGCGCGATCCACGCCGATCACTTTGGTCGAAGGACTGCTCCGCGCGCCACTCTGACCGATCCTTATCTCGACTTTATTCGCTCCACGCTCGCGCAGTACCCACGCCTGCGCGCGACTCGTTTGTATGAGATGGTCAAACAGCGCGGCTACACCGGCTCCGTCGTTCAACTGCGGCGGGTGGTGGCCAACTTGCGCCCGGCCAAACGTGAGGCCTTCTTTCGTCTCTCGACCTTGCCGGGCGAGCAGGCGCAGGCCGATTGGGCGTCCTTCGGCGATGTCCGCATCGGTCGCGCCCGTCGCCGCCTCTCCTGCTTTGTGCTGACGCTCTCCTACAGCCGGGCGCTCTACCTGGAGTTCTTTCTCGACCAGAGCCTCGAGAGTCTGCTGCTCGCTCACGTTCATGCCTTCACCGACTGGGGGCGGGTTCCGCGCGTCATCCTCTATGACAATATGCGCTCGGTCGTGCTGGAACGGCGCGGTGAGGCGGTCCACTTTCATCCCCGGATGCTTGAGTTGTGCGCCCATTATCACTTCGCCCCGCGCCCTTGCCGGCCTGCTCGCGGCAACGAAAAAGGGCGCGTCGAACGCGCCATTCAGTACATCCGCCATTCGTTTTTCGCGGCCCGCTCGTTCTCAGACCTGGAAGATTTCAATCTCAAGGCGCGTGCCTGGAGAGACGAGATTGCCCACACTCGGCCCTGGCCTGGAGATGATTCACGTACCGTGGCGCAAGCCTGGGCCGAAGAGCAGCCGCACTTGCTGCCGCTGCCTCAACATCCATTCGAGGCGGATCTAGTCAGCCCCGTCCGGTCCGACAAGACCATCTATGTCCGCTTTGATCTCAATGATTACTCGATTCCACCCGCCGCCGTAGGTAAACACCTGACGCTTGTCGCCAATCCCGAGCTTATGCGAGTGCTTGATGGAGGCCAGGAAATCGCGCGCCACCGTCGTAGCTATGACCGGGGCCAGCGGATTGACGACCCGGCGCAAATCGAGGCGTTGCTGGAACAGAAACGGAAAGCCCTGGGCGCGACGGCTGCCGGACGCCTGGAGCAGATGGTTCCGAGCGCCGCTGAGCTTCTCGATAGGGCCTTCGCCCGCGGCGAATCGGCGGCCTCCCAAACCAAACAACTACTGAAACTGCTGGAGGAGTATCCGGCGGCGGAAGTGGAGTCGGCCGTGCGTGAAGCCATCCAACGGCAGACGCCGCGGGTGACTTCGGTCGCCTTCATTCTCACCCGCCGCCATCGCTCGGCTTCCAATCAAGTCCGGCCCGTTGACCTCTCGCGCCATCCGCACCTTCAGAATCTGGCGATTCCTACACACCAACTGGAGATTTACGATGAACTCACCGACGACGACGAATAATGATCTGGTCGGGCAATTGCGGCGCCTCGGATTGGCTGCCACCGCCCAGGAGTTGGACGACCTGATCGCGCGGGCGACTAAACAAAAATGGTCTCCGCTCCAACTGATCGAGGCGATTGCGCGTTCGGAGTCCGCCGACCGCGCGGCGCGCAACCTTCAGCGGCGGCTCCAACAGGCAAGGTTGGGGCGCTTCAAACCGATCGCCGATTTCGACTGGGACTGGCCAAAGAAGGTCGATCGCGAACTTGTCGAGCGCGCCTTGAAACTGAACTTTATCGAGGAGCCGCGCAATCTGATTCTGATGGGGGCAAACGGATTGGGGAAAACCTGCATCACCAAAAACATTGCCTATCAGGCAGTCACGGTGGGTAAGAGCGTGATCTTTCGGACCGCGTCGGAACTGATCTCGGACCTCAGTGGCGAGAGCCACCATTTGCGAAGGCGGAAGTTCAGAGCCTACGGTCGAGTCGACCTCCTCTGTATCGATGAGATCGGATATCTTTCTTATGACGCCGGCGCCGCGGATTTGTTATACGAAATCATCAATCGTCGCTATGAAGAGGGGGCGATCATCGTGACCACGAACCGGGCCTTCAAGGAATGGAACGATGTCTTCCCGAACGCGACCTGCATCGCGACTTTGCTCGATCGCTTGATGCATCACGCGGAGGTCACGGTCATTGAAGGCCAGAGTTATCGAGTGCGGGAAAGCGAGGCCGAGGCGAACGCCCGGAGGAAGAAGAAATGAACCAGGAACAAGCCAGGCGGCAAGCATAGGTGGAAAGGATCCTCCAACTCTACCGGCAAGCGCCTGAGACGCCGCCGCGCCACAGCCGGCTCGACCGGCGCCTGGCCGCAGAGTTCTACGAGCGACAGATTCAGGTCGAACAAGTGTGTTCCTTCGGTGAGACGGCGTGGGTTCGAGAAAAAAGTGTGAAGATGATGGCGCCCATTGGCTCCGATGTTGTCTGGCGCCTACACCTATACCAAGCTTTCCATTCAGCCATCCAAACCAGCCATCGATTCCAGCCCCGGAGCTACTTCTTAAAAAGCCGTTTGCCAAAGCTATGATCTCGTCTATCTTGGCGAAGCATTGCATTGCCATAGAAGCTGTTTGGAAAGTTCTGAGATCGAATTGATCGTCTAACTTCTCAGACAGCTTCTCAGCTATTCGGCGGCGGACGCTTATTCAATGCGAGTGAAGAAAGGGCCGCCGAACAATGACGTTTCGGCGGCCCTTTTTAATGCCTCTGAATATCCCCCTTCAGTAGAACCGTACCGTATAGACCAGCCTCGCGCCCCGCCCGATCTCCGGCGCGAACCCCTTGATGAACGACAGGTGGTTGAAGTAGAGCCTGTCGTTCAGGTTGAACGCGTTGAATGAAATGGTCTGCGCCGTGTGCTGTCGCGCGATCGTGTATGAGGCCGTCAGGTTGACCGTCGCATAGCCGGGCGTCCGCGTCTCGAGCGGGAAGAGCCGGTTCTGATCATGCGCCATGATCACTTCGGGGTTGAACCGGAAGCCCCTGTAGAAGGCTTCAAAGCCGACGCGTCCGCGAAGCGGCGGGATGCGCGGCAGCGGCGTTTCCGTGACCTTCAATTTGGCGTTGACGTAATCCATGCTCGACAGCAGCCAGATGTTGCGCGTCAGCCCGACGTCCAGCCGCGCCTCCGTCCCGATGAAGCGGCTGTCACCCTGCGCGTAATTGGCCACCGGCAGCCCGTCATCAAAATCCCCTGTCGGGGCGAGGAAGATGAAGCTATTGATGTGGTAATAGAAGAAGTTGGCCTCGGCGCGCACTCGCTCGCTCGAATGGCGCAGGCCGAGATCAATGCCGTCGCTGCTCTCACGCTTGAGGTTGGGGTCGCCGATCTCGAAGGTCGCGTTGCCGGGGTGCGGGCCGTTGTTGTACAGCTCCTCCAGGGCTGGCGCGCGGTAGGAGTGCGTATAGTTGGCGACGAAAGCCGTGCCGCCTCCGACCGGGACGCGGAAGCCCGCCGCCCCCGAAAAGCCGTTGAATGACCTCTGCTGCAACCCCGTCGGGTTATAACCGTTGTGCTCGAAGCGACCGCCGAACTGCAACGCCCCGTGTTCGAAGTTGAGCGTCTGCAGGGTGAACAGCGCAAAAGCGTTTTGAGTCGTGGGAGGCGCCAGCGCCTCATCGCCGATTGACTCATAGTCGCGATGCATGCCCCAGAAGCCGAAACTGCCCGAGAGCCGTCCATTGCGCTTTTCGTCGAACACGCCGCGGTAGAGGTAGGTGTTATTCCTGAACGCAGTGCCAATCTCTCCGGTGTCCGCCGCCACCTCGTCGTGCTTGTAGTTATTGTACTGGAACGAGAACTGCCCGGCGCTGATGAATGAGTCGAGGTCGCGATAGCCTCCCTTGACCTGTAAGCTCGCACGGCGCGGCGTCAGGAAGACCACTTCAGGCGCCTCTTCAGTCGGGTCGAACGGGATGCCGTACTTGCGGTTGTCATAGTTGAAGTCGGCGCTCAGCCAGCCTTTGCCGAAGTAACCGAAGCCGCCCGACCCGTTGCCGTCCCGAGTGAACGAGTTGGTCACGCGGCCCAGCGGCGTGTTGTAATCGCCCGCGCGTTGCCCGCCGCCGTTGCCCCAGACCAGCCAGTTTCCCTTGCCGTACTCGATCCCGGCGCTCCCTCCGCCTTGATAGTTGTTCGTGGCGCCAATCCCGGTGATGTAGCCACGCAGCCCTTCATGCGACGATTCGTGAGCGGAGATGGCGTTGACCACTCCGCCGATGGCGCTGCTGCCGTAGAGCAGAGTGGCCGGGCCTTTGACCACCTCGACCCTGTCAAGACTGAGCAGGTCGAGCGGCTCGGAGTGGTCGCCCGATTGAAAGCCCAACGCGCCGATCCGCTGGCCGTCCTGCAAGACCAGGACGCGGTCACCGTCAAAGCCGCGGACTACGGGTCGCGCCGTGCCCGGACCGAAGCTGCGCTTGGCGACGCCCAACTCGAAATCGAGGGCCTCGCCTAGAGAGACGGGGTTCTTTTTGGCCAACTCCTGCGAACCGATGACCGTGACCGATTGGATTGAGTTGAACGTCGTCTCTTCACTTCCCGTGGCGGTGACGGTCACCTGCTCGCGCACCGCCGACAGCTCGATCTGAAAATCGGCCGTGGCCGTAGCGCCCGCGGTGACCTGAACGGCCTTCACCACATCCGGCGCCAGATCGAGATGAGCCGTCACGTCATACCTACCTGGCAGTACGTTCTGGAATTCGTAAGCCCCTTTCTCGTCAGTCTCGACCGAACGTCTTAATTGGGTGATCGTCACCCGCACGTTGTGGGCGGGTTTCTCCGCGCCGCCGATCGTAACCGTGCCGCGCAGCGTACCATTCGACTGGGCAAGGCCGCTCACGAACAGGATGAGCAATAAGCAAAAAGACAGGGCAAAAAGGTGTTTCCCGATTTTCATTGAGTTCTCCTTCGCGAACGGTCCGAGACCGCGGCGATGACTAAGCTACCGGGGAGACTTTGTTTGGTTGACTTTGAAACAAGACTTGAAACAAGAGATGTTAAGCAGAAAATCAACGCCTTAGCGATCGAATTAAAATGAGCCGGCAATGGAATCCGGCAAATGGTCGAATCCAGCCGGTGAATGGACAGCCTCTATCTGCTAGAAATTCACAGCTTCAACAACTGCTCTCGCAGGATGCGCCCCTGAATTCTGCTCACCGCAAGTTGCTGCCCGTTGCTCATCGTGACGACGTATATCCCGCCGGGCATAGAACTGACGCGGCGCATCATTTCGACATTGGCCAGCGTTCCGCGACCGAGCCGCACGAACCGGGCCGGATCGAGCCGCGCCTCCAGATCCTTGAGCCGGTAAGAGAGCGTGTAAGTTTCGTTACGCTCGGTCGTCAGCCGCAGGATTTCTCCTTCGGCCACGATCGAGGCGATGTCTTTGACATGGACAATGACGATCTCGTCCTTCTGTCGGATCGGTATGCGTTCGAGGATCGGTGGCCGCGTGGCCTCTTCATAAGACGCGGCGGCGGCGTCCATGCGTGACACGGCTTCCATCCGCAGGTCGCCCCGCTCCAGCCGCTCCTGCGCGCGGTTGAGAGCCTCACGCAATCGCACCCTGTCCACGGGCTTGAGCAGGTAATCGACCGCGTTCAGCTCGAAGGCGCGAACGGCGTACTCGTCATAAGCCGTGACGAAGGCCACGAGCGGCATGCGGCTCTTCTTGAGCAGCCGCACGACGCTGAGGCCGTCGATCTCGGGCATCTGGAGGTCGAGCAAGGCCAGGTCGGGGCGTTCGCGCTCAATCAACTCGATAGCCTCCGCGCCGTTCGCGGCCTCGCCGATCAGCTTCACGTCATCAAAACCCCGGAGCATCGCTGCCAGGAACGACCGCGCGGGTCTTTCGTCATCGGCGATCGCGACGCGCAACACGCTGTTCATCTTCGGGTCCTCCTGAATTCAAATCCGCGCGCGCACTCTAAGAGCCGCTGATGAAGCGCGACAATCAATAGTTAATGAACCGCCCGCTCCGCCTGTCGAGCGGTCGTTTTCCGGCAGTCAATGGCAGTCAATGGCCGGCTTAATATTTCGAACAGGCCGCCGCAGCTATTCGCCTAGTCGTTAAAACCGTCCGCCGATCCTTCGCGCCAATTCGTTGAATATTTATCGCGGGGATGGGCGGCCCATTGAAGAAGTCAGAAGCAATCCGCTCTCGGAAAATTACCTGGAGTATTTGCGTCGGAAATTAGCGGCAACCGGAGCCACAGTTTAACCGGCTGAGGGTAGGCTAGACCGGAGTGATGATCGAAATCGGGGAAAAAGGGAGGACCGGCGCCTGTTCAAATTTATACGCTTTTACATGATCGCCGACATTGAGGCGCTTGCGGTATGAAAATGTGCGAGGGTGGCTGGATATGTCAGAGTATGGCGAGCGTCTTACGCGCCGGTATAAGTCCTTCACCCGCTCGAAGATTTCAGGCTATGGTCAGAAAGGAATTTCATTCCCCGGCTGATCGAGCGGCGATTCCTTCCAGTAGGGCCTATTTAGCGATCAAATGGCCGATGATCCGTCGGCTGCGCTTATCTCGCCGGAGTGTAGCGCGCAAGGCGCCAGCCGAATCTCCTCCTCAACTCTTGGTTCAAGTGAAAATCCTTACTCAATCACTTGACAAGCGTCTTGAGTTAAAGTATCTTGACGTCAAGATAAATTGATTGGAAGGAGGCTGTTGATGGGTGCAGATAAACTTGAATCATTGACTGGAGGGAGCGGCGTTCACGTCTTCTTGGTGCTGTGGAAGGCGGCGCGTGCGGTTGAAACCTACGCCCAAAAAAGCGTCTCGGGGCTGGAGATGTGCGGCAGCGACTTCGCCGTGCTGGAAGCGCTGCTCCACAAAGGGCCACTTCCCGTCAACGAGATCGGAAAAAAAGTTCTGTTGACGAGCGGCTCGATAACGGTCGCCGTCGACCGCTTAGAGACTAAGGGGCTGGTGGAGCGCCGCGCGTCCAGCGCCGACCGGCGGGCGAGGATCGTTCACTTGACGAAAGAAGGCAGGAGGCTGATCACGCGCGCCTTCGCCAAACACGCCGCCGATCTGGAGCGGCTCGCGTCCGCCTCCCTGACCACGGCCGAGCGCGCGACGCTTATCCGCCTGTTGAAGAAGATTGGCTACGAGGCGGCAGCCGAGACAGAGCGAGGTGAAGAAGAGAGCGCCGTGCCGTGAGTTCGCGCGGCGGAGCTGGCCGTTGCGCGGGTTCCAACTGTGGGTGGGCCTGCTGACAAGGAGAAAGTTATGAATGATAAGGAGAAAGATATGGAATCTGAAACAACAATTCGTGATCGTTCAGCTGTTGATTGGGCGCTTCTCGTCGCCCGCATTGTCGTTGGCGCCGTCTTTATGGCACATGGCGCACAGAAACTTTTTGGCGCATTCGGCGGGCCAGGGCTTTCGGCCATCGTCCAGATGATGGGACCTTTAGGCTATCTGGTCACAATCGGCGAGTTCTTCGGCGGCTTGGGGCTCATCTTCGGGTTCCTGTCGCGCTTTTCCGCCGCGTCAATAATTCTCATCATGCTCGGCGCCATTGGGATGGTTCACAGCCAGTTCGGTTTCTTCATGAACTGGACGGGCAAACAAGTTGGAGAGGGTTTCGAATATCACCTGTTGGCTATCGGAACACTGCTGCCCATCTTGATCGCCGGACCGGGACGGTTCGCCATAGGTCTATACTTACCTTTGCCCAAAATCGCCCGCGCTGATCGAGTCGTAACGGTTCTGGAATAGAGCGCAAAGGCTCGCGCGATTTGAAGGAAATGTATTTGGAGGTTTAACAATATAGGAGGAATTTATGCTCAGAATCGCCATCATCATCGGAAGCACGCGGCCCGGTCGCAAAGCCGAGGCCGTAGCCAAATGGGTTTACGAAATCGCTCAAAAGCGTAGCGACGCCGAGTTTGAACTGGTGGACATCAAAGACTTCAACCTGCCGCTCCTCGACGAGCCGATGCCGCCGATAATGGGCCAGTACACCCAACAGCACACGAAGGATTGGTCGGCGAAGATCGCGTCCTTCGACGCCTACGTCTTCGTGACCCCCGAGTACAACCACGGGACATCGGGAGCGCTCAAAAACGCCATTGATTTCCTCTACAACGAGTGGGTCAACAAGGCGGCTGGATTCGTCGGCTACGGCGGCGCGTCAGGGACACGCGCGGTGGAGAATCTGCGATTGGTGATGGGGGAGTTGCAGGTCGCCGACGTGAAGGCGCAGGTCGGACTTTCCCTCTTTACCGATTTCGAGGACTTCAGCGTCTTCAAGCCGGCTCCTCAGCAAGAGAAGTCCGTCAACGCCATGCTCGACCAGGTCATCGCCTGGGGCAGCGCGTTGAAGACGGTGCGGGAGAAATGAGCATAGGCGTGGCCGCCTGATAAAAACTATCCCAGCCATTCGATTCACGCCGGTGTGAAACAAGTGGATCCACACCACACGACCGCCGGCGTGATCCGTGTCTGTTATGACCAACGACTGATCACTTGCGCGCCGGCGCCGTCCGCTTTGTTTTTGAGAAAATATGTGTCAAGACTATAATCACCCTCTCGCATGGGAGGCGACTGATGGCTTTAATTTCGATCTCAGCAAAGCCACGGTTCTGAAGAACACGATACTCACGCTTTCCTAGAATGCACAACGCTTTTCTGGCGCTGGGCAAGCCGCCTGGACGGTCTGGATCTCGTCGGAAGCTCCCGATGGAAATGTGTGGATGTGAGACGAGCGCCGAAACGGTTAGGCCGATCACCGGAGGCGCCGCCTCTGCCTTGGAGGCGGTTTTAAGGTGGTCAAGGAAGTCGATGGGAAGTTCTCCCGCGCGAACGCTACGGTAATCGAAGATGTGGCGATGGTCGAGGTCATCGCATTGGACTCCCGATGAAATTTGGACGCCTCATACCTTTGTTTTTCGTCATTGCGGCGGCTTTTTTCACGCCGCTTCGACGCGTTGACGCGCAAAACCGGGTAGACACTTGGACAACCGATAACGGACTCCCTCAGAACTCCATCACCAGTTTAACGCGAACGCCGGACGGCTACATTTGGTTTACGACAAATGACGGGCTGGTGCGGTTCGACGGAGTTCGTTTCAAAGTCTTCAATAAGAGTAACACGCCTGAAATTACAAACAATCGCATGTTGGGAGCCTTCGCGGATAAAACCGCTTCACCATCGCCGACGATGCAAGCTACAAGCAGGTCCGGGTTATCGAAGGCCGCGCCGAAAGCGGTCGCCAGGGCGTAACCGAGTTCGCCGCCTTCGTGGATGCAGCCAGGCGTGCCAGGATTCAAATGGCTGGGAAAGCCGCCCGGCGTAGAGAACATCCGAATGAGTCGTTCCGCACCGGCTTTGTCATGTGACAATTCCGGGTAAAACTCGGCCAGCGTCCCTTCCAGGTAAAGGTTGGCCAGATTGCCCGGCGCGCCGTGGCTTGGGCCGGTGACGAGCAACGCGCTCTGGCCCGTACGCCGGATCAAGCGGTTGAGGTGCGTATATACGAAATTGATGCCGGGAACTGTGCCCCAATGGCCGAGCAGGCGTGGCTTGATGTGCTTGGCCCGCAGCCGATCTGTCAGAAGGCAATTGTCGCGCAGATAGATTTGCGCCGCGCCCAGGTAGTTGGCGGCGCGCCAGTACAGGTCGAGCGCGCGGACCTCGTCGTCAGAAAGAGAAAATACGTTGTTCATCATACCGTTCCTCCCAAGCATTGAACTACTTTTTGGGCAATCAGCAATTCTTCCTCGGCGGGAATTACATAGGCGTGCAATCGCGAGTCGTCAGTCGTGATCCGGCCCTCGCGGTCTATCACCTGCTCGTTGCGGGCCGGGTCAATCCGCAGGCCACACCATTCAAAGCCCTCGCAAGCGCGCACGCGAACGAAGGGCGTATTTTCGCCGATGCCGCCGCCGAAGATTACGGCTTCGGCGCCGCCTAAAACCGCCAGGTAAGCGCCGATGTATTTGCGGATGCGGTAGCAGAAGACTTCCATCGCCAATCGCACGCGCTCGTCAGCGGCGATCAGTTTCATCAGCACGCGCGTGTCATGCGAACGGCCTGACACTCCCAGTAACCCCGACTCTTTGTTCAGCCATTCTTCGACCTGCTCGATTCCGACGCGCTCTTTGCGCATTAGGTGGCCGATGATGGACGGGTCAATATCCCCTGAACGCATGCCCATCATCAGTCCTTCGAGCGGCGTAAAGCCCATTGACGTGTCAAGCGATTGGCCGTTGTGGACGGCGCAGGCCGAGCAGCCGCTCTCCAGGTGCAGCGTGATTACATTCACATTTTCTATCTGCCTGCCCGTGATCCGCGCGTATCGGCCGGCCAGATATTCGTGCGCGACGCCGTGGAACCCGTAGCGGCGGATTCGATGCCGGCGGGCCAGTTCCAGCGGCAGAGGGTAAGTGTAAGCCTGCGGCGGTATGGAGCGGTGGAACTCAGTGTCGAAGACCGCGACCATCGGCAAGGCCGAGCCGAGCGCCTCTTGGGACGCGCGAATCACGCTCACGGCCGGGGCGTTGTGTAACGGCGCGAGGTCTTCCAATTCCTCGATGCCTGTGATCACGTCATTGTTGATTCTGACGGGCGTCGAGAACCGGTCGCCGCCGTGGACGACGCGGTGGCCGACGGCATCCAGTCGGCCGATCGTCGGCGGGCCGGGCCGCTTCGCCGCATTCACATTCAACCAGGACAGCGCTTGTCGCGCGGCTTCTCCGTGATCGGCGGCGGCGATCTTTGCCTGATGCGAGACTTCCTTGTTCTCGAACAAAGAAATGGTGGCCTCGGCGCCGAACTCTTCAACGGCGCCGTTCACTATCGTGCGCCCATGCTCAGGAATCGCCATATCAGGCGGTGTGTCGATCACCTGGAACTTGAGCGAGGCGCTGCCTGCGTTAAACACTAAAATGTTCATCCGGATGCCGGTTCGGCAGATCTAAGCATCAATTTGTTTGTCGCCTCTCGATAACATCCGGATAGTTTTGCAACCACGATGCCGTCTGATGTAACGGCGCGGTTATAACTTCCTCAGCGGTGTTTGATGACGCCGAACTTTGTTTACCATTGATCATGAAGTCTAAGTCAGGCAGGCGCAGTCGCTATTCGCGGCAAAAAAGACCTGAAGACTGGGTGACGCAACAAATTCTGGGCGCGTTTAACAGGCTCTCGCGCTTGCGGCCTTACTGGCGTCGGCGACGACTGGCGCGTCCGGCGGCGATTAGTGTGGCGCGTTGGCTGATGGGTTTTTGGCTATTTCGCCCCGCGACGCATTGGCGAGATCAGCTTCCACGGGCGATGGGCGGTCTCCACACAAGTGGCGCCTTCCTTGCGAGCATAATAAATGCGGATTCTCCCTGCCACTTTACTCCCCTTAATCATCGGCGATAGTCGCTGGCAAGCTGATTTTTATGACGGGGGTAGGAACATGCAGTCACGTGATGCGGAACACACAGACGTATGGGAGCAGAATGTGCAGATTCCATCACGCGCCGCGCTTCTCAATGGAGAGCTAATGATCCCGCGCGGAGCGGGCGGCATCGTCCTCTTCGCGCACGGCAGCGGGAGCAGTCGCCACAGCCCGCGCAATCAGTACGTGGCGCGCGTCATCCGTGAGGCGGGCATCGGGACGCTGCTCTTCGATCTACTGACGGCGGAAGAGGAGGCGGTGGATATGTACACACGCCATCTCCGCTTTGACATTGGCCTGCTGGCCGACCGGCTGGTTGACGCGACGAAATGGATCGAAGAAGAGAGGCGCTTCCTTGGAAATCAAACCGGGGCTCAACACCTGCGCGTTGGTTACTTCGGCGCAAGCACAGGCGCCGCGGCGGCGCTGGTGGCCGCGGCGCGCATCGGCGAGAGCATCGGCGCGGTCGTATCGCGCGGCGGGCGACCAGACCTGGCGGGAGAGGCGTTGCCGCAGGTGAAATCGCCGACACTGCTCATCGTCGGCGGCGCCGACGAGCCGGTCATTGAATTGAACAAAGAGGCCTTCGCGCGCCTTCGCTGCAAAAAAGAGATGAAGATCATTCCGGGCGCGACGCACCTCTTTGAAGAACCAGGCGCGCTTGAGCAAGTGGCCCAGATGGCGGCGGCGTGGTTTGCAGAACATCTGCAATCGCAATCGCGCACGAGTGTGGCCTCGGGCTACTGACGCAGTTCATTGAGCGGATGGGCGGCGCGTTGACGGGAGATGAGCGATGGCGGACGAATTCATCATCTTCACCGGCACAGCCAATAGTCGCCTGGCCGTGAATGTCGCGCGCGAAGTCGGCGTCCAACTAGGCGCGCGCGCGGTCGAGCGGTTCCCCGACGGCGAGATCTCCGTGCGGCTCGACGAGCCGGCGCGCGGGCGCGAGGTCTTCATCGTCCAACCGACTTCGCCGCCGGTCAACGAACACTTGGTCGAATTGCTGGCCTTCGCCGACGCCTGCCGCAGGGCGTCGGCGGCTCACGTCACGGCCATCATCCCTTACTTCGGCTACGCGCGCTCGGACAAGCGCCACGGCCGCCGCGAGCCGATCATGGCCAGCATGGTCGCCGATCTGATCCAGGCGGTCGGAGTCAATCACGTCGTCACAATCGACTTGCACACGCCTCAGATCGAAGGCTTCTTCCGCATTCCCGTCGACAGTCTTACGGCGACCGAGACGCTCTGCAGGCATTTGAGCGGCAGGCTGCCGCCCGGAGCGGTTGTCGTTTCGCCTGACGTCGGGCGCGTGGAGATGGCGAGCGCATTTGCGCATCTGCTGGGAACTTCGGTCGTGGTCCTGCATAAGCGCCGCGAGAGCGGGATGGAAACCGAGATAACTCATCTGGTGGGAGACGTGCGCGGCCGCGCATGCCTGATCGTGGACGATATGATCTCGACCGGCGGCACGGTGGGCAAAAGTGTTGAGGCGTTGCTCGAAGCGGGCGCGAGGGAAGAGATCATTGTCGCGGCCACGCATGGGTTGTTCATTAACGGCGCGAAGGAATTTTTGAGAAGGGCTGGCGTAAGCGAAGTGATCGTCACTGACACTGTGGCGCGCTCCGATGACTTGTGGCCGGAGTTGCGCGTCGTCTCCATCGCGCCTCTGCTTGCCGCGGCGATCCGACGTTTTATGGCTGACGGGTCGCTCGGCGATTTGCGCTAACGCGTACCCCGTTGGTCGGAGGGCGCATAAAAGGAGAGTTGCAATGATAAGGTTTAAGAATCGAAGTGAAGCGGGACGCTTCCTGGCGGAGCGGCTTTCGGCTTACGCCAACCGGCCTGACACACTGGTGTTGGCGCTGCCGCGTGGCGGCGTGCCGGTGGCTTATGAAGTGGCCAAGGCTTTGGGCGCGCCGCTAGACGTGTTCCAGGTGCGCAAGCTCGGCCTGCCCGGTCACGAGGAGTTGGCGATGGGAGCGATCGCCACAGGCGGCGTGCGAGTGCGCAACCCGGAGGTGGTCGAGTACTTGAGAATTCCGGACGAAGTGATTGACGAAGTCACGGCGCGGGAGCGGCAGGAATTGGAGCGGCGCGAGCGGCTTTACCGTGAAGGCCGTCCGGCGCTTTCGCCGCGAGGCCGCGTAGTGATTTTGGTCGATGACGGTCTGGCCACAGGCTCGA
>DATCXQ010000138.1:0-17932 GCA_036565725.1 Blastocatellia bacterium
GGCAGGAATTGGAGCGGCGCGAGCGGCTTTACCGTGAAGGCCGTCCGGCGCTTTCGCCGCGAGGCCGCGTAGTGATTTTGGTCGATGACGGTCTGGCCACGGGCTCAACGATGCGCGCCGCCATCCTCGCCCTGCGCCAACAGCAGCCCGCCTCAATCGTCGTGGCCGTTCCGGTCGCGGCGAAACAGACATGCGAGGAGTTGCGGACTGTGGCGGACGAGGTCGTCTGCGCCGTCACGCCGGATCCGTTTTACGCAGTCGGATTGTGGTACGAGGATTTCTCACAAACCACCGATGAAGAGGTGCGCGAGTTGCTCGCGCGGGCTGAAAATAAACGGACCGCCGCCACGCAAAAATGAAAGGGGGAGATGATGGACGCGACTATTACGACATTGACCGAGGCATACGCCCGTCCTCTGGGCGCCAAGGAAGATTACGATCCGCTGCTGGAGATGATCGGCGACGCCCGCTTCGTGTTGCTCGGCGAGGCTTCGCACGGGACGCACGAGTTCTACCGCGAGCGCGCGCAAATTACCAAACGGCTGATCACCGAGAAGGGCTTCAGGGCCGTCGCCGTTGAGGCCGACTGGCCGGACGCTTATCGAGTCAACCGGTACGTGCGCGGCGCGGGCGCCGACGCCAGCGCGAATGACGCGCTCGGCGACTTCAAGCGATTTCCCACCTGGATGTGGCGCAACACCGACGTGCTCGATTTCGTCGGATGGCTGAAAGATCACAACGACGCGCTCGGCGACCAGGCTACGAAGGTCGGCTTCTACGGCCTCGACCTCTACAGTTTGTTCACTTCCATTGAAGCCGTCCTGGCCTATCTCGATAAGGTCGACCCCGAGGCGGCGCGGCGGGCGCGTTACCGTTATTCTTGCTTCGAAGATTTCGGCGAGGACACGCAGGCTTACGGCTATGCGGCGACCTTCGGCCTGAGCGAGCCATGCGAGAACGAGGCGGTGAGCCAGCTCATGGAACTACGCCAGCGAGCGGCCGAATACGCGCGCCGCGACGGTTGGGTCGCCGCCGACGAGTTCTTCTACGCCGAGCAGAACGCGAGGCTGGTGAAGAACGCCGAGCAGTATTACCGCTCGATGTTCCGCGGGCACACGCTCTCCTGGAATCTGCGCGACCGGCACATGGCCGAGACGCTCGACGCGCTGGTCGCCTATCTCGATCAGCAGGGACCGAAGGCAAAGATTGTGGTCTGGGAGCACAACTCGCACCTGGGCGACGCGCGCGCGACCGAGAGCGGCGAAAGCGGGCAGCTCAATGTCGGGCAGCTCGTTCGCGAGCGGTACGGGCGCGAGGCGGCGCTCGTCGGATTCACCACCTACACCGGCACGGTGACAGCGGCGTCGGATTGGGACGGGCCGGCCGAGCGCAAGCGCGTGCGCCCGGCGCTGCCGGAAAGTTACGAATCGCTTTTTCACCAGGAGCCTCTGCCCTGCTTCCTGCTCGTGACGCGCGGGAACGAGGAGCTCGCCGAAACTCTGCGCTCCGAGCGGCTGGAGCGGGCCATCGGGGTAATCTATCGTCCCCAGACCGAGCGTCTGAGCCACTACTTCCGCGCCCGACTGTCGGATCAATTCGACGCCGTGATGCACTTCGACGATTCGCGGGCAGTGGAGCCGCTTGAACGTACGGCCCGGTGGGAGACGGGTGAGGCGCCGGAAACTTACCCCTATGGCCTGTGACTCCAATGGCCGACGAAAAGATGAATGGCAAGGCAGACCACTACCAGGCGGCGAGCGGTTCCGCCGCCTGCTCGCGCCCGAGTCGGAGCAGGCGGCACTGATTTGCCGTTCACGAGCATATGTAACCAAGATTCATGTCGCTTAGACGTGTAGCCAAAGTTGAGAGGAAATTATATGGAGAAAATGAAAGCGCTTGTATTTCACGGAGTGAACGAGATTAGCATTGATGAAGTTCCGCGCCCGCGCTCCTCGGCCGGGACGGCTTCGGCCTTCTGGCGCCGTAGTTCTTCTCTCCGCGCCAGGCGTTTATAGAGGGATGAATGGCTCAATGTCTCCTTGTGTTTTTCGAGTTGGCGCTCGATTTCGACGAAGGACTCACGGACGGCTTCTTCTGCGTCGTGACGCTCCTCTTGCGCAGCCAGCATCCGCCCGGGCACGTCGCAGGTGAGCGAGACGTGATAGAGCTTGCGCGCCGCGTTTTCATTTACAAACAATCGCAGGAAGATCGTATCCGCGGGAGAGTTCGGCGCATGCCGATCGAGGTGCGCGATCAACTCCTCCACGAGTTCACGCAAGCGATGGCTTGGTGAAAAGTTCTTGAATTCAAGATTACGCCTCACTTCCCCTCATACTCTCCTTCATGATTGACTCGCATCTTGTAGCCCTCGGATGAAGCGGGATCGAGTTCCCATCGCCGGTCATCACGTTTCGTGATCTTCTCCTCGGTGTCTAATGGCTCGTTATCCGCGTAAATCAGACCAACGGCCACGCCGAGTTGATCGACAACATCTTGATCAGGCGTAGGGGTCGAACCGCCCACCGTCTCTTCACCCACATCAGCTTGGTCCCACGCCGCGTCAATGTCGCCCGCGGAGAGTTTGGGAGACTTCGAGTGATGTTCCCGCAGTTCTTTCATGAGTAGCTGACATCCGGAATCCAGTTTGGCCGCCTCAACAAATTCTTCGAGAACTTCCGGGCTCGGCTTGTAGGGTTCGATCCTCTCTTCGTAGGCGTCGAGGAATCGATCGGCGTCAATGAATTGGTTTTCTTTTTTCTCTTCCATGCGCATTGTCTGCTTTGATTCGCCTTCGTCCATGGCTTTAGCCGAATAATTCGATCATTCCCCCAATACACATGATTTACAGCAAGTAAGGCGCCGCGCACGCGGAAATAGCGTTCTAGCAGATCTAACGATCAAGAAAGAGTGATTACGTTGCGAACCATAAGGACAATCTTGCCGAGCGCGTGCCCCTCGGCGAGGCGTTCGTGCGACTTCGCGGCATCCGCGAGTTCATATGCGTCCGAGATCGGGACCTCAAGTTCCGCCTCATCCACGGCGCGGCCGAGGCGCTCGAACTGGCGTACGCCGGCGACGGCATCGTAAGAGACGATCTCGATGCCGCGCCGCTTCTTCGGCTCTGGCTCGACCCCGTTCGGATACGCGCAACGGCCGCCACGACGGAGCGTGTTGAGGCATTGCTCCAACCCGTCGCCGCCGGAGAGGCCAAGCACGGCGTCTATGCCATCGGGCGCGAAGCGGCGTGCGGCAGCCACGATGGCGCCACGCCGTCCATCCACGGCATCATCGGCGCCCAGGCGGAGCGCGAGAGCCACGCCGTCCTTGCCCGACGCGGACGCGAGCACCCGCGCGCCGCGCAGTTTCGCGAACTGCACGGCGAGTGTTCCCACACCTCCGGAAGCGCCGTGAATGATGACGGCCTCACCCTTCTTCACGCTCAGCGCATCGTCAATTCCCTGAAGCGCGGTGAGCCCTGTGGTCGGGATCGCGCCGGCTTGCTTCAGGTCGAGCCGCCCAGGGATGTGCGCGACCCTTTCCGACACGACGGCGACGTACTCGGCGTAAAAGCCGCCCTTCCCGAACGGGTTGTCGAAGCTATAGGAATAGACCAGGTCGCCGACCTTGAAACGGCGGACGCGCGATCCCACGGCGGCGACGGCTCCGGCGCCATCAACGCCGAGCACGAGCGGAAAGCGCGGCCGGCCAGCCGGATACCAGCCCTCACGTATATCGGCGTCCCACGGCCCGACTCCCATCGTGTCCAGCGCGATCAGCACTTCATTCTGGTCGAGGGCGGGAACCGGCAGGTGATGGAGCGTCAACTCCTCGGGTCCGCCGAACCGATTAATCGCCGCAGCACGCATGTTTTTTGGAATGTTGCGCATACTGATCTCCTTTCAACCTATAGCACTGGAAGCGTGCGGGGACGTGGGCCAAGAGGAAAGGCCCTGTCGATCCGCGCGAGTTCGGCCTCAGTTAGCCGGAGGTCCCCGGCCCCTGCATTCTCGGTGGTGTGGTCGGGGCGCGAGGCCTTGGGGATTGTAAAAAGGGATGGCCGCCGCACCAGGAACCGGAGCGCGACCTGGCGCGGGGTCGCGTTGTGCGCGGCGGCGATTTCCTGCAGCATGCGGCCTCCGGGCGTGTCCGGGACGGGAAAGCTGCCGTGACCGAAAGGAGCGTAGCCGACCACGGCGACGTCATGCTCCTCGCACCACGGCAGCACGGCATGCTCGATCGCGCGCTCTTGCAGATGGTAGAGGACCTGATTGCAGACGAGACCGCTTTCGCCTGCGATCTCCCAGGCTTCTTCCAGGTCGGGCACATCGAAGTTGCTCACGCCCCATGAAAGTATCTTCCCCGCGACTTGAAGTTGATCGAAGGCGGCGATCGTGTCCTCCAGCGGGTACGAGCCACGCCAGTGCAGGAGGTAGCAGTCCAGCCAGTCGGTGTCGAGGCGAGCGAGCGAGCGTTCGCAGGCCTGGATCGTCCCAGCCCGAGAGGCGTTCTGGGGAAGAACCTTGGAGACCAGAAAGACCTCGTCGCGCCGCCCGGCGATCGCCTCGCCGACGATCTCTTCGGCGTCGCCGTACATCTCCGCGGTGTCTATATGGTTCATGCCGAGATCGATGCCCCGGCGCAGCGCGGCGATCGCCAAGGCGCGGTCGCTGGCATCGATGTACCAGGTCCCTTGGCCGATCACCGGGAGCTGGTAGTTGGTGGAATCAAACTGACGCGCTTCCATATGTCCCTCCACAAGTCAGATTCATTTCCTTTGCGAACTGGCAATCTCGTGAGGGCTATGATCGCCCTTCATCTTCCGTTTCGCGCTCGTCCGGCTGTATTCTGGTCACTCACGCCGTTTGTCTCGACTGCCGGCGCTCCCTGCCGAACAGGGCGATCATCTCGCGATTAAAGGCCGGGATGTCATCAGGCTTGCGGCTCGTTACAAGGGCGCCGTCAACCACCACCTCCTGATCCACCCACTCCCCGCCGGCGTTTCGAACATCGGTCTTGAGCGAAGGCCATGAGGCGATGCGCCGCCCGCGCGCCGCGCCGGCCTCGACGACCATCCAGGGGCCGTGGCAAATCGATGCCACCGGCTTGCCGGCGTCGAAGAACGCCTTCACAAACTCGACCGCCTTCGGCTGCATCCGGAGCTTGTCGGGATTGATAACTCCGCCCGGCAGCAACAGCGCGTCGTAATCATCCGGCCGCGCTTTGTCGAGGGGCGCGTCCACAGGGAATTCCTCCCCCCAATCTGTGAAGATCCAACTGCGGACTTGTTTGTTCCTTGGCGACACGATGTGTGTTACAGCGCCAGCCTGGTCGAGCGCCCTCCGCGGTTCGACCATCTCGACCTGCTCGAAACCATCTTCGATCAGGATCGCGACCTTGAGTCCTTTTAGATTTTCATTTGCCATGTTTTTTTCTCCTCAAAAAAACTGGGAACACGCGCGGATCGCGCGCATGGTTCGGGTAATCGTCCCTCTGTCCGAAACACTGCGCCCAATCCGCGTGCGCTCCCCGGAGGGGGTTATCGTTATGGGTCCGTACATAATGTGGCCGCAACCACCTTCGGAGCCCGAATGATTTGGCGAATTCCGGCTCGGCAATCCCGTCTCAGGCCTCTCCCCCACCACTCATAGAGCAAGCAAGGCGCCACGAGCGCGTGAATAGAAGGCGCGTTGGACTATCGCTAAAGGTTTGAACTCGGTTGTTCGCGCGGACATCCCGGTGGAGCAAGTTTGCCTGGATCTCTCCGCAAAATTGACTCCGCGGCCAGACATCAGCGGTTGAATCTTTGCATTGGAAGCTTTGTGAGTGGCGAGGATATTTATGTTTGCGCAAGTCTCTTCAGTCGGTACGTGAAGTACCCCTGACGATCAACACTGAGCATAGCGCGTCCTTCATTACACGTTCGGCCGTGCCGCCGACAACGATTTGTTCAAGCGCAGTCGCGCCCTTAGCTCCCAACACGATCAGGTCGGCCGACCAGTCGCGCGCATGATTCAGGATCTCGACGTATGCCCGGCCTGCAGTGACCTCAAGAGTAAGCGGGACGCCTTCCAGAGCCGAAGCCGAAGACGCGACGAGCGATTCCAGGGCGGCCGTCGCCTTCTCTTCGAGATCGACCGCCATCTCGCCCGCTTCATCAATCCCGATCAGGTCCGAGACGACCGGCCGCGCTTCGATGACATGCAAGACATAAAGACGGCTCGCGAATTGCCGCGCAATTTCCGCGGCTAGCAGAAACGCCTCCAGAGACGTTTCTGAAAAATCAACCGCGCACAAGATTCGCTTGAAAGCCATCCCAAATCCCTTCCGTCTCCGAGGCTTTTGTAAAGTGCAAACAGCGTTATCCATCTCGCAATCGGGCATGCCCGGTGGCCGACGAGAAGTTCGCCGTCCCCTTGCATGAGGCGCGTCAACTTCCGCAAGCGGTAGAGGTGACAGCTTCGCCTCTACCGCGGCGTCCGTGGATCAACGGCTCGGCTCTATGTGAGGCGCGCCTCCCATCGGGTGGCGCTGTTCGTGTATGCCGCGCAGTCGGAACGCCAGAACTAGCATCAAGACGCCGAAGGCTATCGCGAAAGCCCCGACCGCCCATACCAGCGACAGCGCGCCGATCATCGGGAAAATGGTGATGAACAGACCGAAGAGGATCGAGAGAATACCCAACAACGCCATGAACCATTCACCCTCGATCTCCCGCCGCAATCTGATTGCTGTGATCACCGCGAGCGCGCCAGTGACAATCGCCCATGCCGCAATCAGGAGGACCAGGCCTAGCGCCGTCAGGCCGGGCCAGAGGAAAGCGATAGTTCCGGCCGCAATGCTGACTATCCCTTCCACCGAGAGAGCCAACCAACGCTCCCCCCTTCCGGCTTCCTGCACCGCGGCAATTATGGCAAAGACGCCGTTCACCAAAGCATAGGCGCCGAACAACAAGGCCAGCGCCAGCAGCGTGATCCCTGGCCAGATGAAGGCCAGTATTCCGAATATGATCGCCGCTAAACCGCGGATCGCCATCGCCCACCAATTTCGCGTAAGTACATCTAACATCGTTGTCCTCCTTCAATAATGTTACCTAAACCTGAGAGCTCAGCTCGTGGCGAACCCCGACTGCATCCGGAGCGCTCGTGGCGAACTCCGACTGGGTCTGGAGCCACCTCATAATGTCACGGCGGCGCAATAATCCGACCAGGCGTCCGTCCTGGATAACTGGCACTTGGCGCACGTTACGGCGTTCGAGCCGATTGAGCGCTTCGCCCGCATTTTCTTGCGGGGTCACCGCCGTCAATTGCTCTGCACGCGTCATGATCTGGCTCACAGTGGTTGTGTCCCAGGCGTCGCGCGGGACCTTGCGTACATCTTCAAGACTCACCATGCCCACGATCCGATCGCCCTCAACCACAGGAAAGGCGCTCTCGCCAGTCTTCATAATGAAGTCGTAGATGAGAGCGCTGACCGGGAGGTCTGGCGGCGCGACCGGCGCATCATTCCGCATGAGGAGTGTGACCGGCACGTCATCGAGCAAATCCTGAATGACAGTTTGCCGGTAACTCTGGTTCGCCGCATCAATGATGAACCAACCGATGAAGGCCAACCACACGCCATTGATCACGCCCGGTGCAAAGAGCAGGACGCTCGCGCCAAACGCCAGCCCCAACCCGGCAATGATGAATAGCCAGCCGATCAACTGTCCCATTCCAGCGGCCCACCGGGTGGCCTTGCGCAAATTCTTCGTCACCGCCCATAAAACGGCGCGCAAGATGCGCCCGCCGTCCAAGGGGAAGGCCGGGATCAAGTTGAAGAGACCGATGAAAATATTGACCGGGCCGAGCCACAACAGCAGAGTAGAGAGCGGAGAGAGACGGGAGAAGGTTTCGACCGGGGAAGCCATCGTCTCGCCAGTCGCGCCGGCCATCAGGCCGCCCGCCAATAAAAAGACGACGCCGAGCGCAATGCTGACGCCCGGGCCTATGAGGGCCATCAAGAATTCCGTTTTCGGAGAGTCCGGCTCACGTTCGATGTTTGACGCGCCGCCGAATAAGAACAGCGTGATCTTGCGAACGGGCAAGCCTCGCGCTTTGGCGACCAGCGAATGCGCCAGCTCATGGAGCAAGACCGAAGCAAATAGCAACAGCGAGGCCGCGACGGCGACAGCCCAGGTTAGCCAGGGGTTCCAGTCGGGATGCCAGACAAAGAGAACTCCTCCCGCCAGGCCAAAGGTCACAAGCAGGAAAATGAAAATCCAGCTCCAATCGAGGTAGATACTGATGCCGGAGATCCGGCCAATTCGAATTTCGTTTCGCATGACTCTCTCCTTAGTGATGCGCCGTCAGTAGATCGCGAAATAACGGAACCTTGTTCATTTCATAATTCCTGGCGGAACGTCTGACTACCGGGCGCGCGGATCAGGTCCGCGCGCTCGGAATCCTGTCAGACGATCACCTCCTTCCAGAGCCGCCTGTCGCGGTTTGCGCTTGTTCGCCGGCGGTCTGAGCCGCTTGACCGGCGCCGGTTTCAACCGGGATGCTGCGACGCCGGTGGCGCTCCTCCGCCATCGGGATCGCGACCTCCAGCACGCCGTTGTTCATCCGCGCCTGCGCCTGATCTATATTGGCGCCTTCAGGCACCGGGATCAGCCGGTAAAAACGGCCGTATTCGATTTCCGACCGATAGCCGCCTTCGAGGCGCTCTTCGTGCTCGTGCCTCCGCTCGCCTTCAATGACCAGGCCGTCGTCCGTAAGCTCGACCCTGACGTCGTCCTTATCCAGGCCGGGCAATTCGGCGCGCACGACGAGATTGTTGTCGCGCTCGAAGACCTCCACGGACGGCGTCCACATCTCGATTTCGCCGCCGCCGGCGCCGCGCGCGAGACCGAGGCCTTCGAAGGCGCGATCCAGCTCATCCGTAAAGCGCCGCATGAGCTCGAACGGACTCATGCTGAAGACGGCGCTCGGGCTGAGCGCAAACATGGACGGCGCGAGCGAACCGCGCCGGGCCATCCTGCCGCCTCGTTGCCCTTGCTCCCTGGCCTGCATCGCGCCCGACTGTTGACCGGACGGTTGATTGGATTGCCTTTGTTGTCCGCCCTGCTGTCCACTCTGCTGTCCGGCCTGCTGCCCGCCTTGCTGACCGGAGGATTGAGTTTGATTTCTCTTGTCATTTGGGTCTGCCATAAACTTACCTCTCTTTCCATTTTGATAAGAATTATTGATAACTCGTGTGGCGTTGCCAGCGCCAATCCGGCGCCGCTCATTTTGCCGGGCCGTCGCCCTTCGCCACCCGCTCCTTGGCAATGACCGCTTTTGGGAGTAAAGGTCAATTCCTTACTCGCGCGGTCGAAATTCACGACTCCTTTTTTTCCGTTATGCGCTTCCATTTAGAATCTGGACCAGGCGCCCGGGGCGCCGTTTGACCTTGCGAGCGGCTCAGGCAGGTTTGCTGAGAACCTCCTCGACCAGAGCGGTCGCAGATTCTTCCTTAACCAGCTCGATACTGCGCTCGCAATCGATCTTCCTTACATACCCTTCGCCGGAATCCGCGATGACTCTGCCGTTGCCGGCGCGGAGCCGCCATCGGTATGCCCCATTGGCGTCTTTATAGACATAAAACTTCGCCATAACTTTCCTCCCAAGTCGCAAATGGCCGAATGATGACGATCATCGGGCTACGCGAACTCGCGCCGGTCGGAGCAACTCTTCTCCCCAGCGATAGCCGCGTCTCAACTCATCAATCACGGCGCCTGACTCCTGTTCATTACTCTCGACTGATCCCACCGCTTCGTGGAGCGCTGGATCGAAGGGCTGGCCAACGCTCTCGAAGGGGGTCACGCTCTGCGCTTCGAGAAGGCCCGCCAAGCGCTGGTAAATCGCGCTCAGCCCTGCCGAGATGGACGCAGGCGCTTCGTCCATGTGTTCGAGCGCGCGCTCGAAGTCATCCAGGACATCGAGCAGCGAAAGAACCATTTCGCGCTTGCCCGCCTGGGCGACACTGGCGCGTTCGCGATCAATGCGCCGACGGTAGTTATCGAAGTCAGCCAGGTTGCGCAGGTAGATTTCATGCTCGCGGCGCAACTCTTCCTTGAGTCGCGTGTTCTCGGCTTGAAGCTGTTCGCCGCCCGCCTTCCGCTCGGCCTCGGCCTGCTCAGCGGCCTGTTCAGCGTTTGTTTGAGCTTCATCCGCCTGTGCGGCTCTATCGTGGATCGGCTTTGTGTCATTCATGGCGCTGTCTCCTCCGGTTCGCACAGAATTCAGTCTGTGGCGATCAGACACGGCGGAAGCCGCAAGCCTGCGCCGCCCGTTACTTGCTCTCCTTGAATTCGGCGTCAATCACTTCATCGCCTCCTCCCGCGCCCTCCGGCCTCGGCCCGCCAGGTTGAGGCCCACCGGGTTGAGGCCCGCCGGGTCGAGGCCCGGCGCCGCCCGCCGCAGCCTGGGCATAGGCCGCAGAGGCCAATCCATGAGCAAGCTGCTGCAGGTCGCTCGCGAGTTGGCGCAACCGGGCGACGTCGGAAGAGTTGTCCTTGACCAGTTGGCGAATTTCCGAGATCAATTGCTCGGCGCGCGCCTTATCGTTAGCCGGCGCGCGGTCGCCCAACTCCTGGAGCTGTCGCTCGACTTGGTAAGCGATCGCGTCGGCGTGATTGCGCGCCTCAACCTCCTCACGTCGCCGCCGATCCTCGTCGGCGTGGCTCTGCGCATCCGCCACCATGCGGTCAATATCTTCTTTCGAGAGTTGCGTCGAGCCGCTGATGGTAATCTTCTGTTCCTTGCCAGTCTCCTTGTCACGCGCGGTGACTGTCAGGATGCCGTTCGCGTCAATGTCGAAAGCGACCTCGACCTGCGGCAGGCCGCGCGGCGCGGGACGAATGCCTTCGAGCCGGAAGTGGCCGAGCGTGCGGTTGTCATGCGCGAGTTCACGCTCGCCTTGCAGCACATGAACGTCCACCGCCGTCTGGCTATCTTCCGCCGTCGAGAAGGTTTCCGCCTTGCGCGACGGGATGGTCGTGTTGCGTTCAATCAGTTTGGTCATCACGCCGCCCAGGGTTTCGACGCCCATTGAGAGGGGCGTCACGTCAAGCAACACAACGTCTTTGACTTCCCCGGCGAGCACACCGGCCTGAATCGCCGCGCCGACCGCGACAACTTCATCCGGGTTGACCGACTGGTTCGGCTCTTTGCCACCGGTGAGGCGACGGACGAGCGCTTGCACCGCCGGCGTACGGGTTGCGCCGCCGACCAGGATCACTTCGTCAATATCGCGCTCACTGAGCTTGGCGTCCGAGAGCGCCCGCTTGACCGGCTCCGTGCATCGCTCAACCAAATCCGCCGTCAATTGTTCGAACTTCGCCCGCGTGAGTTTATATTCGAGGTGCTTCGGCCCGCTGGCGTCGGCCGTGATGAATGGCAGGCTGACGGTGGTTTCAATCACGCTCGACAACTCGATCTTGGCCTTCTCCGCGGCTTCGGTCAGCCGCTGGAGGGCCTGACGATCCTTTCTCAAATCAATCCCCTGGTCGCGCATGAACTCTTCGGCCAGCCAATTCACGATCCGTTTGTCGAAATCGTCGCCGCCCAGGTGCGTGTCGCCCGAGGTCGATTTGACCTCAAAGACGCCGTCGCCGACTTCCAAAATGGAAACGTCGAAGGTGCCGCCGCCCAGGTCGAAGACCAGGATCGTTTCGTTCGTCTTCTTCTCCAGACCGTAAGCCAGCGCGGCGGCCGTCGGCTCGTTGATGATGCGCAGCACATTGAGGCCCGCGATTGTGCCCGCGTCTTTGGTGGCCTGCCGCTGCGCGTCATTGAAGTAGGCCGGAACCGTGATGACCACATCTTTGACCTTCTCGCCCAAATACTTCGCGGCGTCGCCCGTGAGTTTGCGCAAAACCTGCGCGGAGATCTCTTCCGGGGCGATCAGTTTGCCCTGAATATCAAAGCGCACGGCGTCATTCGGACCGGCGACCACTTTATAGGGAACGTTCTTGATCTCTTCCTGAACTTCGGAATATCGGCGGCCAATGAAGCGCTTGGCCGAGTAGATGGTGTTTTCCGGATTGAGCACGGCCTGGCGCTTGGCGATTTGGCCGACCAGGATCTCGCCGGTCTTCGTGTAAGCTACGACTGAAGGGGTGACGCGGGCGCCTTCAGCGTTGACGATCACGGTCGGCTTGCCGCCCTCCATAACTGCGACGGCGGAATTGGTTGTGCCCAGATCGATGCCTACTGCTTTTGCCATAATCTACCTCCTTGGTCTTTTGTCATTTGTCATCAGTCGTCAGTCGAGCGGCGCACAAGTCAATGTCAAATGACAAATGGATCGCGCGCTATTCCCGGGCGATCTCATCAATGTAGCGCTGGCCCAACGCCCGCCTGGCTCGAAAGACCTAATGATTCGAAAGTCGTTAGCCCACTGGCGGGCGAGATGTCAGACACGCTTCCTGGTATCTCAAGCGGTATGCCACAGCGGCGGAGACGAAGTGACTGGGACTAGATGACAGAGCAACGAAGCGATACGGGTATCAGGAGCGGAGATGTGGCGACGGAGGGCAGAACGAGCATTCCTAACAATTTGCGTGTGCGAACCGGCGGCAAAGGTAGGCAGACAGTTTTTTCACCATGGAGCCACTTCCTTACGGCGCCCTATCGCTCCAATTGTGGCGCCTTCGCCGCTCTTGGTTTGCCACCTTGGCCAGCGCGAACAACCGGGCGCAGAGTGGGGCAAGCTTGTCTTCAGGTTTTCCGCCAAGATGTCACAGGCGCGGACGATGGGCGCTGTTAAATAAAAGGATCTGCGCCTTTCATCTCTGGAACTCCCCTTGCTGTGTGTCTAGGCTGATACCAACTCAATATAGGGTCGCGTTTACGAGAGGCCGATCAATGAAGGAGGTGAGAAAAGTATGATTCAACTACAACCATTGCATGACCGCGTAGTCATCAAGCGCACCGAGGAGACGGAAGAAACGCGCAGCGGACTCTACATTCCTGACACCGCGAAAGAGAAGCCGCAACAGGGCGAGGTGATCGCCGTCGGCGCGGGCCAGATTCTCGAAAGTGGGAAGCGTATCCCTCTCGATCTGAAAGTCGGAGATCATGTGCTCTTCGGAAAGAACGCGGGCATGGACGTGATCATCGGCGATGAGGATTATGTGGTTATGCGGGAGAGGGAGATTCTCGGCCGCATTGGAATAGTCGAAAAGGCGAAACGCGCTCGGAAATAGATTGAAGGAGATGAAGGCGCATGGCTAAGCAAATTGTTTTAGGCGAAGAGTCACGCCATGCCATTCAGCATGGCGTCAACGTCCTGGCCGACGCGGTCAAAGTGACGCTCGGGCCCAAGGGGCGCAATGTGGTCCTCGAGAATAAATTTGGTTATCCCACTATTACCAAAGACGGCGTGACCGTGGCGAAGGAGATCGAACTTGCGGACAGACTCGAAAACGCGGGGGCGCAGATGGTGCGTGAAGTCGCGTCAAAGACCGCCGAGGTCGCGGGCGACGGCACCACCACCGCGACCGTCATGGCGCAAGCGATCTTCCGCGAAGGGCTGCGGCTGGTCGCGGCGGGCGCCAACCCCATGGCGCTCAAGCGCGGGATTGATCGAGCGACCACGGCCGTCGTGGAAGATCTGAAGAAGCTCTCCAAACCGGTCAAGGGCGATGATATCGCCAAGGTCGGCGCGGTCTCGGCCAACGGCGATCATGCCATCGGCGACCTGATCGCGCGGGCGATGTCAAAGGTCGGTAAGGACGGCGTCATCACGGTCGAGGAGTCCAAAACGATGGAGACTCAGATGGAGGTCGTCGAGGGCATGCAGTTCGACCGCGGTTACCTGTCACCTTACTTCGTAACCGACCCGGAGCGAATGGAATGCGTGCTTGATAACAGCCTGATTCTGATCTACGAGAAGAAGATCAGCTTGTTGAAGGACCTGCTGCCGCTCTTGGAGCAAGCGGCCAAGACGGGCAAGCCATTGTTGATCATCGCCGAGGCTGTCGAAGGCGAAGCGCTCGCCGCCCTCGTGATCAATAAACTCCGCGGGACGCTGCAGGTTTGCGCGGTCAAAGCTCCGGGCTTCGGCGATCGCCGCAAAGCGATGCTCGAAGACATCGCGATCCTGACCGGAGGCAAGGCCTTCACCGAGGAACTGGGGATAAACCTCGGAACCATCAGGATGGAAGATCTGGGGCGCGCCAAGAGGGTGGTGGTGGACAAGGACAGCACGACGATCGTCGAGGGCGGGGGCAAGAAGGCCGATATCGAAATCCGCGTGCGACAACTGCGCGCGCAGATGGAGGAAACGACCTCGTATTACGACCGCGAGAAGCTGCAGGAGCGGCTGGCGAAGCTGGTCGGCGGCATAGCGGTGATCAAAGTCGGCGCCGCGACCGAGACCGAGCTGAAGGAGAAGAAGGCGCGCATTGAGGACGCGATGCATGCGACCAAGGCCGCGATCGAAGAAGGCATTGTCCCCGGCGGCGGGGTCGCGTTCATCCGCGCGCGCAAGGCGGCCGAGGCCCTCAAGTTTGGGGAGGAAGACGAGCAATCAGGCGCCAACATCGTCCAGCGCGCGCTCGAAGAGCCGCTGCGCCAGATCGCGCAGAACGCCGGTCACGAAGGCTCAATCGTGGTCGAGAAGGTGAAGGAGAATAACAACCCGAACTTCGGCTTCAACGCCGAGACCGAAACCTTCGAAGACCTCTTCAAAGCCGGAGTGATAGACCCGGTCAAAGTGGCGCGGACGGCTTTGCAGAACGCGTCCTCGATCGCCGGGCTGATGCTTACAACCGAGGCGACCGTCACCGAAGCGCCGGAGAAGAAGGCCGCCCCGCCGTCGCTGCCGCCTGAGATGATGTACTGAGCGTACGAACCGCAGCCACGTGTACTGAGCGTACAGACCGCAGGCGCCGCGTTTGTCCGCCTGGCGAAGAAGCCTCGCCGAATGCTCAAAATGGGATCATGTCGAAGGCGATAGGCCTGGGCGGTTACCACATCGGCGTTCCGAAAGACGAACAAGGAAGCGTCAGGATCATCCGCAGCGCCGTAGACCGCGGAATTACCTTCATGGACAACTGCTGGGATTACCACGACGGGCAAAGCGAGCTTCGGATGGGCAAAGCGCTCGCCGACGGCTACCGGCAGAAGGTCTTCTTGATGAGCAAGATTGACGGTCGCACCAAAGAGTCCGCGGCCAGGCAGATTGACGAATCGCTCAAGCGATTACAGACGGATCGCGTTGACCTGATGCAGTTCCACGAAATCATCCGGATGGAAGACCCGGATCGCATCTTCGCGCCCGGCGGCGCTATGGAGGCGATGCAGGCGGCGAAGCGGGCGGGCAAGATTCGTTTCATCGGCTTCACCGGGCACAAAGACCCGCTGGTCCACCTGCGGACGTTGGAGGCCGCCGCCGCCAACCGTTTCCGGTTCGATGCCGTGCAGATGCCGCTCAACGTCATGGACGCTCATTTCCGTAGCTTCGAGCGAAAGGTCCTGCCCGTGTTGCTGCGGGACGGAGTCGGTGTGCTGGGAATGAAGCCTTTGGGCGGTAAAGTGATCCTGGAGAGTAAGATTGTCACGCCGATCGAGTGCCTTCATTATGCGCTCAATCTACCGACCTCGACCGTCATCACCGGTATTGACAGCATGCCGATCCTCGACCAGGCGATTGAAGCGGCGCGCACGTTCAAGCCGATGAGCAAGGCGGAAGTATCCGCGCTGCTTGCGCGCACGGCGCAGGTCGCATCCACGGGAAAATATGAGATGTTCAAGACCGACGTCCTCTACGACTCCACGGCCAAGAATCCGCACTGGCTGGGCTGAGTATGCAGAGACTCGATACAGAACGCTCAGGCGAATGGGAACGGAGTATGCGGATCCCATCGGGCGCCGTGGTTCTCGATGGAGAATTGATAATTCCGAGCGGAGCGAGCGGCGTCGTCCTCTTCGCGCACGGCAGTGGTAGTATCCGCTATGACTCGCGCAACCAGTACGTTGCGCGGGTCATCCGCGAGGCGGGCATCGGGACCCTGCTCTTCGACCTGCTGACGGCGGAAGAGGAGGCGGTGGATATGTACACACGGCGCCTTAGCTTTGACATTGACCTGCTGGCCGACCGGCTGGTTGACGCGACGAAATGGATAGACGAGGAGAGGCGCCGGCTCAAATATCAAACTGGGGCTCAACACCTGAGCGTTGGTTATTTCGGCGCGAGCACAGGGGCCGTGGCGGCGCTGATGGCGGCCAGGCTCGGCGAGAGCATCGGCGCGGTCGTTTCGCGCGGGGGTCGTCCCGACTTGGCGGGAGACGTCTTGCCGCTCGTGGCGCCGCCTACGCTGCTCATCGTCGGCGGCGCCGACGGGCTTGTCATTGAATTGAATAAGGAAGCCTTCGCAAGCCTCCGGTGTAAAAAAGAAATGAAGATCGTTCCGGGCGCGACGCGCCTCTTTGAAGAGCATGGCGCGCTCGAACAAGTGGCGCGTCTGGCGGCGGAATGGTTCAAAGAGCATCTGCAAGCGCAGCCGCGCGCGAGCGCAGCCTCGGGCTGATGGTACAATCCGTCGCAACGTCGAGATGAACAAGAGGGACTGACGCCGGAAGACAGAAGGCCAAAGCACAAGTTGTCGCGCCGCGAGGGAATCAACCTGACGGGGATGACTGCGCCCAGCCTGGCGGCCAAATGGAACAATGATAGCTCTCGCTGCAAAATTTCAAATAGGATTCGATAGAGATGGCCATTGGATTTCCCGTGCGGCAGAGGAGAAGTTCACCGATCCGATTCGTTTGAGCGACCCGGCGTTAGCTTCTTGATGACCATGTCCAATTCTTCCGGGTCAGCCGGTTTTGTTATATGATAGTTGAAGCCGCCTGTAAGCGCCCTTGCCCGATCCTCCGTTCTCCCGTAGCCCGTCACCGCGATCAGGAACATATCCTTCGTCTCATCAAGGCGGCGCAATCTGCGCGCTACTTCATAGCCGTCCAGGACGGGCAGGCCGATGTCCAGCAACACCACTTGCGGGCGAAAGGCGAGGGCTGACTCCACGGCGGCCAGGCCGTCGTACGCCACTCTCACTTCGTGGCCATAGAGCTTGAGCAGCGCCGCCATGCTCTCGGCCGAGTCCAGGTTGTCGTCCACCACCAGGATTCGGCAGCGTTCTACAGAGGTAACTCCGGCCGCGGCCGTCGGCTCCGCCATCCCGCGTTTCGACTCCGCGACTGTGGCTACCGGCAGATAGATGACGAACTCGCTGCCCTTTCCAGTCCCTGCGCTATGGGCTTCGACCCTGCCGCCGTGCAATTCCACGAGACGGCGGACGAGCGTCAGACCGATACCCAGTCCGCCTTGTGATCGGTCGAGTGACCGGTCGGCCTGGGCGAAGAGATCAAAGACGTGGGGCAGGAGGTGCGACGGGATTCCCATCCCGTCGTCTTTCACACGTATCACGACCTGACTACCCAACCTCTCGGCCGTCAACCAGATGTTCCCGCCTTCTTCGGTGTATTTTGCGGCGTTGTCGAGCAGGTTCGATATGACCTGGGACAGCCGCGTCAGGTCTCCTTCGACTTGCTCCGGATCAGGCGGCAGTGAGACGGTCAGGCGGTGTTTGCGCGCGTCAATCAGTGGGCGACTCATCTCGATCGCGCGTACGACTGCCGTCATTAGTTCGAGCCTCTCCTTGCGAAGCTCAATCTTGTTCCGTGTGATGCGTGAGACGTCAAGTAGGTCGTCAACCAGCCGAGACATATGTGTCACTTGGCGGTCGATCATATCCCGCAGTTTCTGGACCTGTGGATCAGGCGGTCCAATCTTCTTGAGCGCCTGTATGGCGTTGCGGATCGGCGCAAGGGGATTTCTGAGTTCGTGCGCGAGCATGGCCAGGAATTCATCCTTGTGGCGGCCGGCATCGTGCAACGCCTCCGCCGCC
>DATCXQ010000144.1:0-6573 GCA_036565725.1 Blastocatellia bacterium
AGGCTCGAACGCGCGTGCGCGCAGCCATACGACCGCGGGCGACCTCTTCAGTTCGATCATGGCTATGGCCTTGCCACCGTAGACGCTGCGTTTGACCCTGATCGCGCCATCCTGAGTCATCAATTCGAGACAATCGCCCGCGGCCGCGCCTCCCAATCGATGCGCCAATCGCGGCGCGGTCTCCTGACTGTAAGTGTCATTGCCGAACAGGACGACGGCGGGCGCGATGTCGCGGCAGATTTCCGTAATCGCGTTCAGATGCAATTCCGGCTGGTAGCGGGCCAGTTCTCTCTGGTCGGCGGTTATTACAGCGTCCGCAACCGACGCGACCCTGATGTTTAACTCGGGATTGTGCGCGCCGGCGACGACGGCATGCAGATTGCTTTTGAGCTGATCAGCCAGACGACGCCCCGCGCCGACGACGCCTTGCGCCGCGCGATCGTAGCCCGAACCGGAAAACAGACAGATAACTATGTCACTCATAATTTCTAAATCGAGCCACGCAAGATCGGTACTGTTCACAAAGCGCGCGTAATTTCGATGACGCGTTCGGCGAATCTCTCGACCTTCTGCTCAAGCGTATCGCCGGAGACGAACTCACAGGCCACTTCTTTGACCGGGACTGCCAGATCGACGACTTCGTAATAGCTACCGCCCGCGCGTATCTCGGCGGCATTGACGCCGAGGTCTTCCAACGTCCATTTCGTGATCGGCTGTCGCGCGGACATCATGATGTCGCGCGTCTTCGGAATGCGCGGGACGTTGAATTCATTGTTAGTGACCGTGACGACCAGCGGCGTCTTCGCCGTCAGCTTCTCCCAACCGTTGTCGGTCTGGCGTTTGACGATCAGACCGGCATTGGGTCCGTCGCCGCTCACTTCGATGTGATCGACGAACGAGACGCAGGGCGCGCCCAATTCTTCGGCCAGCAACCCGCCGGTCTGCGCCACACCCCAATCGCCCGATTCTCGGCCCAGCATCACCAGGTCGAACGCGCCGATCTTGCGGATTGCGGCGGCGAGCGTTTGCGCCACGGCCAGCGGATCGGGATGCGGATGGCCGTCGTTGACCACGAGCGTTGCCGCGTCGGCCTTCATCGCCAGAGCTTTCCGCAGCGTGTCCTCAGCCTCTTCGGAGCCGAACGTCAGCGCGGTAATCCTGCCGCCCGATTTTTCGCGCAATTGTAGCGCGGTTTCCAGCGCGTTCTCGCAGAAGATGTTCGTGACCAGATTGGCCGAGCCGCGCACAGCCTCCTTCATTTCGCCGTAGACGCGAAAATCGCGCGCGGGAATCTCAGGGTCGAGAATTTGTTTGAGACAAACTATTATGTTCACGACGATGCTTTTGGCGTCTAAGAATCAACGAGTTTATAATGCCCGCGCGGTTTAAGTTACCGATCGGTAAGTGAATCTATTATCCAAGCAATCCCCTGTCAAGATTGAGTCCGTTGTTGAGAGGAAATCGAATGGAAATTCTGCGAACTCCGGACGAGCGGTTCAATAATCTGCCTAATTTCGATTTCGCCCCACAATATGTTGAGATCGCCGGACTGCGCATTCACTACCTTGACGAAGGGCCGCGGGTGGCAGCGCCCGTGTTGATGCTGCACGGCGAACCTTCCTGGTCTTATCTGTATCGAAAGATGATCCCGATCATCACAACCGCCGGCCATCGCGCCGTCGCGCCCGATCTGGCGGGCTTCGGGCGCTCGGACAAACCCGCGCGGCGCGAAGATTACACCTACCAGTTCCACGTTGACGTGATGACAGGACTGATCAAATCGCTAGACCTGCGCGAGATCACGCTCGTCGGTCAGGACTGGGGCGGGCTGATCGGGCTAAGAATCGCCGCCGAACATCCCGATCGGTTCGCGCGCATCGTCGTCGCCAACACGGGGCTCCCCACAGGCGATCAGCCTATGACCGAGGGCTTCCTGCGCTGGCGCGAGTATTCGCAGACGGTCGAAAACTTTCACGTCGGCGGCATAATCAAAGGCGGGTGCGTGAACGATCCGCCGACAGAAGTCATCGCGGCCTACAACGCTCCGTTCCCTGACGACAGTTATAAAGCCGGCGCCCGCCAGTTCCCGCTGCTCGTGCCGATCGGACCCGATGATCCCGCGTCGGAAGCCAATCGTCGCGCGTGGGAGGTCTTGCGCCGTTGGGAGAAACCGCTGCTGACGGCTTTCAGCGACGGCGATCCGGTGACGCGAGGAGGCGAGCGAGTCTTTCAAAAACTGGTTCCGGGCGCGCAAGGCCAGCCGCATGTGACGATCACAAACGCCGGACATTTCCTTCAGGAAGATAAAGGCGAAGAGTTGGCGCAGATCATCGCTGACTTCATCAGTCGGACAGAGCAATGAGCCGAGCGCGCGCAAGAGAACTGGCAAAGACCTTTCTCGAACGTGGAGACGCCAAAGGCTGGTTTGAATCGCTCTACGCCGAGGCGGACGGCGCCGCCGAACGCATCCCCTGGGCCGATCTGGTTCCCAACCCGCATCTCGTAAGCTGGCTGGATGAAAACCACGCGCAAGTCGAAGGCCGGCGCGCACTGGTCGTAGGCTGCGGACTCGGCGACGACGCCGAATTGCTCGCCGCGCGCGGATTCGACGTTACCGCCTTCGACATCTCCGCCGCGGCGATCGATTGGTGTAGGCGACGTTATGCTGATTCGAAGGTTAATTACGTCGCAGCCGACCTATTTGAACTGCCTCCGGAATGGCGCGAGGCTTTCCATCTCGTGGTAGAGGTCAACACGCTTCAAGTCTTGCCGCCGGAATTGCGTCCCGCCGCGATCTCCTCGATGGTTAATTGCGTAACCCCGGGCGGGTCTTTACTCGTCATAGCGCGTGGCCGGGAGCCGAATGACGGTCCGGGATCAATGCCCTGGCCATTAATCAAGGGCGATCTGGAACACTTCGTTCAATCAGGCTTGAAGCTGATTTCTTTCGAGGATTTCTTCGACGAGGAGGAACCGCCGGTCAGACGATTCAGGGTTCAATACCGCAAACTAATCGAGGAAAAACAATGAAGACAAAAATCGTGTCGCTATTACTGGCTGGCGCAACGCTTTTCATCGCGGCGTCGGCTCAAAACAAAACTCCCGTCAATCAACTGACCGGAGCCGAAAAATCCGCCGGATGGCGACTGCTCTTTGACGGCAAGTCCTTAGACGGTTGGCGCGGTTTTCACAGCGATAAAGTCCCCGCCGGCTGGGCAATCGAAGACGGCTGCATCAAAAAAGTTCCGGCCGAGGGCGAACCGAGCCAGGCGAGCGGCGATCTGATCACGGCTGATCAATTCGACAACTTCGAATTTTCGATCGAATGGAAACTGTCGAAGGGAGCCAACAGCGGTATCAAGTATCTGGTCTCCGAAAGCCTGCCGCCGACCGGCAGGTCCGGCGTCAGTTTTGAATACCAGGTTCTGGACGACGAAAATCACCCCGACGCCAAGGCGGGAATCGCGGGCAATCGCACCGCCGGGTCGCTCTACGACCTGATCCCCGCGAGCAAGGACAAAAAGCTCAATCCCGTCGGCGAATTCAACCTCACGCGCATCGTCGTCAAAGGCAATCACATCGAGCACTGGCTGAACGACGTCAAGGTCCTCGAATTCGAGCGCGGCGGCGAGAAGTTGAAACAACACATCGCCGAAAGCAAGTTTAAAAACACGAATGGCTTCGGCGAAACCGCCAAAGGCCACATCCTGTTGCAGAATCACGGCGACGCCGTCTGGTACCGCAATATCAAGATTCGCACGCTCAAGTAAATGAAAAATTCTCATCCACCGATAGTTCAAATCTCACTCGACCTGACGGACATTAAAGAAGCGATTGAAACCGCGCGCATCGCGGTCGAATCCGGCGTTGACTGGCTCGAAGCCGGCACGCCGCTGATTCTGGCCGAGGGGCTTCATGGCGTGCGCGCGCTGCGCCGGGAATTTCCCGACCATCCGATCGTCGCCGACCTGAAGACGATGGACGGCGGCTATCTGGAAGCCGAGATGATGGCCAAGGCCGGCGCGACGCACGTGGTAGTGATGGCGCGCGCGCACGCGGAGACGATCAAATGCGTCGTCAAAGCCGGGCGCGATTTCGGCGTCAAGGTGATGGGCGACAACATGGTCTGCGACGACAAGGCCGCCGCCTCGAAATGGATGGAAGACCTGGGCGTCGATTACATCGTGCATCACACCGGCTTCGACGAACGAAACGGCGTCTTCGCCGACACGGGCAAGCGACTGAGTCCGCTCGACGACCTGAAAGCCGTCGTCGAAGCCGTCAGCGTTCCCGTGCAAGCCGTGGGCGGCCTTTCAATCGAGGAGGCGATCTCGATGCCGAAACACGGCGCGCCGCTGGTCGTCATCGGGGCGCCGCTGGCGATTGACGCGCATTCGTTCAGCGTCGCCGGCAATGATCTAAGAGCAGTTCTTAATGAAATTGTTCGGAGGATTCGAGACTGAAACGAGCAAAGCAATCTTTCGGAGGCGGTTGGACAGAGAAAAAACTGGAAAGTGTGCGTCAGTATCTAATTGGGTACAGGACGGCCCTGAAAAATACGCCTTTCAAGACCGCTTACATAGACGCATTTGCGGGAACAGGATATCGTACGACCTTAGCCAACAACGAACCAGAATCGCTCTTGTTTCCTGAAATGGATAGCTTTCTGGATGGATCAGCTCGCATCGCGCTTCAAGTGGAACCGAGGTTTCACAAATATATCTTCATTGAAAAAGATCCGAATAGGTTCGCCGAACTTCAAAAGCTGAAAGAAGAGTTTCCTCACCTCGCAGAAGATATCAAGTTGGAGAATAAAGACGCCAATTCGTTTCTTAAGGGCTTATGCCAAGGTCCATCTTGGAAGAATCATCGTGCCGTTTTGTTTCTCGATCCCTTTGGTATGCAAGTTACGTGGGACACGATAGAAGCAATCGGCCAGACTCAAGCCATTGATCTGTGGTTGCTTTTTCCTTTGGGCGTCGCTGTAAATAGAATCCTAACAAAGTCGGGGCGCATCAGCCCGACTTGGCGTAACAAACTTGACGAGATGTTCGGAGCATCTGACTGGTACGATGTATTTTATCGTAAAAGCAAAACTCAGAACCTCTTCGGGGAAGAAGAGGTGACGGAGAAGATAGGCGACTTCGACTCAATCAGCCAATATTTTGTCAATCGTCTTAACACCGTTTTTGCAGGGGTGGCTCCCAACCCTCTCCCACTATACAATTCCCGCAAGAACCCTATATTTGTGCTCTGTTTTGCCGTTGGCAATCCCAAAGGCAAATATCCCGCACTCAGAATCGCGCGTCACATTTTGGAGAAGTAATTCGATGGCTACAAATTCGGCAATTGAGTGGACTGAGGCAACGTGGAATCCGCTGACAGGCTGCTCTAAAATCAGCCCAGGTTGTAAAAATTGTTATGCTGAACGCTTGGCGCTGCGCCTCCAAGCAATGGGGCAAGCCAACTACGCGAATGGTTTCAAACTAACTCTGCAAGAACAAGCGATAGATCTGCCTTTGCGTTGGAAAAAATCACGTACGGTTTTTGTCAACTCGATGAGCGATCTATTTCACAAAGATGTCCCTACTTACTTCATTCGGCGGGTCTTCGAAGTAATGGGCAATGCCCATTGGCATCAGTTTCAAGTTTTGACCAAAAGATCGGATAGGCTTCTTGAGTTAAGCCCTGAGTTGATGTGGTCGCCGAATGTCTGGATGGGAGTGAGTGTTGAGAACCAAGATTACGATTTTCGGATAGATCACCTTCGACAAACTACCGCCTACATCAAATTTTTGTCGCTTGAACCTTTGCTCGGCCCTTTACCCAACCTTAACTTGAGAGGGATTGATTGGGTCATTGTCGGCGGCGAATCTGGACCTGGAGCAAGACTGATGAAGCCGGAATGGGTGAGAGACATTCGCAACCAATGTCATAAAGCAAAGGTCGCATTCTTCTTCAAACAGTGGGGCGGCGTTCGTAAAAGCAAAACCGGGCGTGAGTTGGACAATAGGACATGGGATGACCTGCCGCTGGCCAAACTCAATCGCATTCAAAAATCACAACCGATTGGGAGTGGAGCATGAGTTCATCAATGACTGCCGTAGTGCAGTTCGATTTGAAGCCGGGTTCGGTGGAGTTGCGAGAAATGCCGATCCCAGAGATCGGCGAAGACGAGGTCTTGCTGCAAGTCGGCTCGGTGAGCGTCTGCGGCAGCGATGTGCATCAATACCACGGAACGCAGAGCTGGCACGTGGCCACGCCCGTCGTGCTCGGCCATGAGTTCGGCGGCGTCGTGGCGAAAAAGGGGGGCCGTGTTCGCGGCTTCAAAGAAGGCGACCGCGTCGTTTCGGAGACCGCGTCGCACATCTGCGGCAAATGCATGCTGTGCCGCACGGGCGCATACAACCTCTGCCCCGAACGCAAGGGCTTCGGCTACGGCATCAACGGGGCGATGGCGGGATTCGTGAAAGTCGCCGAGCGGTGCCTGCATCACATTCCCGACAATCTGCCTTTCGAAAAGGCCGCGCTGACCGAGCCATGCTGCGTGGGATACAACGCGGTGATCGAGAA
>DATCXQ010000148.1:0-11212 GCA_036565725.1 Blastocatellia bacterium
AACCTTTCGCGCGCGGTCACGCTAGTCACCGCCAACGCCGGGGCGAGCAAAACGACGCTCGTGTCCGATTTCGTTCGCGCGCATGCGCCCCGCTTCGTCTGGTATCAGTTGGACCACACGGACGCCGATCCGGCGGTTTTCCTAAGCTACATCGCGTATGGCATCCGGCAATTCGTCCCTGATTTCGGCCAGGCGACGCTCGCCTATCTGCGACAATCGCCGGCCGAGGTCGGGCAGCGCCCCGAACGAGCCGTGGACGCGCTGCTCAACGAAGCGCTTGATCAGATCGAGCAGCCGCTGGTCATCGTGCTCGACGACTACCACCACCTCGGCGCCGACTCCGCCGTCCACACGGCCGTCGACCGGCTCCTGGCGTATCAGCCCGACGTCTTACACATAATCATCGTCTCGCGCGACGCCCCTCCGCTACAGTTGGCGAAGCTCCGTTCGCATGGCGCGCTCGCCATCATTGATCGCAACGACCTGCTCTTTACCGACGAAGAGACGCAGGCCCTCTTCAACCAGGTCTTCGGCTTGGAGGTCACGGCGGAGCAAGTGGCCGAATTCCGCGAGCGCACGCAAGGGTGGGTTATGGCGTTGCAACTCATCAGGCAGGTGGCGCAGCGCCAATCCAGGAACGGCGCCGGCGCGGCGGAACCGGACCTGAGCGAAATATTGCGGCGGTCCGAACGCGACGTCTTTGATTACTTCGCAGAAGAAGTCTTCGATTTCGAGCCGGAGCCGACGCGGAATCTACTGCTCCGGGTTTCGCTGCTGGATCGCGTCGAGTTGGACAACTGCGTGCGGCTCTATCCGGATTCCGGCTGCTCTACGATTTTCCCGTCGCTGGTCAGCCGCAACGTGTTCATCACACTCGCCACCGACGGGAGCGGCGAAGAGTACCGGTTGCACCCACTCTTCCGTGATTTTTTGCGGCGCAGATTGCTTTCGGAGGTCGGACGGGCCGGAGTGTTGGCCGAACATGCGCAGATAGCCGATTTCTTTCTGAGCCGCGGGAATTGGGAGCGAGCCGTGCGCCACTTTCTGGAAGCAGATGAGTTCGACCGCGCGGCCAAGGTGGTAGCCGACAGGGGGCAGGAGTGGATAGCTTCGGGCGCGCTCGGCAGTCTGACCGCTTCTGTAGACGCGCTCCCGGCCGAGGCCCTGGAAAGTCATCCCCGCGCCCTCACTTACCGCGCGGAAGTGGCGCGGTTGCGCGGCGAATACGACAGGGCGCAGGCCACGCTCCGCCGCGCAACGGTTCTGCTGCAAGGGAAGAATGACCGTGAAGGCGAGGCCGAAGCCCTCCACTCGCTGGCGACAATCGTGCGACGGAATGGCGATTTTACGACAGCCTTCGCATACCTCGACCGCGCGACCGAATTGAGCGAAGAGCAATCCCCGGTGCGGATGAAATGCGGCAATACGCGCGGGGCATGCTTGTTGGCGTTGGGCAAATGGACTGAAGCGGAGCGCGAATTTCGCGCGGCGCTACAATCGGCTGAGGAGCGGAGCGATGAGCAGTATGCCCGCTGGATCGTTCACAACCTCGGATTGCCGCTGGGCATGCGCGGAGATTATGGCGAAGCGCTGCGTTGGTTCCGCCGGCCGCTTCGTGACGGGCGCGACACCGCGCCCATGCCGCAGGAGGCGGACGCGCATTTAAATGTAGCGCGCTGCCACTTTTATCGCGGCGAATTCGAGATGTGCGAGCAGCATCTGGATCGCGCCATGGAGCGGTGTCAACTCTTTAATATGATCGGGATGCGAGCCCAGGTGTTTGAGACGTATGGCATGCTGTATCGCGAGCTCGGAGACGTGGCGCGGGCAAGGGAGTTTTACGAGCGCGCCGCGCGCGATTATGACAGGGCCGGCCTTGAATTGGCTCACTATGAATTGCTTGATGAACAGGCGCTGCTCGAACTGCAGATTGGCGACCTCGCGGCTGCTCGGAAATTGATTGATCAATTGATCAACACCCGCAGAACTTTGAATGACGAATACCGCAATCAGACGGCCGCGCTCACTATGGGCCGCATTCTAATTGCGCAAGGCGAGGAGGAGTCGGCGCGCGCCGAACTCGATTCCGCGCTCGGATACTTTCGCCGGAACGAGCTTTATTATAATGAAGCTCAGGCCTGTATAGCGCTGGCTCAGTGCGATTTTGCGGCGGGACGCGACGTCCAAATGCTGGAGCGGGTGCGGCGTGCGTTGGACCTGGCGGCGCGCTATGACTATGAATATTGGCTGCGGCGGAAATTGGCTGCGCATCCGCAGCTATTCACAACGCCTGAAGTGGCCGAGCTGTTGCCGCCTGATGCGCGCGAGCATCTCGCTACTCAAGTGGCGATACGGGAGCCATCCGCCGCGCCGCCGGTTCAAGAGGCGCCGTCCGTTCCGCTCGCCGATCTGACGATAAATCTGCTCGGTCATGTTGAAATCTTACGTGACCCGAAACGTCCGTTCGCGGCCGACGCCTGGACGACTAGGCGGGCTCACGACATCCTCTGTTTCATCGCTTCCCGGCGACACCGCCGCGCCTCAAAAGATACGATCATTGACACTTTCTGGGGCGAGGCGGATTTCGACGTCGTGGCCAAGAATTTTCACCCTACGATGTCTCACATTCGCAAGGCGCTCAACAGCAATCAATCGTTCAAACAGAACTTCCTCCTCTATCGTGACGGCGATTACGCGCTCAATCCGGATTTCGCGTACTCGATTGACATCGAGGAGTTCGATCGCCTTGCGGCGGAAGGCGACGCGGGTCGCCGCGCCAGAGACCAGGAACGCTGCGTCTCTTGCTATGAAGCGGCGGTAAAACTCTGCCGGGGCGAGTTTATGCGCGGTTGCTATGACGAGTGGGTTGAGGAACAAAGATCTTATTACAACGAGCAGTATCTGCACATGCTCGAAACTCTGGCCGTGGCTGCTTTCGGTCAGAAAGAATGGCCCCGCGCGCTCCAACTGACGACCCAGATCCTCCGTGACGACCCCTACCGTGAGGACATCCATTGTCTGGTCATGCGCACGCACGCTGCGCAAGGCAACCGGGCTGCAGTCAAAGAACAGTACGAGACTCTGCGCGCCCTTTTACGAAAGGAACTGGCAGTAGAGCCGGCGTCAGAGACGCAGAAGGTTTACCGTGGGCTGATCGGATAACTCGCTACTGTAAAACCCAGGATTTTAAATACAGGAGAGCCACGTTATGAACACTCACTCCCATAAACTCAGTGAGAAAACCAAGCGGATTATCGCTATAACGTTAATTGTCGTTCTTGGCGTTAGCTCAGTGGGCGCCGGCCTTCTTATTACGCAGGGCACCGGCATCACATCTAGTGGGACTAACGGCATCACCTATGTCGGCAATAGCGGCGTTCTGCCGACCACCCTGGACGGGTTGTTGGCTTTTAGCCCTAACGGCATCACGGCGCCCACAACTTCGGGCATTACAACGACCGGCCTGGGCGGTCTCACATATATTGGTGGCCTGCTTAACATTCTGGCGACCGGCGTAGACAGGGGAACGACTGGTCAGGCTTCGGCACTAGGTTTTACTTCTCCGAACGGCATCCTAATCAACTCGGGAGGCAATAGCTATCAGGCGGATTCAATCGCCATCCAGCAGGCTAACGGCGTCGTGTTTAATGCCATCGATAATCTCAGCATTATCGGCGCCGACGGCGTTGTATTTAACGCCATTGATAGTCTCACTATTGGGCACGCTAACGGCGTCGTGTTTAATGCCATTGATGGGCTTATTACGATCAGTGGCGCTAATGGCGTCGTATTTAACGCCATCGATGGCAGTCCTATTACGCTCCCGCCAGGCGACCTCACGATCACCGGCGCTAACAGCGGCGCAGCGACCGACGTTAGCAATATCTTTTTCACCGGCGCCAACAGTATTATCACAACCGTCTACGGCATTGTCACAAACCTCACCGGTACCAACATCCTCGGCCCCGAGCCGCCTGTTCCACCGGGGTTGCGGAGCCTCGATGCTTCGTTGGCGAAAGCGCTTGATCGCGCGACTGACGACAGCAACGTCAACGCGGCTGTGGTCTTCAACAGTGCGGTGACGGACGCCGATATTTCGACTCTGCGACAGATTGGGGTTCTTCTGGGAGAGCGTTATCACGTTTTACCTGTGGTTACGGTGACGGCGACCAAGAGGCAGATATTGCAGATTTCGCAGTTGCCGAAGGTGCGCTCGATCTACAGCAATCGGACGCTGAAAATACTTGCGGAGCCTGGCAATGGATTGACGGGCACGGAGCGTGTAAAGACGGACGCGGAACTGACTGCGGCCAACGGAGGGCAGACGGTCATTGGCAGCAACGTTACGGTGGCAGTGCTCGACACTGGGTTGGACAGTACGCACGGAGACCTGGCTGGTCGCGTAGTCAGGAATGTCTCGACCGTGGGCGCGGCCGGGATCGGCGTCAGCTTTACTTATCCAATCACTGTCGAAGGATTGCCCACCACAGATCCGGTCTCCGGACACGGCACCTTCGTCGGAGGAGTGATCGCCGGCAACGGCGCGCGCTCAAGCGGCAGATACAGCGGGGTCGCGCCCGGCGCCAAACTGGTGGGGGTGAGCGTGGGCACCCTGGATTTGCTCTCGGTTATCGAAGGATTGGATTACATTCTCTGGAAACGGCAAGAACTGGGCATAAAAGTAGTCAATTGCAGCTTCTCCGCAGACACGCTCTACGACCCGAACGATCCCGTTAACCTCGCCACCAGGATGCTCACCGACCGGGGCGTCAGTGTGGTCTTCTCGGCGGGCAACAACGGGCCGGGCGTGGACACGCTCAATCCTTACGCGATGGCGCCGTGGGTGGTTAGTGTCGGCGCTACGGATGAACAAGGGCGGCTGGCCGATTTCTCATCGCGCGGCTCATTCACGAAAATGAGCGGCCCGTCGCTAGTCGCCCCGGGCGTCAACGTAGTCAGCCTACGCGCTTCGGGCGTCAACGTGAACGGATTGCTCAATCTCGGTCTGGGCGGCGATCTCTCGCGCCTCTCGGCCCAGGATGTACTAAATTACACCGTCGGCAGCGGCACCAGCTTTACAGCGCCGCAGGTGGCGGGAACAATAGCGTTGATGCTCGACGTCAACCCGTCGCTCACGCCGTATCAGATAAAAGACATCTTGCAGCGCACGGCGACTCCGATGCCGCCTTATAACAGCTACGAGGTCGGCGCCGGGATGCTCAACGCGCATGCGGCTGTGTTGGAGGCGGCTTTCTCGCAGCGCCGTATGGGAATGTTCCGCGCCTCGCTCGACCGCCAGCAGGCGCGCTACGTCAACGACCCACTGCGTATGTTCTCCGGGACTGTGCCGCTGGGATTGCTCGGCCTCCTCGGCTCCTACACGGCCAATATCAATATCCCACAGAACACTTTGAAGGCCTCGGTGCAGGTCGCGTGGGGGCCGGAGACGTCCATTAACGACCTGTCTATGCAATTGATCAGTCCCAGCGGCGCGGCGGGGCCCGTAGTGAACACGCTCAACCTGCCGGTCTTGACCGGACGCCGCGAGCGCGCCGTGATCAATAATCCGGCGCCCGGAACGTGGCGCGTGAAGCTAACGCACACGCTCATCGGCACGCCGCAGGACTTTATAGGCACGCTTGAGACCACGCATGCCGAATACCCGCCGCTCGACGACATCAGTAGTTTGACCACAGCGGCGAAGGCCGAGGTCTATCAGAATCTGCGGTCGTTCGTGATGGCGACGTCCGGCACCCACTTCCGCCCTCAATTCACCGTCTCACGATACGATCTGGCTTCGGCGCTGGTGGTCGGCGGGCGCGTGCCGCAATACATGGCGGGGGCGCCGCGCTTCACCGACGTGACTAACAGAGTGACGAGGAACATGGTCGAGAGCGCCCAATCGGCGCCGGGCGGTCCGTTGTTCACCGACGCGCCGCTTGGCGGGAGTTTCCGTCCCAACGACCGCGCCACGCGGCTCACGTCGGCGGTCGCGCTGGTGCGAGCAGCCGGATTGCGCTCCCAGGCCGAATCGCTGGCCGGAACATCGCTTCCTTTGACCGACGCCGCTTCGATCCCGTCGAGCCTGCGCGGCTACGTCAAGGTCGCGCTCGATCGCGGGCTGATGACTGCCGACGGCCAAGTCTTCCGCCCCAACGATGCGATGAAGCGCCACGAACTCGCGAAAGCGATGGCCGGAATGGCCAGACTGGCTACGCAGTGAGAATCGAGGATTGAGGATCGAGGATCGAGGATCGAGGATCGAGGATCGTTGTTCGCGACTTTCGATCCTCTATCCTCTTTCCACTATCCTCAGGGTTGGACAATGAACAACTCCTCCGCGTTCCAGAGCGAGAAGGGGAAGATGACGCTCGGGCGATGATCGCCGACGCGTTGATTGGCCGCCACGCATATATGGCGCGCGACTATAGGGATAATCGGCAATTGTTCAGCGAGGATTCGTTGAATTTCGTTGAAGGCTGCGCGACGGCGATCAGGGTTGGTCTCGCGGGCTTGCTTCGCAAGCAAATCGTCAATCCGGGCCTCCCAGGCGGTCGCGGGTTTCGATTGCTTCGGGCGCCAGGGATTCGAGGGGCTACTGCTGCTCAGGAAATTTGTATAGGTGGACGGGTCCGGTTCGCTGGGAGCCGCTCCGAGAATCGCGGCCTCATAATCGTAACTTTCTGTCGTGCGCCGCAGAAACTCGCCACCATCAATCGGGGCTACCTGCACCCTGATTCCCAGCCGTGAAAGGTCTTCCTGAATCACTATCGCCATGTCTTTGCGAGGCTGGTTCGTCGAGGGTGTGATCAGCGTAAACTCCACGCGATTGCCTTTCGCATCATACAACTCCTGGCGATCCTGAGGGCCTCGCGTAGTAAAACCTGCTTCGCGTAGGAGCGCCAGCGATCTTTCCAGGTCGTGCGCGATGGGCGGAAGGTCCGCGGCGACCCACTTGCGATTACCCGGAGATACAAAACCGTAAAGCGGCGTGGCCAGTCCTTGCAGCGTGACCGAAGCGATTGTCTGTCGGTCGATCGCGCTCGACACGGCCTGACGGAATCGCGTATTGTTGAACCAGGCGCGCTTGATCGTATTGTGCGCCGCTCCGCCCTTAATCTCTCCCTCATTGAGATTGAAGCAGAGATGGTCGATTTGCAGCCCAGGACCGAGATCGGAAATCTTCGTTACCCCGGGTTGCGAACGCAACTCCGCATAGTCCGCCGGGCGGAGACGTTCGTAGATATCCACGGAGCCTTGCTGCAAACGCGCGAAAGCGTTGTTCGCGTCCTTCACGACCTCGATCACCAACTGATCGAGGCGCGGCAGCGGCGCGCCCGCGCTGTCTTTTTTCCAGTAGTGCGGGTTGCGTTTGAGCGTGACGCGTTCGCCTGGCGTGGCTGATTCGACAGCGAATGCGCCGGCGGTGACGACCCGCGACGGATCGGCGGTCAGGCCGTAGGCCTCACGCAGCGCGCCGCGGTCGAAATCGGCTGCGAGGACGTGGCGCGGCAACACGGCCAGATTCGAGAGATAATTTTCTGGCGACGCGACGACGTCGGGGAAGACAAAACGCAACCGCCGCCCGCTCTGACCATCAGTCCCGTCGGGTATGCTGGCTTCGATTTGGCGGTTCCCGATCATCATCGCGTCGCGGAAAATGGGGGAGGCCGTGCGTTCGTCGTAGATCGCGCGAAGAGTGAATATGACGTCTTCGGCAGTGATCGGATGGCCGTCCGAAAATTTGATCCCGTCGCGCAGAGTCAGTTCGACCGTTCTCCCGTCGTCGAGCCGCCGCAACGATTCAGCAAGGCTGGGGACGTATTGCTGATTTTTGTGATCGAACTCGATCAGTCGCCCGCCCATCAGGTATAAAGAGACGATCAACGAATTCTCGTCGCTTGCCTGCAGGTAGTTGAACGTCGCAGGCGCCGACGAGACCCGATAAATAATCTTGCCGCCACGCCGGCTTCCCGCGCGTTCACTGACCGGGCCGCAGGATCGGCAGGCGGACGTGGTCCAGACCAGAGCTACTAAGGCAGGCAAGGCTAATAGCCGCAGTGTTGTGAATCTCATTGTTTGCGAAGTCTGTGGGCATCTCCGCGCGGACCCGTGAGGCCACCCCATCAAGCCGACCAAGCCGAGCGGGTACTATTATGATCGCCGCTAGCGCCTGCCTCGCGACATGAACCGTAGTCGCGTCTGGGTAGAAGACGCTGCAGCAAGAATGGAGCGTTCGTTGGTCGAGCGATCTGCAAAGGTGTGGGGTCTTTCAGATCCACGATTAGCCTGGATCAGTTTGCGATTGCATGTACAGGAAGGCCCGCGGTCCTGATCCGTACACGCATTTCAGTACGCCGTACATCGATTTGCAAGCCGATCTAATAAATTGACAATTTGTTGCGCCCTGGCTTGGACGCCGACACAAGATTAACATCATTGCTCGGTTATGTTAAAGCTGATTCTCGCCATATCGTCGCAGGAGGCGTCAACTCGCTACCGCTCGCGGTACTGATTGTTATGATAAAGCTGATTCTTTCCAGGCTGCTGCAGGGCGCCCTGGTTCTGCTAATCATCTCGGTCCTGATTTTTTGGCTGCTCACGCGCGCCGGGGGCGACGCGGTGAACATGCTCGACAACCCTCGCGGCTCGGAAGAGACGATCAAGAAGATTCGCCGCATTCACGGTCTGGATCGCCCGTTGATGGAGCGTTATCGGAATTGGCTTGCCGAGGCGGCGCGCGGCGATCTCGGCCACTCACTCGTTTTGCAGGCGCCTGTGTGGAGCCTCATCCGGCTTCCCTTGTTGCGCACTGGAATGTTGGCGACGGTCGCGTTGTTGATCGCCTGGTCGGTCTCGCTCATGCTGGGGATTGCCGCAGCCCGGAGCCCAGGCTCTTTGGTTGATCGCCTCTGCTCAGTGATTATCTTATTGGCGTCCTCCACGCCGGGACTCGCGCTGGCGTTGTTGGCTCTGGCTCTCATTTACTCCACGCCGCTGATAAGCGTCGTCGGCCCGGCGACGAATGCGGACGCCGAGGTTTTGTCTTTTCGGGTCATCCCGCCCGCGATCATCCTCTCAGTTCCTCTCCTCGCGGTCTTTCTCGCGCAAACGCGCGTCGCCATCAGGGATGCGCTCGACGAAGATTTCGTTCGCATGGCGCGCGCACGCGGGGCGCCGGAATGGATGGTTTTGATGCGTCACGCGCTGCGGCCGGCCGCCGGGCCGCTGATTACGATCTTCGGTATCTCGCTCGGCGGCGTCATGAGCGGCTCGGTGGTCGTCGAGACGGTGATGGGCTGGCCGGGATTGGGTCAACTGACAGTCTCGGCCGTCGAGACGCGTGACATTCCGCTGCTGCTGGGAGTGACGCTGGTTGCCGCTGCCGCGGTCATGATGGGCAATCTCGCGGCGGACATCCTGCAGCGGCTTAATAACCCTCGGCTGCGAAACGGTTGATTGCGGATTGCGGATTCGCAGCCATCGACTTACCAGATGAAGATAATGACACTGAGTGAGAGCGAGGATCGAGACCGGACAGCGCCGGCTGAAAATAAATCCGCAATCCGCAATCCGCAATCCGCAATCCGCAATTGGCTGCGTGGCCGCGGGGCGCTTCTAGCCGGGGCGGGCCTCGTTATGTTCTTTTGCCTGATCGCCGTTTTCGCCGACCTGCTCGCGCCTTATGACTATAGCTCGTTATCGCGCAGAGAGCCGCTCGCGCCGCCGACCACAATCCGTTTCCGCGACGCGCAGGGCCGATGGCATGCGCGGCCCTTCGTCTATGCGCGGCAATTGCTCGATCCAGCGACGCAGCGTTACGAGGAGATAACGGATCGCGAATACCCGCTCGAACTCTTCGCCCGCGGCTACTCGTACGAATTTCTCTGGCTTTTTCCGACCGATCTGCATCTGTTCGGAACGCGCGCTGAGGCTGGCGTCGAGGCTCCGCGCGTTTACTTGCTCGGCGCGGACAAATTCGGGCGAGACCGTTTATCTCGCCTGCTCATGGCCACTCGCTATTCGCTGTTTATAGGACCGGTCGGCGCTCTACTGGCGAGCGCGCTCGGCGTTCTGATCGGTGGCGTGGCTGGTTATATAGGAGGGTGGACGGACGCGGTGTTGATGCGCGCGGCGGACGTGATGTTGGCGCTCCCGACCCTGGTGTTGATTCTGGCCGTGCGCGCCACTTTCCCGCCGGGATTACCGCCCGCCGACGCGATCAAGTTGCTGTTGATCCTTTTTGCCCTGCTGGGTTGGGCCGAGATGGCGCGACTCGCGCGCGGCTTAACGCGGGAACTGCGCCAGCGCGAATACGTGATGGCCGCCGTGAGTCTGGGCTGTTCGCCGGCCCGCGTCATCGTTCGCCACATACTGCCGGGCGCGGCGATGTCTCTCGCCGCGCAAACGCTTATCCTTCTCCCTGACTTCCTGCTCGCTGAGTCCGCGCTCTCGTTCCTGGGCGCCGGCCTGCAGGATCCCGAGGCCAGCTGGGGCAGCCTGTTGACCGCCGTGGACAGCAAGCTCTTCAAGCGCGGCCACGTTCTGGCGGAGCTTTCTCCGGCGCTGGTTCTCATGCTCTTCGTTCTCGGCGCGCGGCTGCTCGGTGATGGATTAGGGAATGAGGGAAGAGAGAGGGAGAAATTCCCGTGGTCCGAGGGCATTGAAGAAACGAAGGAGGGGAGGAAGAAAGAAGCATGATCATTAAGGTTGTTGAAATCGCCGACGGCTAAGTCTATACTTACAATCCATCCTCCTAGGAGAGCTTGCTAGGACAGCAGTTCTGAAGCATCTGCCTGGATTCTCCTCCCCGTAGACAAACAAGCGAGCCGAAGTTATGCCAGAACATATTTGTGTCCCGTTTGGCACGGAGCGGCTCGAGCGTGAAGTTTACGTCGCTCCGTTAATAAAGGAAGAGCCTGCCCGGGTCATCGCCTTCGTCAATCAGAAGGGTGGCACCGGTAAGACCACTATTGCTCAAAATCTCGCCGTTTGTTTCGGATTGCGCCACAACAAACGCGTACTGTGCATCGACCTCGACCCGCAGGGCAATCTGGGTCATGGGTTGGTCCACGATCAGATAAATAATCCGAAAACCGCCGACCGCCTGCTCGTCGTTCCCAAGGTTGAAATAGACGATTACATCAACAGGGTACGGCCCAATATTGACCTCATTCACAATAAGTTTCAGAAAGATCTGCGTGAAGCTGTA
>DATCXQ010000157.1:0-19126 GCA_036565725.1 Blastocatellia bacterium
CGGCTCCTTCGGCGGCCCGTTGCGACAGGACAAGACGTTTTTCTTCACCGCCGTCGAGCGGTTCAGTCAGGAGCGCACCTCTTTCGTCAACCTGCTAGGCGATCCAAACATGTTCCAGCAGACGGCGTCGCAAAACGCGCTGCTCAGCTTCCTGAGCGGCGTCCCTCAATTCGCCCAGCTTGCGGCCGGGTTGCGAGGCGCGTTGACTGCGACGCCGCGCACAACCCAGCTCTTCACCAACGCCACAGGGCAGTTCCCGTTTGACGAATCGCAAACGCAGTTTTCGGCGCGGCTCGACAACAACTTCAGCGATCGGAGCAGCGGATACCTGCGCTTCAATGTGACTGACGGCAATTTTGAAAACCAGGCGGCGGGAGCGTTGACGGCCGTCTCACGCGGCCGCCAGATCAGCGTATTCAACGGCGGCGTCGTGGGCTCTCACAACTATCAGTTCAGCCCGACCGCGTTCAATGAATTGAAGCTGCAATACAGCTATACGCGGGCCGGGTTCTTCACCAACGACCCCTTCGGTCCGGAGATCAACATTGAAGGCTTCGGCTTCTTCGGCCGCGACATCTTCCTGCCTTCGGAGAACATCGAGCGTCATTACGACATCTACGACAACTTCTCGAAGATCTTCGGCGATCACTCGCTCAAGTTCGGCGGCTCGATGTTCTTCAACCGCATAACCACGACGAGCGAGACGTTCTTCGGCGGGCGGTTTAACTTCGGCGCGGCCATCCCGCTCGGCAACATCATTGCGCTCAATCCCGCTCTGGGGCCGTCGGTGTTGACTCAGTTGACACAGTTTCTGACTGCCAACCAGCCGAGCTTGCTGCCAAATCTGGCGGCGCCGATCAACTCGCTGCAGGCATTCAATCTGAATCTGCCGATCGTCTACCAGCAGGGATTCGGCGACGCCTCGGCCAACTCGTGGACAGGCCGCTACGGCCTATACTTCCAGGACGCCTGGAAGCTGCGGTCGAACTTCACACTCAATTACGGTTTGCGCTATTCGATTCACGACGAACCGTTCTTCATCCCTACCTACAAGAGGGACTTTCAGCCGCGCGTCGGCTTCTCGTGGGACCCGCGGGGCGACGGCAAGACGGCGATCCGCGGCGGCGCGGGCATCTATATCGGCTTCCTCAACAACGCGGTGGCCAATGTGACGACCGAGTTGAGCGGGATGGGCGATCCGGACAACATCAACATTGTGCTGGCGACGGCGACTTCGCCACAGGGGCTGCCCACCTCGTTCGCGGTCTACCAGTCACTGCTGGCGCGTGGCGTGATCGGCCAGCGCGCAATCACCCTGGCGGACGTGGCGGTGGCGCCGCTCAACATCAACCCGCGTCCGGGCGCTCCGCTCGAGGTGCGTTTTCGCCTGGGGCCTAATTATCGCAACCCGACGACCTACCAGACCAGCCTCGGCGTACAGCGTGACCTGGGCGCAGGCTTATCGCTGGAGTTGAACTATCTTTTTGTGCGCGGCCTCCACATCGCGCGCAACCGCGACATCAATCAAATCGGTCGGACCGGCGCGATCAATGCGCTCAACCCGGATGGCGGCCTGGCTTTCACCCGCGCCAGGGACTTCACCGTCGCGGGACGCTTCCAGGACAACATTTACGAAACGACGGCCAATTCGTTCTACCACGGATTCACCGCGCAGGTGCAGAAGCGATTTGCGCGCAACTTCAGTCTCAACGCGCACTACACGCTCTCGAAGGCGATTGACGAAGTGACCGACTTCAACAGCGACTTCTCGGCGCAGAATCCTCTTGGAGTGGGGCTGGACCGCGCGCTTTCGTCATTCGACCAGCGCCACCGCTTCGTGGCCAGCGGAGTCATCCAAAGCCCGTTTGCAAACCCGATTGCCCGGGACTGGCTGCTGGCGCCGATCGTCGTGGCGCAGAGCGGACGGCCGTTCAACCTGCTGCTCGGCTTCGACGCCAACGGCGACGGCCGCTCGCAAAGCGACCGTCCGGGACAGGCCGGGCGAAACACCGGGAAGGGTGAAGCCTTCTACAGCTTCGACCTGCGCCTGGCCCGCCGCTTCTTCGCCAAGGAGAGTCGTTACCTGGAGGTCACGGTCGAAGGCTTCAATCTCTTCAATCGGACGAACTTCCAGGGCATCAATAACGTCATCGGCGGGGCTTGCGTGGACACTAACGCGCTTCCGGTGCCCTGCACGGCGGGCGCGACGCGGCTGACCAACTTCGACCTGCGAGGGCGGGACGACCAGAAGCCGACCAGGCCGCTCGGCTTCACATCCGCGTCCGATCCGCGGCAGTTGCAGTTCGGAGCGCGCTTCAGTTTCTAATTACTCGAGACTGATGAAAAATCGAACTGATGAGGGGAAGCCACGGCTTCCCCTCATCTTTCTTTAGGCATGTTACTCGGCAAACACCCCCTTGAACTGCGTTAAAGCCTATGACCGCTCAACTTTCTCTGGCACTCCTGCTCGCTCTCTCAGGCATACTTCCCCAGTCCGGGAGACCCAATTTTTCAGGCCGCTGGCAATTTGACGAGGCTCAGTCTACCTTCGAAAAAGCGACCAAAGTCATTAAGGATCTACCGGCCAATTTACAGGCAAAAATCCCTAGTTTCGACGTTCCGCGCTTGGCGGAGCCTCCTCGCTTTTTCATCAAACCGCCCATCGTCGTTACCAAACACATTGGAGCCAGCCTATCTATCTCGGCTCCGCCTTGGTTCAAGTCTTGGCTAGGTGAACACAGCGTTCTGCTAGTGGACGATAAAGAAAGAACCATAAGTTACGGAGAGGAATCACTATCAAGCTGGATCGTCCGCTGGGATGGAAATCGCATTGTCAGAGAATGGAAGGATAAAAAAACGAGCCTCTACGATTCATGCGAAGGGCGACAGGTATTCACCGTTTCTGAAGACGGCAAAACGCTCACCTATGACAGCCACACCAAGTGCTTATTCAGCGCCACTGTAGATGGCCGAACTTATGAAGCTGAAGACTCTCAGGACATACACACCGTGCTGGTGAAAAAACGGCGCCCCTGATTTTATGATTTGCGCCAAGCGAGATTCCTCCTGCAACCGCCAGCACAGCCATATCGCAGGTTTAATGCCTTGCCTTTCAGCAGTCCAAGCTTTCTTACCATCCCCGCGCTCTTTATTAGAGAGTGTCTGATAGCATTTGCCTTTCTCGCCTGTGATAACTATGATTTCCCGCGTTGTAGACAAATTCACAGACAAATTCATATATAAATACAAAGAGGTTCGGGATCTTTCCATACGAAACTCTCTTTGCTGGCTTTGCTATTCGCAGTGAGACCGCTTGCTTAGCGCGCGGGCGCTTCCGAAATAAGTCGCTCCCTTATAACGCCCCTATACCCACCCGTAGGACCGAGCCGCTTGTTACCGAGGCGAATCCATAATTTTTCTGCCTAACAATTAATCCCACGGGAAATGGGGTGCGGACCGGCGTCGTCAACCGAAGGGCCAGTCTTGCGCCGCCATCAAAGGAGATAGTCTTAATGAGATACAGGATAAGAACGGCAATCGTGATCGCATTCGCGTCCCTTGCGGTGATGATCGCGAGCCACACAACCTCTTTCGCTCAAGCCTCGAGTTCTACGGCGGATTTGCGAGGCCAGGTGACCGACGCCACCGGCGCCTTGATAGCGAACGCGAAGCTCACGCTGACCGACGCCGTCAAAGGCACGTTGCGCGTGACTACCAGCGACGGGCAAGGTAATTACGTCTTCCTCGGATTGTTGCCCAGCTCTTACGAGCTGAAGGTCGAGGCCGAAGGGTTCGGGACGAGCGCGACCAGGATCGAGTTGACTGTAGGCCAGCAGGCCAACATCCCCGTCAAGCTTGGGGCGGGCAAGGTCGAGATCAGGGTGGTTGTGGAGGCCGGCGCTGAAGTAGTCGAGACGTCTCGCGCCGAGCAGTCTTCGACCGTGGACGCGAAACAGATATCCAACCTGCCTATCAATCGTCGTAGCTTCCTGGATTACGCGCTGCTGACCCCGGGGGTGACGGACGCCGATAACATCGCTGATTCGTCCGACTTTCGCGTCGCGCAGACGCCACAGTCAGGACTGTCGTTCGGCGGCAACAACGGGCGCGGCAACATGGCGCAGGTGGACGGGGCCGAGACCTCAGGCGCGTCGGGCGGCGTGCAGGCGACACTCAGCCAGGAGGCGGTGCAGGAGTTCCAGGTGGTGCGCAACAGCTATAGCGCCGAACTGGGCGGCGCTTCAGGCGGCGTGATCAACATCATCTCGAAGTCGGGCCGCAACAACTTCTTCGGCAGCGCGTTCGGGCTCTTCCGCGACAAGGCGCTCGACGCGCGCAACGCTTTCGATTTCAACCCTAACGGCCAATCGCCCTTTAACCGCCAGCAGTACGGCGGCTCGTTCGGAGGCCCGATCCGGCAGGACAGGACTTTTTTCTTCACCGCCGTCGAGCGCCTGAGCCAGGAGCGCACCGCTTTCGTCAACCTGCTCAGCGATCCGAACATATTCCAGCCGACGGCGTCGCAGAAAACGCTGCTCAACTTCCTGAGCGGCGCCCCGTCATTCGCCCAGCTTGCGGCCGGGTTGCGAGGCGCGCTGACGACGACGGCCGCGGCAAATCCGCGCACGGTCCAGCTCTTTACCAACGCCAGCGGGCAGTTCCCGTTCGACGAATCGCAGACGCAGTTCTCGGCGCGGCTCGACCACAGTTTCGGCGAACGGAGCAACGGCTACCTGCGCTTCAACCTGACTGACAACGACTTCGAAAACCAGGCGGCCGGCGCGCTTACGGCAGTCTCGCGCAGCCGCCAGTTCACAGGATTCAACGGCGGCGTCGTAGCCTCGCACAATTACCAGCTCAGTTCGAGCGCGTTCAATGAATTGAAGCTGCAATACAGCTACACGCGGAACGGGTTCTTCTCCAATGATCCATTCGGGCCGGAGATCAACATCCAGGGCTTCGGCAACTTCGGCCGCGACATCTTCCTGCCTGCGGAGACGATCGAGCGCCATTACGACATCTACGATAATTTCTCGAAGATCTTCGGCGACCACACGCTCAAGTTCGGCGGCTCGATATTCTTCAACCGCATAACATCGACGAACGAGACATTCTTTGGCGGGCGTTTCAACTTCGGCGCGGCTATCCCGCTCGGCAACATCATCGCGCTCAACCCCGCTCTGGGCCCGGCAGTGTTGACGCAATTGAAGCAGTTTCTGACGGCCAATCAGCCGAATTTGCTGCCGGCGCTGGCGGCGCCGATCAATTCGCTGCAGGCATTCAATCTGAACCTGCCGATCGTCTATCAGCAGGGATTCGGCGACGCCGCCGCCGACTCGTGGACGAACCGTTATGGACTCTACGTCCAGGACACGTGGAAGCTGAGACCGAACCTCACGCTCAACTACGGCCTGCGGTACTCAATTCACGACGAACCGTTCTTCGTTCCGACCTCCAAGAGGGACTTTCAGCCCCGCGCTGGTTTCTCGTGGGACCCGTGGAACGACGGCAAGATGGTGATCCGCGGCGGCGGCGGCATCTTCACCGGCTTCCTCAACTACGCGGTGGCCAACGTGACGACCGAGTTGAGCGGATTTGGCGACCCGGGCAATGTCAATATAGTGTTGGCGACGCCGACCTCGAACGCGCTGGGGCTGCCCACGTCGTTCGCGGTCTATCAGACGCTGCTGGCGCGCGGCGTGCTCGGCCAGCGCGCAATCACGCTGGCGGACGTGGCGCCGCTCAATATCAATCCGCGGGCAGGCGCGCCGAACGAAGTGCGTTTTCGCCTGGGGCCTGATTACCGCAACCCGACGACCTACCAGGCCAGCCTTGGCGTCCAGCGCGACCTGGGCGCGGGCCTATCGCTGGATTTGAGCTACCTCTTCAACCGTGGCCTTCATATCACGCGCAACCGCGACATCAATCAAATCAGGCAGACCGGCCTGGTCAACCCGCTCAACCCGATTGGCGGCCCGACCTTCAACCGCGCCAGCGACTTCACCAACCCGCTGCGGTTCCAGGACAACATCTACGATACGACGGCCAATTCGTTCTACCACGCATTCACCGCACAGGCGCAGAAGCGGTTCTCCCGCAATTTCAGTCTCAACGCGCACTACACGTTCTCGAAGGCGATTGACGAGGTGACGGATTTCAACAGCGACTTCTCCGCGCAAAATCCGCTCAATCTACAACTGGAGCGGGCGCTCTCGGCCTTCGACCAGCGCCACCGCTTCGTGGCCAGCGGCGTCATCCAAAGCCCGTTTGGAAACCTGATTGCCAGAGACTGGCTGTTGTCGCCGATCGTTGTGGCGCAGAGCGGGCGGCCGTTCAACCTGCTGCTCGGCTTCGACGCCAACAACGACGGCAACCCGCAGAGCGACCGTCCGGGACAGGCCGGGCGAAACACCGGGCGTGGCGAAGCCTTCTACAGCTTCGACATGCGCCTGGCCCGCCGCTTCTTCGTAAAGGAGAGCCGTTTTGTGGAGATTTCGGTCGAAGGCTTCAATATCTTCAACCGGACCAACTTCCAGGGCGTCAATAACGTCATCGGCGGGGCTTGCATGGCCAACGGGCTGCCGGGGCCCTGTATGGCGGGCGCGACGCCGCTGACCGACTTCGACCTCCGCGGCAGGACCGACCAGAAGCCGACCTCACCGCTCGGCTTCACATCGGCGTCCGATCCGCGGCAGTTGCAGCTCGGCGTGCGTTTCAATTTCTGATTGTTCCCGATTGATGCGAAAGGAAGAGGGGAAGCCGAGGCTTCCCCTCTTCCTTATCGCGGATTGACCGATTTATCCTTCGGCAGGCCGAGCCTTTCATACAGCCTGGTGCGCGCGGCCTTATCCTTCTCGATCACCTGTTTCGCGTATTTCGCCACCTCTTCGGCGCGCGCGCGCGGCACGACGATCACGCCGTCGCCGTCTGCCACAATCACGTCACCGGGTTTGACCAACGCGCCGCCGCAGACGACAGGGCGATTGACCGATTCGATCTCGTTGCGGCCCGGCCGTATGCCGCGCCCCACCTGCCGGAAGTAGAGCGGGATTTTCTGTGTGATGATCTCGTCGGTGTCGCGGGCGGAGTTGCTGGTGACCAGGCCGACCATCCCGCGCTCCTTCCACGTCAGGATGTTGTTCGAGCCGATGGAGCCGACGTCCTGTTCTCCAGCCTCCTCGATGACCAGCGCCGAGCCTTCGCGCAGCAGCGCGACGAACGGCTCGCTGGAAATCCGCGAGTACCACTGGCCTTCCCACTTGTCGAAATCCTCCGGCGCCATTTTGCCCGCGGGCGGGAGTTGCGTCGGCACGTAGCGCGCGGTGACGGCAATGCCGACGAAGCGGTGCGAGAAGTTCGTCGTGTCTTTCCAGAGAGGCCGGATGTCGGGACTCATCAGCCCGGTCGAATGCAACCCGGCCTTGTCCATACCGTCCGAAACGTCGGCGACGCGCAGGCCGTCGAAGAGCGCCAGTATCTTCTTGTCGTCTTCGAGCGAGTAGACTTCGGTTGCGATGAAGCCCTTGCCGCCGCGCAGTTCCGCAACCTGATCGGCAGCTCTTGCGGGCGGGGTCTGCCCCAATACGTTGTTTGAAACCCATAGGCATGTGAGGGCAAAACCTGTCAGTTGTAGAGTTCGAGTCAGTTTCATACAAGCTCTCCTTTTCGTTCAGTGACGCTGTTATCGCTTTGCTGAAGTGGCGTATGGATAAGCGCCACAATCCTAAGCCCGACGCCAGAAGCGTTCAAGAAAAGCAGTTGCAGTAAATTGGCTGCGCGCCATTTCGACCACTTGGCAACAGGCGGCTTCTGGCTTAGAGTGCGCGGCATGCCCGTGAAGTCCAGAATCTACATCGCGGCTGGGTTCGTCTGTGTGACGCTGGGCGTGATCGGCATTCCAATGCCGCTCCTACCTACGACTCCGTTTCTGCTGCTGGCCGCGTACTTTTTCGCGCGCGGGAGCGAACGTTGGCATCGGTGGCTGATGACCAATCCGACTTTAAGCCCTTACATCCTCGCATTCCGGGAAAAGCGCGGGCTGACGCGGGCGCAAAAATGGCGTATCGCCGGGCTGGTGACCTTTACGCTGATCATTACCGGCGCGTTCGCGCCCCTCTACGGCAAGGCGCTGGCCGCGTTCATCTGGGTGACCAGCCTGCTCTTCCTGTACTTCACACCGACGGCCGAGTCGAATTGACGGCGGTTTACTGGCCCGCGCTTTTTTTCTGAGTCTGCGCCTCGAGAGTTTTCTGGAAGGTTTTCTCTCCGTTAGCCACATACTCGCGATAGCCGGCGGGGTCAATAAATGGATTCGGTTTCGCCGCCTTCTCCAATCGCGCCATCTTCTCTTTCATCGAAAAGAACTCCGCGTGCGGGCCGAGGAAGACGTCGCACGGCAGCGATTTCAAAATCTGAAAAGTGCGCCGGTAATCGTCGACGATGTTCGGATATCTGTCGTTGTTCACCAGAGTGTAACCCGGCGTCGAGACGCTGGTGGAGAAGACCACGTCGTATTGCTTGCCCTCTTCGTTCACTTTCATCGTCCACGTCGTGCTGCCTTTGGTGTGGCCGGGCGTCAGGCGCGCGGTCAGCCGGACTTCGCCGAGTTCGACCCGGTCGCCGTCGCGCAACACTCGGTCGGCTTTGACGGGCTTGTAGGCGTACTTGTCGCCCCACTGAAAATCGTCCTTGCCGCCGCGAGCCATCAACTCGGCGTCGGCCTCGGTCACCATCAACTTCGCGCCGGTCAATTCCTTCAGTTCCGCCAGGCCTCCCGCGTGGTCGTAGTGCGCGTGACTGTTGAGCAGGATTTTGACGTCGGCCAGCTTGAAGCCGAGTTGCGCCAAGTTCTGCCTGATCTGCGGTACGGTCTCGGGCAATCCGCTATCTAGCAGGATGTGGCCGTCCGCCGTGGTGATCAGAAACGACGTGACGCCCGAAGCGCCTACGTACCAGATGTCGCCGATGATGCGATAAGGCTTGACCGGCTGATTCCACGAGCGCGAAGTCGGATCGGCCTGCGGGTTGGCCGTCGCGGGTGGAAATAACATCAGTGTGAGCGAAAGGATCAATGCGATTTTTTGCATAAGTGATTCTCCTGGGAGCCGGTACAGTACCGCGCGCGTAAGCAAGCGGTTGTTCCTGCTCATAACCGCTTGCTTACGCGCGCGGTACTGTACCAATCTTGACCGTGAAAGCTTGCGCGCCAAAGATAAAGGCTGTAAATGTTCCTGACAAGTTCGCAGGTTGAATCGTTTCCGGAGAATAGCAAATGAACAAGACTCTTACACGTCGCTGCGTTTACGGCGTTCTGGCGATCGGCTTAGCTTTGACGGCAAGGACTGCGGCGCAAAGGCTTCACGCCGGCGCGGCCCCGCAAAAACCGTCTAGAGAAGTTCGCTTCAAGAAAATCACGCTTGACCGCGAATTCCGCTCGGAAGGCGTCGCGGTCGCCGACGTCAACCGCGACGGCAAGACGGACGTGATCGCGGGCAATTTGTGGTATGAAGCGCCGAACTGGACGCCACATGAGATTCAGCCGGTAAAGCAATTCGACGCGGCCAAAGGTTACAGCAACAGCTTCGTCAACTTCGCCGCCGACATCAACAAGGACGGGTGGCCCGACCAGATTCGCATCGACATGCCCGGAACTCATCGCGTCGTCTGGAACGAGAATCCGAAAGGCAAAAATCAACACTGGGTCGAGCATACGCTGTTCCGCAACGCCTGCAACGAAAGCCCGGCGTTCGCGACGCTTTCCGGCGCCGGCAGGAATCCCGCGCTGGTCTTCGCGTTCGACGATTCGCAGATGGCCTGGTACGAGCCGGGCAAGGACGCAAACGCCGAATTCATCGCCCACACGATCAGCGAGAAGTTTCCCAAGGAGCGGGCGAAAGACAGCGGCGTTTTCCGATACTCGCATGGACTCGGCGTGGGCGACGTCAACGGCGACGGGCGCAATGACGCGCTCATCCGCACAGGCTACTGGGAGGCGCCCGCCGACCCGCGACAGACGAACTGGAAATTCGTTCCGGTAGATCTGGGCGGCGAGTGCGCGCAGATGCATGTTTACGACGTCAACGGCGACGGCCGCAACGACGTGATCAGCAGTTCGGCGCACGGGATCGGCGTCTGGCTTCACGAACAGCAACCAGACGGGAATTTCGTCACGCGCGCGATTGACGGCAGCTTCTCGCAATCACATTCACTCGAACTGGCTGACATCAACGGCGACGGGTTGAAAGACATTGTCACCGGCAAACGCTTCTGGGCGCATGGGCCGACAGGCGACGTGAATCCGGGCGACCCGGCGGTGGTCGTCTGGTTCGAGCTTCAACGCAAAGGCCGCGAAGTCCACTGGATCAAACACGAGATTGACAACGATTCTGGCGTGGGCACGCAATTCGTCGTCGCCGACATCAACCGCGACAGACTGCCGGACATAGTGACGTCAAATAAAAAGGGGGTGTTTGTTCTTCTCCAAAACAAATAAAAACAACTATGAACAACATGCTCAAGGAATTATTCGTTGGGAAAACCATGACGCAACGACAAATAGTGAAGTGGGAAAGAGCGAGAAGCAAAGGAAAAGCGATGTATGTGGCTCGGGTTACGCTCTCGTATGGCACGATTAATGTGGTTATGTTGTCACTCGGCTTCCATTATCTGATAGGCGCGCTTCTCGACGCTAGAATCATTCTGTTGAATGCATTGATCGTCTATCCCGTAGGATTCCTTCTGGGACTTGGCAACTGGTCTGCCATGGAGAAAAAATACCACGAACGCCTCAACGTAAAATGAACATCGCTGAAAAGAAGATCTACGACGTGTGCGTCATCGGCTCCGGCGCCGCCGGCGGATTCATGGTCAAAGAGCTGACCGCGGCGGGCGCGGACACGATCCTGATCGAAGCCGGAGGTAAAGGCCGCCTTGAAGACCTCTACATTCACGACTGGCCTTACGACCTGCCGAAGCGCGGCTTCGGGCTTTTCAAACAGGCTTCGCTTTATGGCGACGACATCGGGAAGGCGATCGAGTATCGAGGGGACAGTATCGGCGTCGATCGCATCCGTACGCTCGGCGGGCGCACGTTTCACTGGAACGCCGTCTGCTTGCGCTTCTCGGCCGACGATTTTCGCGAGCGCTCGCTTAACGGCGTCGAAGAAGACTGGCCACTGAGTTACGAGGAGATCGCGCCGTTCTACAGTTTCGCCGAGCGCCAGATGCACGTCTTCGGCACGCGCGAGGGCCTGTCGCAACTGCCGGACGGCGATTTCGTGGCCGAATCTCCGCGCCTGCGCTGTTCTGAAACCGTCGCGCAAAAGAGACTGGCCAGGATCGGGATCAAGCTGATTCCTGTTCGCAAAGCTGTCCTGTTGAAAGGCCGAAAAGGACGGGGCGCGTGCCATTACTGCGGACATTGCATGGACGTGTGCGACGTGCGCGCCGTCTGGTCGAGCGACGTCACCGTCATTCCCGAAGCGATGGCGACGGGCAAGCTGACGCTGCGATTGAACTCCCCCGCCCGCAAAATCCTCGTGGACAAGGACGGCCTCGTTTCCGGCGTTTCGGTCGTTGACCGCGCGACTGGTCGCGAGGAAGAAATTTATGCGCGGATAGTCGTCGTCTGCTGCGCGGCGATCGAATCGCCGCGACTGCTGCTCAATTCCGCCTGCGAAAAATACCCGAACGGCCTTGGCAACTCGAACGATATGGTCGGGCGATACCTGAGCGGCCACATCACCGCGGGCGCCATCAGCTACCTGAAGGATCTAATCGGCAAAGATACATTCTCCGGCGACGGCGCGACCGATCACGCCTACATCCCGCGATTCAATCAAGCAAGAGAGCAGGCAAGAGGGCAATCGCGCGGCAAACGCGATTACGTGGGCGGATGGGGGATGCAGATGAATTACGTCACGTGGCGATGGCCGCACCACGCGAAATCGATCGAGGGGTTCGGGTCGGCTTACAAAAAACGCGTGCGCGAACTGCACCCGGCGATGTTTCAGATAGGCGCGTGGGGAAAGGTCGAACACCGCGCCGACAACCGCGTCACCGTCGATCCGAAGAAGGTCGACAAGTTCGGCATCCCGATCCCGGTCGTTCAATTCAACTGGGGCGAGAACGACCTGAAGCTCTTTCGGGATATGCGCGAGAGCGTGATGGAAGTTCTGGACGCCTGTGGCGCCGAGACGGTGATCAACCGAGATGAACGCCCCGGCGGTTTCGCCAGTCACGAGGTCGGGACCTGCCGGATGGGCAAAGACCCGAAGACTTCCGTCTTGAACTCCTACTGCCAGTCGCACGAGATCAAAAATCTCTTCGTGGTCGACGGCAGTTGCTTCACCACTTTTTCCGAAAAGAACCCGACGCTGACAATCGCGGCTCTGGCCGTTCGAAGCGCGCGCCACATAGCCGAACTGCGAAGGCGCGGCGAATTGTAAAACGGATAGCCACCGCAGGGCACAGAGGACACAGAGGAAAAAAATGACTTCTCTGTGTTCTCTGCGCCCTGCGGTGGCCAACGGTCTTCATACGTTTGAAAACTGGAATAGGGAGAATATCGATGAAATTACTGGCCTCGATGATTGCGGTTTATCTGTTGATCTTTACGGCGGAGGCGAAAGCGCAAGACGCAAAAACCACGACCGTCGAAAAAAGCTTCGTCGCCTTGTTCGACGGCAAGAGCCTGAACGGATGGAAGTTGATACGTGGACACGGCCCGGGCTACGTCGTTAAAGACGGGGTGTTGGTCTGCCCCGCCGACGGCGGCGGAAACCTCTTCACCGAAAAAGAGTATTCAAACTTCGTCTTCCGGTTTGAGTTCAAGACCGAGCCGGGCGGCAATAACGGCGTGGGCGTCCGCGCTCCGCTCGAAGGCGACGCGGCCTACCAGGGAATGGAGATTCAAATCCTCGACGACGGGCATGAGAGATACAAAGGCAAGATCAAATCCGAGCAGCATCACGGTTCAATCTACGACGTGATCCCGGCGCGCACGGGATTCCTGAAACCCGCAGGCGAATGGAACGAGGAAGAGATCATGGCCCAGGGGAGCCGCATCCGTGTGACGCTCAACGGCGTGATCATCCTCGACGCCGACCTCAATAGCGTGCGCGAAGAGGCCACGCTCAAAAAACATCCGGGGCTGAAGAAAAAATCGGGGCACATCGGTTTCCTCGGCCACGGCACGCTGGTCGAGTTCCGCAACATCAGGATCAAAGCTTTATCTCAATGATCGGAATTGATGTCTTGATTTTTCAGTGTGGCGGAGTAGACTTCCGGTCCAGGGAGCGAGTGGAGAGGAAATCTACTCCGCAACTCGAATTCGTTTTTCTGAACTCTGCCAATGGAAGTCGCTGAACCTTCCCCGATATTACCGCCCCGGAATTTTTTTCGACAATCAGCGCTCAGTGCCCGAAAACCGGAAGTGAGGATGTTTCATGTCGTTCGCGTCCCGCGCATTATTGTGCTTAGTGGCTTTGAGCCTGAACCTGGTCAACCCCGCCCCAGCGCAATCTCAATCATCGTCGTCGGATCCCAAGGCGCATTCATCAATTTATGGTTCTCCCCAATCATCAGATGAAGAAACCATACGCGCCGGCGTCGAAAAATATGGGCTGGCGATTGCGTCGGGCGATCTCGAGGCGATGCGCCGGCTTTGGAACCCGCAATCGCCACACATGGCCCCACGCTTCAGGCTTTACCAGGGCTTATTCTCATATGCGCGTATTGAATTCATCAGCCCGAAAGTGACCCGGCTTGAGGTCATGGGCGATAAGGCGGTCTCACACCTGACGGCGGATGAGCGCCGTTTGTATAAGAAAACAGGGGCCCACTTATCTGAGCGCGAGGCTTATCACGGGCATTGCCGCTCAATTGAATGGATCAAGACCGACGCCGGGTGGAAAATTGAGCGCGAGTTCTCAGTCCAGGAGGAACTCGCCGCCAGGCTTGATGCGGCGGCCTCAGCGCAGGAGAGTGGCGAGATACTGGAAAAAGAGAAAGCCTTCGTTACCAATACCCTGATCAGCGCTTTGACCCTCAGGTGTGAGCGCCGTCTTCTCCTGGGAAATTTCGACACGGCTCTGCGCTGCTATCAGACGCAGCAGGCGATTTCGGAAAAGATCGGATACCTGGAGGGAATCGCCGGGGCATGGGTGGGCCTGGGGGGGCTGAAACAGCGCCAGGACGACGACGAACAGGCTTTGCTATTTTGGCGACGGGGCCTGGCGGTGTATGAAACCGCCGGGAGCAAGCATGGCGAAGCGCTCGCGCTAGCTGGCATCAGCCACTTGTATCAAAAACTCGCCGATTACCAAAAGGCTTTTGAATGCGCGAACAAGGCGCTCAGGCTGTACGATGAGCTGGGCCACCCGAGAGGGAGGGCTGACGCGCTAACTGAGATGGCTTACATCTACACCCTTCAGAACAACTTCCAGCAGTCCCTGGCCTGCTATGAAAGCGCCTCGCTGATTTATCAGGAATTGGAGGACACCATTAAAATCGCGATTTTGCGATTCGGGATAGTAAAACAACATGAAGGGCTGGGTAATTACAATCAGGCGCTCGAAATCTACCAGGACCTTCGAAAGCAGACAGAAAGCCATGGAGACCAGGTCGGGGCCGCTCTCATCCTCGGATCCATCGGCGACATCTACGCCAGGCAGGGACGGTACGCGGACGCGCGGGAGTATTACCTTAAGTCGCTTCAGGAGTCCGAAGCCGCAAACTACAAGCCAGCCATATCTGAGCTTCTCATCCCGACGAGCCGACTTTATATAGCGGAAGGTAATTACGCGAAAGCGGCGCCACTGGCGGAGCGAGCCGTGTCGTTGGCGCGTCAGATAGCCAGTCAACAGCATCTCTATTCAGCGCTCACCTCTCTTGGATATTGTCAGCTCGGACTGAATCATACCGCGGAAGCCCGTCGAGCATTCGGGGAAGCCATCTCGATTCTTGAACAACTGCGCCTGCAAACGGCCGGCGGGGCGGAGGATCGTCAGCGCCAGTTTGAGCTGGGGCTAAACACTTATCATGGAATGCTCAGCCTGCTGGTGAAAGAGGGCAAGACACAAGAAGCGCTCGTATTCGCCGAACGCGCCAAAGCGCGCGCGCTGCTGGACACGCTGCAACAGGGCCGAGTCAGCGTTCAGAAATCGATGACTGCGGACGACCAGGAGCAGGAACGCCGGCTGAGGTCGGAACTGACCCGGCTGAACACGCGACTGAGCCGCGCCACGCAGTCGGATAAGCCAGACGCCGAGCGCCTAGGAGAGATCAAATCACGACTGGAAAAAGCCCGCCTCGATTTCGAAGCGTTTCAGACTTCGCTCTACGCCGCTCGCCCCGAACTGAAAGTACGGCGCGGCGAGGCCCCGATCATCAAAATGGAGGAGCTCACGGCCTTGCTGCTCGACGACACTAGCGCCCTGCTCGAATACGCCGTGACGGATGACAAGACTTATTTGTTCGCCGTCACGAAGGCGTCCGTGAAATCGGAAGTCGAGGTCCGAGTCTACACACTGCCAATCAAACGAGAGGAGATCGCCAACCTCACCGAAGCCTTTCGGCGCCAGCTTGCAAGCCGCGATCTCGGTTTTCGCGCCTCGGCCGGCAAGCTCTACGAACTGCTGCTCAAACCGGCCCGGGCGCAGCTTCGGGGCAAAACCAATCTCGTCATCGCGCCGGATGACAAGCTCTGGGAACTGCCGTTCCAGGCCCTGCTGGCCGACAACAATCGCTATGTGCTGGAGAACAACGCGGTCTCTTACGCGCCGTCGCTGACCGTGTTGCGCGAGATGGCGAAGGCGCGAGTGCGCGGCGCCGAAAACTCCCGCGCGAGCTTGCTGGCGTTCGGCAATCCGGCCCTCGGCGAAGAGACGGCGGCGCGAGCGGCGCTTACTATGCGCGACCAAAAGCTCGACCCGCTGCCCGAAGCGGAAGCCGAGGTCAAAGGTTTGGGGCGACTGTACGGCGCCGCGCACAGCAAAATCTACCTCGGCGCCGAAGCGCGCGAAGACCGCGCCAAGAACGAAGCCGGCGAATTCCGGGTTATACACTTCGCCACGCACGGCGTTTTGAACGACGCCGCGCCCATGTACTCGTACCTCGTGCTCGCCCAGGGAGATAGAAACGAAGACGGATTGCTCGAAGCCTGGGAACTGATGCGGATGGATTTACGCGCCAACCTGGTTGTGCTCTCCGCATGCGAAACGGCGCGGGGGCGATTCGGCGCGGGCGAGGGCATGATCGGATTAAGTTGGGCGATGTTCGTGGCCGGGGCGCCGGCGACCGTGGTCAGCCAATGGAAAGTAGAATCGGCCAGCACGCGCGAGTTGATGCTCGGTTTCCATCAACACCTGATAGCGTCGTCACGCAAGCCGGAGACCAAGGCCGAGGCCCTGCGGCTGGCTGCCCTCAAGCTGATGAAGAATCCGGCCACCAGCCATCCGTTTTATTGGGCGGGCTTCGTGCTGGTGGGCGACGGCAGGTAATATTTTTCGCATCGCCTATCTTTTCTTCAGCATTAACTCAAGGGACAAACGGCAAATATTACCGGGCCGCGTAGCGACGGCAAAATTAAACCGTCGCTACGCGGCCACGAGGGCTGAGTGATTACATTATCAGGAACATTTCTCCTTGCGTAAGGAGAAGTCGCCGAATCGCCTGAGTTATTACCGGCCGGGCGATTTTTTTTTTGGCCTTTTGAGTGTGACGGAGTAAACTGCGGGGCGGTCGGCAGATCATTCCTGCCTGAAAGGAGTTTGTTTGATATCAATGGGAACCCGCCTCGGCCGGCGACTACTTGCTCTGAGCTTGAGCTTCAGCATTGCCCTTACTGCGCTCAATAACCCTGCGTATTCCACCCTGGCGGCGCAAAATTCGTCAGATCAGGAGGCGCTACGCGTCCTCACCGAGAAATACGGCGCGACTATCGCGGCGAGCGACCTGGAGGGGATGCGCCAGCTTTGGGACCCGCAATCCCCGGACCTGAACGCGCGCCTCAAATTTTACCAGGGCGTGTTTACAAACGTACGCGTCGAGTTCGTCAGCCTGAACGTGACCCGGCTGGAAGTTACCGACGACAAGGCCGTTTCGCATCTGACTACGGACGAACGTCATTTGGACAAAAGGACGGGCGTCCCGTGGGCGGCGCGGGACGTCTTTCACGGAGCCTGTCGCGCGCTGGAATGGGTCAAGACCGACTCCGGATGGAAGGTCGAGCGCGAATATAGAGTTCAGGATGCGCTCGCCGCCAAACTCGAGGCGGCGGTATCAGACCAGGAGCGCGATGAACTCCTGGCAAAAGAGCAAGCGTTGGTCACCGACTCATTGACTGGCATGCTGATCACCAGAGGCCAGCAGAGCCAGATACGAGGCGATTACGAGAAGGCGCTTCGCAGTTTCCGGCTGGCGCAGGCGGTGTCGGAAAAGATCGGCGACCTGGAGGGCGTAGGCGGGGCCTTGAACAACATCGGGATAGTGTTAAAGGCGCAATACGACTATGAACAGGCATTGCTGGCGCAGCAAAAAGCGCTGGCGCTTTTCGAAGCCGTCGGAGTCAAGCGCGGCTCGGCGATCGCGCTGGAAAACCTCAGCCGGCTTTATCGTTTGCTAGGAGATTACCGGGAGGCTTTCGACTGCGCGAACAGGTCACTGCGGCTGTACGAGGAAGTCAAGCACCCGCGCGGGGTGGCCTCCGCGCTGACCGAAGTGGCCTCCGTCTACGGCGTCCAGAACAATCCCCAACAGGCGTTGGCCCACCAGGAAAGGGCCATGAAGATTTTCGAGGAGTTGGAGGACAAAATTCAGATCGCGATTTTGCGCGACGACATGGCGAGAGAGCATCTTGCGCTTGGCAATTACGAGCGGGCGCTTGAACTTTTACATGTGATTCTGCGACAGACCGAAAGCTTCGGCGACCGGGCAGGCGCGGGCTTGATCCGCGACGAAATCGGCAGGGTTTACGCCGCGCAGGGCCGTTACGAGGAGGCGCTGGATTATCACCGCCAGGCGCTCACGATTTTGGAGGCGGGCTCCGAAAAACGCTCTGTGGCGTTGACGCTGGTCAACATGAGCAATGCTTATTTGGCGGTGAGAAAATTCGCGGAAGCGCTGCCGTTCGTGGAGCGGGCCGTCTCATTGGCGCGTCAGGTGGGGCGACCGCTCGACCTCTGGTCCGCGCTCACCACCGCAGGGCATTGCCAGTTCGCCCTGCAACGCCCGGCGGAGGCCCGCCAGTCGTTCACCGAAGCCGTCGCGATCATCGAAAGGCTGCGCGGGCAGACGGTCGGAAGCGCTGAAGATAGCCAGCGTTACTTTGAAGAAGGGTTGCGCGCCCATCATGGCCTGCTCAGCCTGCTGGTCAAGGAGAATCAGCCTCAGGAAGCCCTCGTCTTCGCCGAACGCGTCAAAGCGCGCACGTTGCTTGACGCGCTACAGGCGGGCAGAGTCAGCGTTCAGAAAGCGATGACAGCCGAGGAACGAGAGCGAGAGCGCCGGCTGAAGTCGGAGTTGACACTGCTCAACACGCAACTGGCCCGCATCACACAGTCCGGCAAGCCCGACCCGCAACGCGTCGGCGATCTTACGCCGCGCTTGGAAAAAGCCCGCCTGGATTACGAAGCGTTTCAGACTTCGCTCTACGCCGCGCATCCAGAACTTAAAACACATCGTGGCGATGCGCCGGTTATCAAGGCCGATGAGCTACCGACGCTGATCTCCGAGCCGACCAGCGCGCTGCTGGAATACGTCGTGACGGATGACGCGACCTACCTTTTCACCGTCACTAAGGCCGATGATAAGCGCGAGGCCGACGCGAAGGTCTTTACGCTGCCGATCAAACGCGCGGAACTCGCCCGCCAGGTCGAAGACTTCCGGCGGCGCATGGCCGGGCGCGATCTCGGTTTTCGCGACGCGGCGCGGCGGCTCTATGACTTGCTGCTCAAACCGGCGCAGGCGCAGTTGCGCGGTAAAAACGACCTCGTCATCGCCCCAGATGACAAGCTCTGGGAACTGCCCTTCCAGGCGCTGCTGGCCGACAACAATCGCTATGTGCTGGAGAACAACGCGGTCTCTTACGCGCCGTCGCTGACCGTGTTGCGCGAGATGGCGAAGGCGC
>DATCXQ010000183.1:0-3910 GCA_036565725.1 Blastocatellia bacterium
GCTTGCGGCGCGGGCCGCTAATGAAGCCACGCTCGCTACCGCTCGGGTACTGACCCTGCGGTAATTTCCGCATATTGAGGACGCGATACGGTATAGGGAGCGGTAGCGACCTGGTCATCTCGGAAGTTGTCACTTTGGAGGCGCCACGCTCGCCACTGCTCCCTATACCGTACCGCGCCACTTGTCGTTATGAAAGAGCGGCGTCCAAAAAAAACCGGCACAAAGATAACATGATTCAACTCACAAATGTCTCCAAAGTCGTCACGAGCGGTTCAGAGCGACTGACCATTCTGCACTCGCTAGATCTAGACATACCGCGCGGTCAATTCGTCTCGGTCGTCGGCCCATCGGGCAGCGGCAAATCGACTCTGCTCGGCCTGATCGCCGGACTCGACGCGCCGACTTCGGGCAGCGTCAATCTGGGCGGGCGCGAGATCACCAGAATGAGTGAGGACGAATTGGCCACGCTGCGCGGCCGGCTGGTCGGCTTCATCTTTCAGTCTTTCCATTTGATTCCCTCGCTCACGGCCTACGAAAACATCCTCACGCCGATGGAGATCATGGGCGTCTCCAAGGCCGCCGTCCGTGCGCGGACGCTGATCGACGAAGTCGGCCTGCGCGACAGGGCGCATCATTACCCCTCGCAACTTTCGGGCGGCGAACAGCAGCGCGTGGCCATCGCGCGCGCCTTTGCGAACGAGCCTGAAATATTGCTGGCCGACGAGCCTACCGGCAATCTCGATAAGAAGAACGGCGAGCATATTTTCGACCTCCTGCTCACGCTCAACCGCGTCTACGGCACGACGCTGCTGCTGGTCACGCACGACCACCACCTGGCCGACAAAGCCGACCGCAAGATCTCCTTGAGCGGCGGCAGGATTGTGGAGGACCGCCTGTTTGGCGACGGGGCGACGGGGCGACGGGGCGACGGAGAGACGAAGAGACAGGCAGAGAGGGAGACAGAAGATGAACTACAAACTCGCCCCGTCGCCCCGTCGCCCCGTCGCCCCGTCGCCGTTTCCGGGAGGGAATCGCTGTGAAATTTGTGCTCAATCTTGCCTGGCGCGAGATGCGGGCGTCGTGGCGGCGGCTGTTTTTCTTTTTCATTTGCATCGCCATCGGGGTCGGTTCGATAGTCGCGCTGCGGTCGCTCGTACAGAACGTCAAGGCGGCGCTCGGGCATGAGGCGCGTTCGCTGCTGACCGCCGACGTTCAGGCTTCGTCCGGTTCGCCGTGGAACGCCGAAATTCGGGCCACGCTCGAACGTTACTACAAATCGCCGATGGTCGAGGCTCACACAGAGACCATCGAAACCGCGACGATGCTGAGCTCAGTCGAGGACATGAGCGCGCCGCCGAAGATGGTCGAACTGAAAGCCGTGCAGCCTCAATTCCCGTTTTACGGCGAAATCGTCCTGGACGGCGGCGCGAAATATTCGCACGACCTGGTGAAGAGGCGCGGCGCGCTGGTCAAGCAGAGCCTGATGACCGCGCTCGATTTGAAGATCGGTGATCGGGTCAAGATCGGCGATCTGGATTTCGCGATTCGCGGCGTGATCGAGAGCGAGCCTGGCGCCGCAATGGCGGCCCTCAGCTTCGGCCCGCGCGTGATAGTCGATTACGACGACGCGGTCGCCTCCGGGGTGAACCAGTGGGGCAGCCGCGCCCGCTACCGCGCCCTCTTCAAGGCGCGCGACGGCGCGATGAGCGCGCTACTCGAAGGCTTGCAGCGCGACCTGAGGAAGCAACCGCACGTGGCGGTGCGCTCGTTCCGCTATTCGCAGGACAGGATGAGCGAATCGTTGACCCAGGTCGAAGATTATCTGAGCCTGGTCGGGTTGATCATTCTGGTTCTCGGCGGCATAGGCGTTTCGAGCGTCACGCGCGTCTTCGTCCAGCAGAAGATGAAGACGATCGCGATTTTAAAATGCCTGGGCGGAAGGAACGTCCCCGTGCTCGGCGCTTATCTGGCGCAAATCCTGACGCTCGGATTGCTGGGCAGCCTGATGGGACTTCTGGTCGCGAAGGCCGTGACGGCGCTCTTGCCGAAGCTCTTCGCCGGCGCCATCCCGTTCAACGTCGAATTCGGATTGACGTGGCAGGCGGCGCTGCAAGGGTTGGGGGTGGGGACACTGATCTCGCTGCTTTTTTCGCTCACGCCGCTGCTCGAAATTCGGCGGATCAAACCGATCCTGGTTTTGAGGAGCCTCGCGCCGCCGCCGCGAGCGCGGCGCTCGTTCAGGAATTTTGACTGGATGAAGCTCGCCTCCAGTCTGATCGTCGTCCTGGGGCTTGTCGCGCTGGCGAGTTGGCAGGCCGGGTCGCTCAAGGTGGGCGGCATATTTTTAGGCGCGCTGGCCGCTATGACACTCGTGTTGAATGTGATGGCGGCGGCGTTGATGAAGTTCGTGCGAGGTTTCCGCCGTTTCCCGTCGTTCAGCGTGCGGCAAGGCGTCAATAGCCTTTACCGCCCCGGCAATCAGACGAGAATCATCCTGATGGCCGTCGGGCTGGGCGTTTTCTTCGTCGTCGCCGTGCGTTCGCTGCAACTCAGCTTGCGAGAGGAGTTCGCGATCGACATGAACGCGCTGCGCGCCGACATGTACCTGATCGAAATCCAGCCCGACCAGCGCGGCGGGGTCGGAGAGATCGTAGCAAAATACGTCGGCTCGAAACCGCAGCTCGTCCCGACCGTCTCCGCCCGCCTCGCGGGGATCAGTAACACTCAGGCCAACATCGACAACATCAAGCCGAATGAAAGTCGCGGGTTGATGGGGCGCGAGTACATCACGACTTACCGGAGCCATATCGAGGATTTCGAGAAAGTCCTGGAGGGCGAATTCTGGGACTCGCCCCTCTCCCAGGACGCCGAGCCCGAAGTCTCGATCGAAGAGCTGTTGCACAAGGAGCTCGGCCTGAACGTCGGCGACACGATGACCTTCAACGTGCAGGGGCGGCATGTCACCGCGCGCGTGGCCAACGTCCGGCGCGTGGACTGGCGCAACGCGCGCACGGGCTTCCTGGTCGTCTTTCGCCCGGGGCCGCTCGACCGCGCGCCGGCTAAATACATAGCCGCAATCAAAGGTCCCGCCGACTCCGGCGCCCGCGCGCGTTTGCAAAGAGACCTGATCGACAAATACCCGAATGTCTCCGTTGTAGACGTGCGCGACGTCATCGAACTCGCCCGGGGCATCGTCCAAAACATCTCGCTGGCCGTCTCGTTCGTCGGCGGCTTCGTTTTCTTGAGCGGCCTGTTAATCCTGATCGGCTCGATCGCGATGACCAAATTCCATCGCCTCTACGAATCGGCGATCCTCAAGACGCTAGGGGCTAAGAAGAAATTGATCGCCACCACGCTGCTGGTCGAATACGGCGTCCTGGGTGTGCTCGCGGGCGCGCTCGGGTCGTCGGCCGCGATTGCGCTGACGTGGGCGGTCAGCAAGCATGCCCTGAAAATCGACTGGCATTTCATCCCGTCGGTCAACTTGCTCGGCGTGGTCGTGGCGGCGGCGCTGGTGATGGCGGTCGGCGCGCTGTCGAGCTGGGACGTGATGGTCAAAAAGCCGCTCGGCATTCTGCGGGCGGAATAATAGGCGCGCCATATAGGCGCCGAATTATGGTCCTTGAAAATTAGATGCAACCACGCGACCCAACGTAGGGGCGGGTTTTCCCCGCCCGGGTCTGGGATCAAGGCGGTTGGGGGGGGAAAACCCGCCCCTACGTGGTTGCGTCTAATTTTCATAGATCATTTTTCGTCACATGACATGACGAATAAATTCATCCCACGTAGTGACGAATAAATTCGTCACTACGTGGGATTTACGCAGGAGCATTTATGAACACCCGCAGGCTTCTTCTGTCAGCTCTGGCTTTTCTCGCCCTGATCGCCGCCTTCGCTTCAACCGAACGGC
>DATCXQ010000185.1:0-8430 GCA_036565725.1 Blastocatellia bacterium
CTGCCCGCTGACGCCCGGGAACGGAGTTGTCGTGGGGACCGGGAAAAACTGGGGGCTACGCCGTTTCATTCAGCTCCGCATCGACGGAAAGATTTTGCATGCCGGGATACCACCGGCAAAATGTGTATGGAATTTTCGGTAAGGACATGCGGTCTCACCGTGGACTTCATCTTTTGTAGACGACCGAGACCGCGTCAATTCTCAGATCGGCGTTTCCATTGTTCCTGATCATCAGCTGGCGCGCCTGCCGGACGCCGTCATATTCCCTGGGGTTTATTTCGATCCGCTCCCATTCCAGGGCTGGATCATTACTCTTCTCGCCGTTTTCAATGATTCTGGCCATCGGCCGGCGCGTCTGCCGGACGCTGTAACGTCCCATGTCGTGCCGCGCATCTCCCCGAGGGAATCCCTTGCGGTTTATGCCGATCCGCTCCCATTCCACGGCCGGATCATTTCTGACAAAGATAAGGTAAGAAACTCGCCCCTGGTCCGGGCCATAAACACGCAAGTCGGCGCCGTATCCATCGCCAAAGAATTTGCCCTCGCGATATTCCAGCGCAAGTTGACCGCCGGGACTGATCACCGCCATCTGCCCATCCGCCGCTCCCAATGCATTCGCCGCATCCACGACGCGGCGGGTTTGGCCGGGGATTATCCCCCAAAGTTTGTTGCCCGCGGGCAGTGATTCCGTCGCCGCTGGCGACGTCGAGGGACTGACCGTCGCGCTCCGCCCGGAGGGCGCCGACTGACCGCTGGCAGTCGAGGCCCGCTGGCCGCTCCCGCTAGAGTCACTCCCCGCAGCGACCTTTTCATCTGCGCCTTTCTGCGCATACCACAAGAGCCCGGCTACGCCTACTGTCAGCAAGAGCAACGCGCAGAAAATCAGTAATACAAGTTTTCGGCTCGATTCCGTTTTCGCCGACACTTCGCCAAACGCCGGATCGGCGCCGAGCGACGTCGCCTCACTTGTGTTCGATTCGGAAGCAACCAATTCCCTCAATTTCGACGCTGTTATTGGCGCGGGCGTGACGACACTTGGCGTCGCGACCATTGAGGGATGAAGCGAACCCGCGTCTGCGCCACCCGCGGCCGCAATCAACTCCTTCGCCATTTCGCCCGCCGTCTGTGGCCGCGCATCTCGCTGCTTCTCGAGCGTGCGCAGCAAGACCGACTCAACGGCAGCCGAGATCTTCGGGTTCAACGCGCGCGGCGACGGCGGCGGGTCATTGACATGTTTAACGACAATGGCTGTCGTGGTAGGCGAATCGAACGGGACGACGCTGGTCAGCATTTCATACAGGACGATGCCCAGGCTGTAGATGTCCGAGCGCTGATCCAACTCTTCACCCAAACAATGCTCAGGCGACATATAATGCGGCGTCCCTACGACGTCGCCGGTTCGCGTCAGCCTGCTGCCTTTAATGTCGCGCAGCGCGGCGATGCCGAAATCGAGCACCTTGACATGCAAGCCGCCTGGGATTGTCTGCACGAGAATATTCTCTGGTTTGATGTCGCGATGAACTATACCCAGCTTGTGCGCCTCATCCAACGCCGCGCAGACCTGTCGGATAATCTCGGAGGCGGCGGTCTCAGCCAGCGTGCCTTGTCGGTCGACCAAACTGCGCAGGCTCTCTCCTCCGGCCAGTTCCATGACCTGATAGTTCAGGCCTTCTTTGGAAACACCGAAGTCGTAAACTGTAACGACATTCGGATGCTTCAAACGGGCGGCGGTCCGCGCCTCGCGTCGGAAACGTTCGACCGCTTGCGGATCGGCCATTTGACCAGGGTGAAGCACTTTGACCGCCACCCAGTCGCCGAGCAGCAGACGACTGGCGCGATAAACAGTCCCCATTCCGCCAGCGCCGAGTTTGGAATCGAGGTAGTACTTATGATCCAACGTCATCCCGATCAAAGCGCCTGAATCTGGGAGTGGCGAAACCGTGGCAGGCGACTGGTCGCCGCCGGAGGCATGCGCGGTTGGAGCAAGAGGCGACGCCAATTCAGCGCCGCATTGGTTGCAGATGCTTTTGCCGTCCGTGACATTCCCGCAATTCGGACAGACCATATCATGCCCCCTTCTTTGGGAAATCGGCCTCTACAATAAATCAAGTTGAAATCGAAAGGGAGCGCCAGCCCTTTTGATGAAGGGATGGCCGCTCAAGATAACATGGCGAGCCAACTCTGAAAATCCAGCCGGCAAGCCAAAGATCCACTCAGGAACGATTAAGTCACTAATGGAACTACCACCAACCGTGACGGCGCCGCCATCCCCAGCCCCAAACCCGACCATAACCATAACCGCAATTGAGACGTCTGTCGAAGTAGCGATGGCGCTCGAAGCGTTGATGGCGATCCAGCTCGTTACGTTCCATCCTCTGATGCTCACCTAACGCGCGGCTGGCGCCATAGTAGTAACGCCCCCGGCGCTGACGTTCCCTGAAGTCCTGCCGCTCGCGCCATTAGTGATGCTCCTGCGCGAAAGCCTGTCTCTCCCGAAAACATCATCCCGCCTTATTACCGACAAGCCGTATAATGTCGGCGATCCGGTCGGCGCTGGGATGTCGATCAAATCAATGGAAGGAATGTCGGCTCGGACCGAGATCAATGAGCATTGCTGCAGAGCGACGCGCCGTCGCTCTGAGTTCGAGTCATCAATTCGATGAAGAGATTGGCGCCTCATCATTATAGAATAGGCTCTTCATTGAAGATGGAATTCTCGGTACGGACAAGAATGACTGATGATCTCTCTAACTGCAACTATATCAAGGCCTGATGAGGTTTTCGGGACGGACAGGCCATGATCCTGCAAGTATGAGAAGCAGTGCTTGCCGCGTAAGGAGAAGTTGAAATAGGCTCAGTCCGCCTTCTATCTAATAATTGCGCCAGAACCGTTCTACAGCATTGCCTTTCGCAAGAAGACCTACCACTCTTTAGAAGAACTACAGCAGGACGTTGACGAGTGGCTGCTTGTTTACAATCATCAGGCGCCACATAGCGGGCGATTCTGCTATGGCCAAAACGCCGATGCAAACATTCAGGGAGAGTAAGCGACTCGCTGAGGCCAAGATGATATACCGACAGCAAGCTACGGTCGGGCAATACGACGCAAGAACTGCTGTCAGCTAACTGCTCACTGTCAGATTAAGTCCTGACTTTTACACATTTTCGGCCTGCGCCCTCGCCGCGTCGAGACTTACCGCCACATTTCAGTCGCATCAATTTCACCCCTGCGCGCGATCAACGCAAGTGAAGAAACCCGTTGCGGACATCCTCACGCAGGCGGAAACGGCGTCCGTGATCACGAAAGCTTATAGACAAGCGCTCGCGGATGGCGCCCAGTGCCAGTTTGATATCCTGCCACTCAAGCGCGAGCCTGGACCGCATTCGGGCCTTGAGTCCCGCGCTGGCGCCGGCCACGTAGCCCAGGGCGTATGAGTGGTCGATGAGCATGATGATTTGGCGGCGCAGTTCGTCGCCCTCGATGGCGACCAAGTCGCCAAGGGAGTCGATCAGGTTGTCGGCCAGCTCCGCCGGAATGTTCATTTGTTTCGATTGGTTATGCATTCTTTCTCTCCTTTTCGCTTTGATCTTGCAAAACAAATGCCGTTTGCGGTGTCGGAAACGTCACAATCACACGCGCACTATGCATCGGCCACCTTGAGAAAAACTTGCGCCCTGCTTGAGAATTTTCTTGTCGCATTTTGTGGCGTTTCGGGGCGCGCCTGCACACCGAATTTACGTAGCGTTTCGGGACAATCCCCCCTGGCGAAACGCCCAATATTCGACCATCAATTCGGCCCCGCAATTGCGCTGCTGCGCCTTACTACACTCCTGATATCAAACCTGGCGTGTCGTTCCTCACCAGCTTTATGGGTCGCGTAAATCTACTGTTTGCTTGTAGCTACGGCTCAGCCTCTCGCGCAGACACAGCGGTCTTGTCGCCCCTATAATTCACGCGAAACGCAGTCAGGTAGCGCAGACCGGCGACCGGTTTTCTGACGTTCGTCGGAATAAGAATGAGCCGGATGATGGAGCAGAATGACTGATGATCTCTCTAAATGTAGCTATTTCAAGGCAGGATTAGATTTTCGGGGCGGACAGGATAGTTCTCTTCAGCCAGCAATCAGATGCTGGCTTTGAGATAGAACTTGCCGGTGGGTTGAGGAGAGCCTCCCCTCGGTTCGAGTGTCACCGCAGTAGCGGCCAGGCCGGCCAACGCGTCCGGCGGCAGAGTCAATTTCAAGACAGTCCGCCCCCGCTCGTCGGTGCGAAAGACGGCGGCGCTGATCTTCGCATTCTTCGTCACGTACCAGAGTTGATAATCATTGTCGGAAGGGGGCGCCGGCAGATCGAAAACGTAAATGACCCACTTCTGCGTCTCCGTGTCCCAGAGCACCTTGGCGTTCGCCTGCGGAGCTTCGTCTCCGACCATCGCTATGACCCTGGTTCTGGGAGAGACGATGTCGTCAACCAGTCGCCCCCGTTCGGCCAACTCTTCTCTAAGACTGTTGCGCTCACGCGAGAGATTGTCTCGTTCGCGGGCGAGTTTGGCTTGCTGTGTGAACAGGTAAGCGGAAGTGAAGGCCAGCAGCGCGGTGGCGGCTATTAACAGCCAGCGCGCGGTCCTCGATTCGGCGCGACGAGGTTGAACGAAGGGCAAGACCTTCTTCTCGTCTCGCTCGGCTATTTCCTTCAAAGTTGATTCTTCTACGGCGATCTCGATCGGAGTTTGGGCGGTTTCTTCGGCGATTCGATTGAGCAATCGCTCTCTGAGATAATCCGGCGGAGTTTGAAGTGGCAGGGCTTGAGGCAACAAAGCGGCCACTTCGCGCCACCGGGCGATTACGCGCTGCTGTTCTGGAGTGGCGCTATGCAACGCCGCTTCGACATCATGCGCCGTTTTCTCATCAAGCGCGCCAATCACATACAGCGGCGCTATTGCTTTTACCTTTTTCCATGTCATAACACGTCATAGACAAGAACAATATTATATAAGTACGCGATCAGGCCCGCCAATGGATTCGCCCCAAACGCCGCTCAAAATTCCTTCAACCCTCGCCAAGCAATGGCGCAAGAGCCTCGCGCAATTTCATCATTCCGAGCCGGGTGCGCGTTTTGACGGTACCCAGCGGCTGGTTCAATTTCTCGGCGATCTCGCTATGACTGAGGCCGGAGTAATAGGCCAGCTCGATCACCCGGCGTTGTTCGGGCGTCAATAGATTCAAGGCTTCCCGGACGAACCTTTGGCGTTCTGAAGCTGCGGCCGACTCTTCGGGGCTTGCAGCGTTCGCCGGGGCGTCTCCCAGGACGTCGAGCGATTCCTTTCGATGCTGGTCCTGCCAACCAGAACGCAGGCGGTCAATGGCGCGACTGCGCGCGATGGTCGCCATCCAGGCCAGAGGCGCGCCGCGATTGGCGTCATAACTGGCCGCCTGACGCCAGAGCTGAGTATAAACATCGATCAGCACCTCTTCCGCGGAACCCATATCGCCGAGCACGCGCAGAATAAGACTGTAAATGAACCGATTCGTCGCATCGTATAGCGCGGCCAGCGCCGATTGATCGCCAGCCGCGACGCTCTCGACCAGTGAGACCAAATCCTGGTCCCGCTCGCTCGCTTCGGCTGTATCAATAGCTAGTTGCACCGGCTCTCCTGAATGTTCGACCAAATTGACATATGAGCCAAAGCTCGATTTTGTGTTTTATTCCCATGTGGTCGCCGCAGACTACTTGCGCGGCAGGCAATATACAGGATGGGGCGAAATGAGGCCAACTTTATGACAGGAGGAGATTACTTACTCTACATGCAACGCTTCCCTTCTCACAAGAAATCACGAGCAAATATCTGACAGGCAGGTAAAGATGTCAATCGGCCCTGAATGATTTAAGACTATTCCATTCAAACCACGACCGGACGACATTCTCCTTGCCGGCCCCTGGCCATCGCCAAAATTCCGAATTTCTGCAAACGTTAGACTTCCCTCTTCACTCCCGCATTCAGCGGACTTCAAGCAAGCTGTATCTCCACCGCAGCGACCGCCTGCTTGGGGATCACGACAACGACGCCTTCATTGCCAATTTTGACCGGCAATGACGCCGGCCTGACTTCGTCGGGGTTTTGAAAAGTATTCTGGGCGCGCATATCGCTGTGCGTGAGCGTCACGCCGCGCCCGTCGCTGGCCCGCGCTCCGCCCGTGAACTGGATGCGGGCAGTTACTGGTGAATCCAATGACGGGTTGGTCAGCGTGACTGTCAATCGCTTTTCGCGGATCGAAGCGGAACCCGTCAGCACAGCCATTTTCGCCGCGCCTTCTTGTACCGGAACTGTCAGCTCGGCGCCTCGAATCTGCATCGGCGCCAGCCGCGCGCCCATATGTGGCCGATACATCTCGAAGAGGTAATAAGGTGGAGTGCGAGTGTACTTGTCTTCGAGCGCCAGGAAAAGCGAATGAATACAGTTGATCGTCTGCGCGACGTTGGCCATCTCGATCTTATCAGCGTGCCGGTTGAAGATGTCGAACGTAATGGCCGTGTGCAGCGCGTCGCGCAGCGTAACAGGTTGGCTCAGTATGTAATCGGGCCTGATCTCTTCTCCGGGCTGATACCACACGCCCCATTCATCAATCACAAGTTTCGTGCGATGTTGCGGATCGTACTTGCCCATAGCTTTCCAGTGCGCCTCGATCACCGCTTCAGTGCGCAGCCCTTCGAGCAGCACGGCGTACCATTCGGGGGCTTTAAAATCCGCGACCCTCATTTTGTTGTTGCGGAAATCGGTGTAGAAGTGGAGCGAGAAGCCATGAACCTGGCTGCGGTGGCCGCTTTGCATCGCCTCGAAGAATCCGTTCGTCCAGCCCAGGTCCATGTCGCGTGAGTGCCCGCGCGGGCCGGTCGCGACCAGGAACGGCGCGACGTAGGCCGGGAACTGTGTGACGAACTGGCGATACTGCGTGGCGTATTCGCCCGGCTTCATATCGCCTCCGCATCCCCAGGACTCGTTGCCGACGCCCCAATACTTCACGCGGAATGGCTCTTTGTCGCCGTTGGCCGCCCGTTCGTCCGCCAGACTTTCGGTCCCCGCAGGAGCGTTGCAATAAGAGACCCAATCGTGAAACTCCCTGGGCGCGCCCGAACCGACGTTGGCCGCGAGGTAAGGCTCAGCGCCGATCAGGCGGCAGAGCCGCATGAACTCATGAACGCCGAACTGGTTGGTTTCAGTCGCATGCTTTCCGGCCGGCATCCGATGCTCCCAGAAATTGTAGGTCCGGGGACGTCTAGTCGCCTGGCCGATGCCGTCGCGCCAATGGTATCCGTCAGCGAAGCATCCGCCCGGCCAGCGCAGATTCGGAGCGCCGATTCGCTTCATGTCGTCAACGAACTGCTTGCGAATCCCGTCGTAGTTCGGGATCCGCGAATCGCGTCCGACCCAAATACCGTCATAGATCACGCCACCGAGATGCTCGATGAAATGCCCGTACAGATGCGGGTTGATGACCGGGCCTGGTTTGTCCGGCGCTATTTCGATTTCAACATCAGCGGCCAGAACGAGCCGTGAAGTCGTCATGGCGCCAGCTCCGGCGCAGGCCGCCGACTTTAGAAAAACGCGTCGTCGCATATAGAACGATGCCTCCTATTTGCTTTTGTCACCTATTCCGCATACTCGCTCCAGTTGCGGATGCGGTAAGTGGATTTCTTTTTCATGGCAGAAAAAGCTTACCACGGCGCCTCGTCCGCAACTCTTCGCTCAAATTCGCGCAACAAAGCCGATCAAAAATACTAACAAAAGGCGAGATATTAGAAACCGTCTTGCTTTATTATACTTGTTGAGGGCTTTTTACGGTATGCGATGTTTCTGCAGCCATGAAGATGGGAGGAAGAGATGATTCAGGATTTACGATATTGCGCACGAATGCTGATGAAAAATTATGGATTTACCTTAGCTGCAGTGCTTTGTCTGGGGTTAGGCATCGGAGTAAATACATCAATATTCAGCGTGGTCCATGCCCTACTCTTACGATCTTTTCCGGTCCCCCAAGCGGATCAGCTTGTCGTGATTAGTGAGGGGGGGGAGGGGGGCAAGCTGAATTTACCCATTAATTATCGGAACTTTGTCAGAATTCGCAAGAACAATGAAGTTCTGTCGGATTTAGCGGCTTTCGAATACGTGCGCTTTAGCTTCGGCAATCGAGACCAGAGTGAGCTTATTTCGGGCGAATTGGTTTCTGGCAATTACTTCGATGTGCTTACAGCATTTTCGCCTTCGATGTTCAGGATCCGATTGCTTAAGAAATTCAGCCACGAATGAACACGAATATTCACGAATGGCCGATCATCAGGATCAAGAAAGCGATTCGTGTTCATTCGTGTTCATTCGTGGCAAAAATATATTCAGCATTTTGCTGAATATGCATGCCGAAATTGCTTTAAGTT
>DATCXQ010000187.1:0-3098 GCA_036565725.1 Blastocatellia bacterium
CGCTCGCTTCCGGCTATATGCCGAAGGCGACGGGCCGCAGTGGATTCGCTCGAATCCTATAGTCAACCGGCCCGAAGCAGTCCGTTCTCGGAAGTATCTTCCGGGCGTGAATACGAAACTTGGAACTGCAAGCTCCATCTACAACGCGCTAGCGTTTAGATGGAGTAGTTGACCTATGAATCTCCTTGTTTGTACTAAAATCTGCGCTTAATGCAGGAGTGGTCGTTACGCTGGGATAACGCATTAGTGACTGTGGCGGTTCATCACAACTTTTGGAATGCAAAGCGCCTGCGGTGGATTTCTTTCGTGATAGCGCTATCGCTTCTCCTGAACTAGCGCCGACCCTTGTTCACCGCTCGCTCGGCGCGGTCTTGTCAGCTCCATATTTAGAGCGGATTGCAAATCAGTAGCGCAGAGTCAACATCAATTTTCTTCGCATAAAAAAACGCTCCTTTCAGCCTAGCTCAAGAGCCAGGATCGTTTTGCGATTCCGCACATAAAGTTTCGTGCCCGCCAGAGTCGGCGCCGTCCACGCCACCCCCTGCAACAACTCGGTTTTGCAATGCACTGTCAACCCCTCCGGCGTAGGAGTGGCCAGCGAGAGGCGCCCGTCTTCGTCAAGGACAATGAAGCGGCCGTCGGCGTAAAGAAAACTCGCGCGCCCCACACTGCGATCACGCCATGCGACCTTGCCGGTCTTGACGTTGACGGCTGTGAACGGCGCGGGGCCGAAATCGCCGCTCGACCCAAAGACCAAATCGCCGACGCGAACGCAGTTGCCGAAATGCGCGCGCATCAAGCCATGCGCCCAGACCTGCTCGACCGTTGTTTTGTCGCCGCCGCGAGTGAGCTTGAGCGCGCGGCTGCCGCCGCCGTAAGCGGACGAAACGAAGAGCAGGTTGTCTTCGCCCCATACCGGCGTGCTGGTGTTAAGGCCGTACTCGGTCGGATGCGGATGGCTCCACAATAACTCGCCGCTGTTCGGTTCGACGCCGACGAGTTCCCCGAACATAAACGCGACGATTTGTTCCTGCCCGTCAACATCGATCAGGATCGGCGAGGAGGTCGAGTTTTTGAAGTCATGCTTTCGCCAGACCACCGCGCCGTCTTTTTGATTGAAAGCCATCAACGCGCTGCCCGGCCCGCCCGCCATCACGATCACCATGTTTTTGTAAGCGAGCGGGCTGCTCGAATAACCGTTCGGACGCACTGTGCCGTTGAACTCTTTGAACAGATCGCGCGACCAGACAAGTTTGCCCGTCTGTTTATTCAGGCAATGCAGTTTGCCAGTCACGCCGGCGGTGAAAACGTAAGAGCCCGTGACCAGCGGCGTAGCGTGCGGCCCCGGCCCGTTCGACATGTCCTGTTCTTTCCAGAACGGCGCGTCGTAGGAGTATTCCCAGAGAGTCTTGCCCGTCGCCGAGTCGAGCGCGATTGCGACCTCCTGTCCGTCCTTGCGATACATCGTGAAGAGCTTGCCGCCCTCAGCCGAAATTGCGGAGTAGCCTTCGCCTAAATCGCGCTGCCACAGGCGGCGCGGCCCCGTGGCGGGCCAGGTCGAGGCCAGCCCCGTCGCCGGCGATTTGAAATCGCGCTGCGGCCCACCCCATTGCGGCCACGAGGGCGATTGCGCCGACGCCGGGGCGGCGAGCCAAAGCAAAAATACCGGCGACAACCAGGCCGCGAATAACATGCCGATGACGAGGTCGGAGCGTCGTCGTGTCCGGCGACTCAGATCGCGATTCATAACCTCTCCCTTATTGTCCCTGCTTCGGTTTTTCAAAAAGCGCGGGATCAATCGCGCCGTTAATGACGATTGTTTCGACGGTTGACGACTGGTTTTTCCACGGCTGCCCGTCGAACGTGGCGTCGACTTTGAATGGCAATGTCAGGCCGTCCACGGCGCGGAAGTCTGAAAAGGTTTGGATAAATTCGCCAAAGGTTCCCTGAGGCCCGCGCCGATTGTACGACAAGCTCAGGATGCGACCTGTCGCCGGATCGATGCCTAGCGTGTAGCGCGCCCCCTGGAGTTCAACCGACACTTTTTCTACCGCCATTTCGCCAGCTTTACCTGGGCCGACGGCGACCGCCTTGAATCCGGCGCCGTTTCTTGCTCGCAGGATCGAGAGTGGTTTGCGTTGAATCTGTCGCTCCTGATCCGCCCGCGCCGCATCCGGCGTCGGCCTCACGCCACTTCGCGTGATCGCGAAAGCTTCGCCCGGCAGAATCACGCTCACCGGCTGAATCGTGACTGAAGGATCGTTATAGTCGGGCATACTCAGCGCGAACCGAATGCGATCCGGGAAGACGATGAGCAGATCAAGATTGACTTTGACCTCTATTTCGCCCATTGGGCCTCTGGTTTGCGGCGCGACGCTCTTTTCGCGAAAGCTGGTCAGGCCGTCGATTTTGGCCGCGCCGCCCATTGCCGCCACCGCCTTGTCAATCAGCGCCTGCCCTTGCTTCAGCGCTTCTGGCGTCGCGGAGGCGGTCACGGGGGCGGACTCTCCCGGGCCGAGATATTTTTCGGGCGCGGCGACGAAAAGCGCTTTGCAATTGTCCGAGCCGAAAATGTAGATGCGGCCCTTATGCACAGCGTAAAGATCGGGGTTCCCCTGGACAGGCGCGCCCATCCGCGCGCACGCGCCGTTTAATTGAACCTCGTAACGCGTTGGGTCTTGCTCGAAGGTGGCCTTGTTCGTGGCGTTCGCAAACATGTAACGGAATTGCCCGCGCGCGACAGTTATGTTCATTTCGCCCTGCGCTTCTTTGCCCTGCGTGAGCAGGACCGGGTCAAGACCTTCGAGCGCGTCCAGCGGCGGTTGCTGTTGCGCGTAGGTCCGCCCGGCAAAGACGCAACTCAGCGACAGCAGCGCGTACACAAACAACAACTTGTTCACAAAAGTTTTTCCAGGCATGACAAACCCTCCCTTATGAAACGCCGGCAGACTCCAGGCAGAGTCCCGGCATTAACCAAGAAAATGTTCTTGATTAGCTGTGGCGCAGACTTATGGTCTTTGAGAATTAAGCGCAACCATGTAGGGGCAGACCTGTGTGTCTGCCCCGGCGGGGGGCGAACCTCGGCGCCGGGGCAGACA
>DATCXQ010000688.1:0-2067 GCA_036565725.1 Blastocatellia bacterium
TTCCGCGATTGTTTTGATGATAAATTCGGTGGAGCCATTGAGGTCCGATTTCGCGACCACTTCGTAGCGGCATTCGGGGTGGACCAGGATTTTGACGCCGGGGTATTCGGCGCGGCGGTCGTCAACGTGGCGCGCCTGGAATCGCCCGTGAACCGAGCAGAAACCCTTCCACAAAATGATCCTCGCGTTCTTCAATCTGTCTTTGGCATTACCTCCCAGCTCCAGACGAGGGTCCCACACGACCATCTGATCGAGCGGGACGCCGAATTTTACGCCCGTGTTACGCCCCAGGTGTTCGTCGGGGAAGAAGAACAATTTCTCGCGCCGCCCGAGCGCCCAATCGAAGAGCGGAACTGCGTTTGATGAAGTGCACACGACGCCTTCGTGGCGGCCACAGAAGGCTTTGATGTCAGCCGCCGAATTCATATAAGTGATCGGCATCAAAGACTCGAGCCCGATCTCCCGCAACTGCTCCCAGGCCGTTTCGACCTGTTCGAGCCGGGCCATGTCGGCCATCGAGCATCCGGCTGCCATGTCAGGCAGTATCACCTGCTGATGACTCGCGCTAAGAATGTCGGCCGACTCGGCCATGAAGTGCACGCCGCAAAAAACTAAGTAATCGGCGCCATGTCGCGTCGCCGCCTGTTGCGAGAGCTTGAATGAATCGCCGGTCAGGTCGGCGTGGCAGATCACGTCGTCGCGCTGGTAGTGATGGCCCAGGATGACGACCCGGTCGCCCAACCGCCGCCTGGCTTCCTGAATCCGCTCGTAAACCTCGGCTTCGCCCAGGTCGAGGTAGTCGTCAATCGGTTTGACTCCGCCGCGGTCGAGCGCCGTCGCGGGCGCCGCTCCGACGGCGAATTCCGGGTTGTGGGATGTTGTGGCGCTTATTGTCATCTCGGCTCTCCTCCGAAAAGTGTAGGGCAAACTGGCAGTTTGCCTGGTTTTCCCGAAAGGCCGCATCGAAGTAGTCAAGGCAAACCGCCAATTTGCCCTACCCTCCCGCCGCGACTTTCACCCTTTGGTTTCCTGTGCTGTTGTGACTTAGTGTATTTCGTACACGATGCGCAAAGTGTACAAGATACACTAAGTTTATGCAACCGACTCGAACGCCAGCCGCGAACCGCCAATGAGATAGAGGCGCCGGCGCAATCATAAGGGAAACCCCTTTTAGTTCAGGCTTCAACGTTTTCGTGCGCCCGACCGGGCCTTCTCAAAACTCCTCGATACCGCATTGCGCCGATAAATCAATGAGTTGGAATGAACGAAGCGCATGGTCCGCGAAATGCAATAGAGTCAGGCGAAATCCAGAGACACAGTCGCTTGGGGAAGCGACGTCGTAATCAAGCCGAGAAGGACTACGAGGAGAAGGAGGACAGATATGACCATCAAAACAATGAAAACGACCGGCCTTTCAATCGCCCTGGCCACAGCGTTCTTAGTCGCCGCCGGACCAAACGCTTTCGCCCAGGACCGGCAGGCGCCCGCCCGTAGCTATGACGGCAGGATCTACAGTGGTCGGGATCAACTCGAAGAGCGAAGAGGTTACAATGACGGGCTGATCGCAGGGCGACGGGATGCCCTCGCGCGTCTCAGTTCCAAGCCGTCCGCATCGATTCGCTATCAACTCGGCGGCTTCTACTACCGCCAGGGCTTTCAGAGCGGCTACGCCGAGGCCTATAGCCGAAACGCTAATGGCTACCAATTTCGCAACAGCGACCGGTATAGCCGTAATGATTACAACGATCGTAATCGTCAACCTGGCTACTATGACCGTTGGGGAAACTTCCACCCCTACTAAGACAGGGTTCTGGCCGCCTTTAGAAAGCCCGTCGATCGATCGGCGGGCTTTCTTATTTGCCCCGAATCTAGGCCCTGTTGATCCCCAGAGCCTTCATCCTTCGATAGAGATGGCTGCGGTCGATGCCCATCACCTCGGCGGCGCGGGAGACATTGCCGTCGGTCTCAGCCAGTTTGCGTAGTATGTATTCGCGTTCATAAGTCTCCGAGGCTTCGCGGTAGGAGTCGAAATTGTAGCTCGAGGCGGGGGGCGATTCGGCTCCGAGG
>DATCXQ010000222.1:0-10657 GCA_036565725.1 Blastocatellia bacterium
TCGCGCGATCCATTCTCAGCAGAGGCGATCGTCGCCAACGACGGCAGCGCCTCTATTCGCCAGGAAGGCAGCGCGATCGACAGTACTGGCAGCGCCAGCAGGCTGGCCATCGCCACGCTCCAGACCAGGCTCCTGTACGCCGCCGACGCTTTACGTAATGAGAGGGCGCCCAGGCCGGCGGCCGACAAAATAACGGCGCTTTTGATGAAGGTGTCGAGCAGCAGTTGAATCAACGCGATAGATTGAGACGACGGGCGGACCATGTTCACCTTCCTTCCTTTCTGGCTTCCTCGATCAGTTGCGAAAGCCTGTCCAGTTCTTCCTGCGAGATTTTCGAGCGCGACACGTCGAGCAAAGTGGCGACGGCCTGTTCGATCGAGCCGTCGAAGAAGGTCTGCAACATCTGTTTGAGCGCCGATTTCTTCGCCCGGTCGCGGGCGAGCGTGGGCTTGAAGACGTAGCGCGGGCCGTCCTGCTCGTGGCGCAAATGGCCTTTCTCTTCGAGCAATCGCAACATGGCCCGGACGGCCGAATAGCTCGGCGGGTCGGGAAGGTTCTCCGTCACCTCCGCCGCGGTGGCCTGACCGCGCTGATAAATGATGTCCATGATCTGCCGCTCGCGGCGGCTCAGGTTAATGTGGGCTTGCTTGCTCATCTGCGGGTCCTCGCAATGCGTAACGATCTTTCAGGGAGCGTGGCGCCCGTCCGGCGCCAGCGTGCTAAAAATTTAGCATCACCTCCAGCGACGGTCAAGCGCAAAATGCTATTTTTTTAGCATCACTCAATTTTCGCGCGCAGCGACCTCAGCGCGTCGAGCGATTCCCAGTTTTGCTGGTTATGGTCTTTGAAATATAAATGCAACCACGAATTCGGCAATCCGACCGACGGCAGTAGATGGGATTCAGCAGTAGTTGCATTTATTTCCCAAACATAATCAAAGCTGGGGCGAAATTCCCCTGCCGCGGAGCGGCATTTGAACCTAGCCCGGCTTTTCAAAGCCGGGAGAGCGGTTAAGTAGTTGTCTCAGTCGCGGAGCGACGGTTGATACCGATGATCGGTATCAACCGTCGCTCCGCGACTGAGAACGGATATGCGTTAGGCGATCCGGCTTTGAAAAGCCGGGCTAAGCTCACGTGGTCGCTCCGCGACCGGAAAAAGGCGCCAGCATTATTTTTTCAAAGACCATAAACAGCAAAGCCGCCTCGTAGTTTTTGACGGCCAACTCTCTCTTTCCGGCGCGCTGAAAGGCATCCGCCAGCAGGAAGAGCGATCCGTCAGAGCGCGGGCGCTCGGCCACATTCAGTTTGAAGATTTCGATGGCGTCGTCGAACCGCTTGTGCGCGTTCATCAGGCGACGCCGGGAAAAGAAAGTGAGAAGTCACTGCCGTATCTGACTTATCCCCGTGATCCCAGTCCCCCGTGGTCGTTCTTTCCATACACACAATTGAAATCCGGTCTCAGCGGGGTAGATAGCCCAGCGCAGTCAGGATCTGCCTGGTCAATTCGATGCGCCGTTCACGGATGGCGGCGAAGTTCGGCCCTTCCAGATTCAGCGCAAAAAAGCAGACGTTTCCTTTTGCCTCAAGATAGCCGACAAACCAGCCGAGCGCGCGATTTTCCGCCAACATCCCGCCACCCGTTTTGCCGCTCAAGGTGTAGTCAGCCGTTTTTTCCAGCGCCAGAATTTCTTTGACGATCTTCGTCGTGCGACTGGCGACGGGCAGCTCTCCCGCATAAAACTTGCGCAGAAACTCGATCTGTTCGTCGGCGGAAATGCGCAGGCTGCCGTTTAGCCAGAAGGCTTCAAACAAATTCGGGCTGTCCCAAACGCCGGACACATCCTGATTGCCGTAACCCAACCGCGCCACCATCAGGCGCATTCGCTCCTCGCCCACTCGCCGCGCCAGTTCGCGGTAATACCAGACGACGGAATCTTTCATCGCCGTGCGCAACGTGTGATCGTGTTTCCAATTGACGAAGGGCGGCTGCTTCCAGTTGGCGGATTCGGGGAAGCGTTTCGGTTCCCACCGCAGCAGCGTTTCGGCGTCGGCGATGACTTTAGTTTCCAGCCCGATGAGCGAGTTCGGGATTTTGAAGGTCGAGAACGGCGTGAACCGCTCACGGCAACGCGCCTCGTTGTAGCGTACATACCGCCTGGTTTGCTGGTCGTAGAGGACAAACGCGCCGGGAGTCGCGCCGAAAAACTGCGCCAGGTCCTGAGCCTTCCCCGAACTGCTTGCGCACAAGGCAAGGACGAGCCACCCCCACAGAAAGTAGCCTTTGCGCCTCGTAGCGTTTCGTTTTATCCGCCACATTTCGGCCCACATCAACATCGTTCTCAATAATTGGTTAAGAGGTCGCGCCTCGCGCGGCGTGTTTGTAGACGACGCCGCCCTTCATCACAAAGACGACGCGCCGTACAGCGGTGATGTCTTTCAACGGGTCGCCATCGAGCGCGATGATGTCCGCCTGCAAGCCGGGCGCGATTGAGCCGATCTGATCCGCCATGCCCATCGCTTCCGCCGCCAGTGAATTGGCGGAAACCAGCGCCGCCATTGGATCCACTCCGCAGTCGCGCACTCGATTGATGAATTCTTCCGCATTGCGTCCGTGCAGGCCTGCCAGCGCGTCAGAGCCAAACACGATCTTCAATCCTTTGATCTTCGCCGCTCGCCGCAGGAATTCCTTACCCATCTGTATGGCTGGTTTGTAGTTCTCCTCCACTTCCTCTTCGGTCTTGGCAAAGTAGGGCGTTCCGGCATAGCGGGCTTTGTTCAGGATGTAGTTTTCAAATAAGGTTCCTCCCTGCGGATCGAGATAGGTTCCTTTTTCAGCCATCAATTTCAGATCGTCGTCTGTGGCGCCGACTCCGTGTTCAATTTGTGAGCAACCCGCCAGCGTGGCGGCAGGAACGGCGTCTCTAAAGGCATGCACGTGTGTGCGCAACCCTTGCTTCTTCGCTTCATCACAGATCGCATTCAGCTGTTCTTGAGACAGTGTCTTTGCGCCACTCCTCATGCCGCCCGACGCATAGACTTTGATGATGTCCGAGCCTGCTTCCTTTTGTTTCCGCACGTAAGCGCGGAGTTCGTCCGGCGTCCCTGACTGCTCACCCCGTCCGGCCAGGCTCTCAACTATGGTCAGGATGCGCGGCCCAGACAGCAACCCATTCGCAATGGCGTCACGCAAGGCGACCGCCTGGCTCATGGTTCGCAACGTCGTGAAGCCGCCCAGCAGCGTTACCCAGGCATTCGAGGCCGTTCGATAGGCGCTTTCCTCGGCGGTCATCTCACCGCCAACTTTCCCGTCCTTACCGAAGCTTGAAGTAAGATGCGTGTGCATATCGATCCAGCCCGGCATCACCGTAAGGCCACGCAGGTCGTAATCCACCGGCCCGGCCTTTGGGTCAATGGCGACAATCCTTGCGCCCTCGATCACAATGCGCGTGTCGCGCGACACCTGACCTTGGCCATCCAGCAACGCGCTTGCCGCAATCACGACGCGTTTGCCGCGCGCCGGCGTCTGTGAACCAGGCTGTTGCGCAAAAGCGCAAACTGCCAGCAGGCCGAAGGTGACTGGGATTATTCTGGCGAATCGCATTATGAGTTCTCCTTCTGTTCGCTTATACCACGCTTCAGATCGCAATGTTCGCGCCGATGCGTTTCATTCACATCGGAGAGCTATCATAGGATCCACCTTCGCCGCCCGCCGCGCCGGAATCCAGCAGGCCGCCAACGCGACGGCCAGCAGCGAAAGCGGCAGGAGGGTGAAAGTCGCCGGGTCAATCGCGCTCACATTGAACAGCAGGCTCTTCATCAACTGCGCAGCCAGCGCCGCCCCGCCCAATCCGATAGCCGCTCCCAGCGAGGCGAGCGTCAGTCCCTGCCGGATGATGATCCGAATGACGTCGCCTGTTTGCGCGCCGAGCGTCATACGCACGCCGATTTCGTGGGTGCGCTGCGCGACGGAGTACGAGACCACGCCGTAGATTCCGACCGCAGCCAGACAGAGCGCCAGCGCCGCGAATAAGCCGAACAGGATTCCGAGGTACTTGTCGTCCCACATTGAAATCGCTACGACCTCGGCCATTGAGCGCGCGTCGAAAAGAGGCAAATCCTTGTCGAGCGCGGCGACATCGTCGCGCATCGTCGTGGTCAGGCTCGCCGGATCGCCCGTCGCGCGCGTGACGATGGCCATATTGCCGCCCGACGCCTGTTGATAGGGCTGATAGGCCTGCATCCCGGCATCCTTCTTCAACCCGTAATTCCTGATTGCGGGCGCCACGCCGACGATGGTCAACCACTGCGCGCCGGATTTCGGCCCGCCGAACCGGATTCGCCTGCCAATCGGGTCGTCGCCAGCGAAGATACGGCGCGCAATCGTTTCATCCACAATCACCACCTTCTCTTTGCCTTCAACATCGCCATCGTTGAAATCGCGGCCTCTGATCAGCCGCATGCCCATCGTGTGGAAATAACCAGGAGAGACGGCGCAATGAAGGGCGATGGGAATCTCCGAGATGTCCTTCGGCTCAGGCCTGCCTTCGACGTAAAAGCCGGAGCCTGAAATGCCCTCGTCCCACAACGGCAGGCTGGAGGTCACAGCGGCGGATTCGACGCCCGGCGTCGCCGTCAGGCGCTGGAGCAACTGCCGGAAGAAATTGTTCCGCTGCGCGGGCGCGGAATATTGCGTTTCGGGCAGCGAGACTTTGGCCGTAATCACGTGGGCGGCGTTGAAGCCGGCATTGATCTGCCGCACGCGGATAAGACTCTTCACTATCAACCCAGCGCCGATGAGCAGCGTCATCGCCAGCGCGACTTCGCCGATCACCAGCAGGCTGCGCAGTCGTTGTTTTCTCAGGCTGCCCGCGCCGCGCGCGCCGTCTTTCATCACCGACATCAGATCCGTCTTCGACGCCTGCCAGCCTGGGACGATACCGCACAATATGGCCGTCGCCGTCGTCATGCCGAGCGTAAACGCGAGCACGCGCCAGTCAATCGAAAACTTCATCCACGCCGGCATCGCTTCGGGTATCATTGCCGTCATCCCGTCCGCGCCCCACAGCGCGATGAGCAATCCGAGCGCGCCTCCTAGCGACGCGAGCAACAGGCTTTCGATCAACATCTGCCGAATCAGCAACGTGCGGCTGGCGCCGAGCGCCGATCGGATGGCCATCTCGCCCGTGCGCGACGCGCCCGCCGTGAGCAGCAGGTTCGCCACGTTCGCGCAGGCGATCAGCAAGACGAAGCCGACGACGCCGAGCAAGAGCCACAACACCTCACCCGTATCTTCGATCACGGCCTCGCGCCATGGCTTCATGACGCCCTCAACACCATTGTTGGTCTGTGGATGTTCGAGAGAGAGAGCGGCGGAGATCGCCTGTATTTCGGCGTCTGCGGTTTCAACCGTGACTCCCGGTTTGAGCCGGCCGATGCCGTAAGAGGAATGATGGCCGCGCTCTTTTTCATCGAACGCCGGGGCCATCGGCTTCCAGATTTCCGTATTGATGGGAAAGCCGAAGCCCGCGGGCATCACGCCTACTACGGTCACGCTCTCGCCGTCAATTCGGACCGCGCGGCCGATGACTCCCGGATCGCCGCCAAAGCGCCGCTGCCATAAACCATGGCTGATGATCGCCGCCGGGGCCGCGCCGGGCTTGTCTTCATCTTCAAGAAAATGCCTACCCCGAGCCGCCTCCACGCCGAGCAGAGGAAACAGGCTCGCCGTGACGCTGGCGCCCTCGACCCGCTCGGCGCGCTCGGTCGCATTGCCGCTCGCCAGTGTGAACGAATCCTCCTCGTACAACGCCATCTGCTCAAAGCTGCGGCTGCGCGCGCGCCAGTCAGTGAAATCAGGAAATGAAAAACCCATCGATTCGAACCCGGCCTTCGGAGCCTTCTCGTCCAGATGTACGAGGCGCTCCGGGTCTTTAAACGGCAGGGGCCGCAGCAACACTCCGTTGATGACGCTGAACATCGTGGTGTTCGCGCCGATGCCCAGGCCGAGCGTGATAACCGCTACAATCGTGAAGCCACGCTTCTTCAGCAACATTCGCGCGCCGTAGCGCAGGTCTTGTATGAGGGTTCGCACAAATTCCTCCAAGAGAAGATGTCAGATGTCAGATGTTAGATGTCAGTGAGACAACTTCGCCGCCACTCTTCTACTGACATCTGACATCTGACATCTGACATCTATTCGCATCTCAGCGCGACCATCGGGTCCACCTTCGTCGCTCGCCGCGCGGGGACGTAACATGCCATCAGCGCGACGCCGGCCAACAACAACGAAACGCATGCGAAGGTCAACGGGTCTTTGGCGCCGACGCCGAAAAGCATGCCAGACATCAGGCGGGTCAGCGCCAACGACAACGCCACCCCCACCGCAGCGCCGATCGAGGTCAATAACATCCCGCGACCCATGACCATTCCGATAACATCGCGCGGGCGCGCTCCCAGGGCGATCCGGAGTCCGATTTCACGCGTTCTCTGCGTGACCGCGTAAGACATCACGCCGTAAATGCCGACGGCCGCCAGCAGCATCGCCACCGCCGCGAAGACGCCTAACAAAAGCATGTTGAAGCGCCGCGCCTCGACCGAAGCGCCCATTACCTCAACCATCGTCCGCGCATCGGGGATCGGAATCTGCCCATCAACCCGCCAGACGCGGCTTTTAACCGCCCCGGCGCCCGCCGCCGCGTCGCTCTCGCTGCGGACGACCAGATTCATCCACCGCTTCCAGGGGGCCCCGGATTGCGGATAGGGCGTGTAGAGCGCCGGATCTTCCGGCTCATCCAACCCGGTGTGTTTGATGTCGCCGGCGACTCCGATGACCGTGATCCAGTTTTTCGGATCGCCTCGCGCCCAGCGGACGCGCTTGCCGACCGGGTTCTCTTCTTTGAAAAAGCGGCGCGCCAGACTCTGATTGACGATCCCGACAAGCGGCGCGGTCTCGTTGTCCTGCGGCGTGAAGTCGCGCCCCGAGAGCAACGGAATCCGCATGACGCGGAAATAATCGCCCTCGACGCTGCGCGTCTGTATGTCAGGCTCTTCGCCCGCTGACAACTGCTGCCCTTCGACCATGAAATCGTGCGTCAGCAAGTCGCCGCTCATCGGCAGTTCGCTGACCAGCGCGGCTTGCGCGCCCGGCAGCGAATTGACCTCCTCGAGCAGCGAGCGACGATATTGCGTCTGCGTCGGAATCTCGCGGTAGCGCGCCTCCGGCAGCGCAATCCCCATCGTCAGCAGGTTATCGGCGTCGAAGCCGGGCTGGACATTGCGCAGTCGCCAAAAACTATTGATCAACAGCCCGGCGCCGGTCAGCAGCACAAGCGCCAGCGCAATCTCGATGACCACCAGCGCGCTGCGCAGCCGATGTTTTGCGGCGCCCACCTCTCCGCGCCCGCCCTCCTTCAGCACATCGCTGACGTTAACACGCGTCGCTTGCCAGACCGGCGCGAGACCGAAGACGACGCCTGTCAATATCGAGACCACCAGAGTGAAGAGCAACGCGCGACTGTCCACGCTGATGGTCTCCAGCCGCGGCAGGTTTGCCGGTTTCATCGCGACGAGCAATTCGACTCCCCAGAGGGCCAAAGTCACGCCGACCGCGCCGCCGAGCAACGCTATCAGAACGCTCTCGGTCAACAACTGCCGCGTCAGCCGGGGCCGATCCGCGCCCAGCGCCACCCGCACGACCAACTCCTGCCCGCGCACCGCCGCGCGCGCCAGCAAAAGGTTTGCAAAGTTGACGCACGCGATCAGCAACACCAGCCCGACTGCGCCGAAGAAGATTAGCAGCGCGGGTTTGACCTCCCCGACAACGCGGTCGTGCAGCGAGATCAACACTGTCTGCCTGCGCCTGTTCTCGGCGGGGAACGCCTCAGCCAGCCGCCTGTCAATCGCGCCCATCTCGCTTTGCGCCTGCGCGACAGTCACGCCGGGCTTCAGCCGCGCATAAGTTCGCAGGAAGTGCACGCCGCGATACGGGGCGCCGGGGCTGACGACCTGCACGGGCGCCCAGGCCTCCGTGACGCCGCGCGGCGATTTGTAATCGGGCGGCATCACGCCGACCACGGCGTAACTATTGCCGCTCAGCATGATGGTCTTGCCCACGACGCCCGGATCGCCGCCGAACTGCCGCTGCCACATCGCATGGCCCAACACGACCACGAATGGGCTGCCCCTTCTGTCGTCTTCTTCGGTAATCACCCGACCCAGCAGCGGCTGCGCGCCCAGAGTGCGGAAGAAGCCTCCCGTGACCAGACCGGCGCTCCAGCGCATGGGTTCACCGCCGCCTGTGTAATCGAGCGGCTGCTGCGTCTCGCCCTCGATCTCGGCGAACGACTGGCTCCAGGCTTTGATGTCGGCCAGGTCAAGAACGGACTCGTTCGAGCGGAAACTAACCAGCCGCTCCGGCTCTTGATACGGCAAAGGCCGCAGTAGCACGGCGTTGACGACGCTGAATATCGCCGTGTTCGCGCCGATGCCCAGCGCCAGCGTGATGACGGCGATCACCGTCGCCCCGCGATGCTTGATGAGCATTCGCCATCCGTAGCGTAAATCCTGGAGTAAATTTCCCATCGATTCCTCTCGTCTGAAGATTGGTACGGTACCGCGGGCGTAAGCAATCGGCTGACTGATGAGGCTGCCGCTTGCTTACGCCCGCGGCGCTGTAATTCGTGGCGCCGGCATTCGCAGAATCGCCTATCCGGCGAATACCAATCCGCGTGCCAGACGGTAGGCCGATTAAATGCCTGATTCTATTGGGGTCGATGATTGAAACTCTCGGCCGAACGTCCGATTCTGGGAATGCCTAATCCCAAAATCGAAAGTGCAAGGATGATCTGTAAATCTCGACTTTCCGCAGCAGAGGATCGTGTCTTTGCGGTCTTGCGCCTTATTGCAGTGATCGTGTATATGTAAGTGCTTACTTACATCATTCACGGGACGATCCGGAGGTTCAACAATGCATAAGTCTGTCGGAAGAATTTTGATCAGGCGCCTTTCGTTGGCGGTTCTGACCTCCACCGCGATTTTATACATAAGCTGTGCGAATGGCGGCTTAGGATTCAGGAAGGAGGATCCGCTGCTCTTCTCCGGCACGATCGAGACGCGCGAGATTCGCGTCGGATCGAAGCTGGGCGGACGAGTCACGGAAGCGCTCGTCCTGGAGGGGCAGGAGACTCAGGCCGGACAAACGATTGTCCGTTTCGACATCGCCGGGGTTGAAGCGCAACGACTGCAGGCCGAGGCGAAGGTCGCGCAGCAACAGGCCAGGCTCGAACGGCTGGAACGCGGAGCGCGTCCCGAGGAGAAGGCGCAGGCCAGAGCCGTGACCGAGACCGCCCGCGCCAACCTGGAAGCGGTTCGCAACTGGCCGCGCCCCGAGGAGACCGAACAAGCAAGAGCCGCGCTCGCCGCCGCCGAAGCCGATCTCAACAACGCCGAGGTCTCATTCCAACGCGCCAGCAAGCTTTATTCGACGGACGACGCCTCGCGTCAGGAGCTCGACTCAGCGAAGTTCCGGCTGGACAACGCGCGGGCGAGGCGCGACGCAGAAAAGAAGCGTCTGGATCTCCTGCTGAACGGCAGCCGCAAGGAAGACATTCGCGCGGCTGAGGAGCGATTCCGCCAGGCGCAGGAGGCCGAACGATTGGTCATCGCAGGCCCGCGCGCCGAAGAGATAGCCGACTCCCGCGCCCAACTGGCCGAGGCCAAAGCCAAACTCGAAGAGATCAAAGTCCAGATAGCCGAAGGCGAGGTCAAGTCGCCCGCCAACGCGGTCGTCGAAGTTCTGCCGGTCCGCCCAGGCGATCTCGTCACGCCTAACCAGACCATCGCGCGGTTGCTTGAAAAAGATCAAATCTACATTCGCGTCTACATCCCCGAACCGCAGCTCGGCCTGATCAAAGTCGGCCAGAAGGCCAAAATCAAAGTCGACACTTTCGCCGACCGCGCGTTCGACGGCGTGATCGAGCAGATCAACGCTCAAGGCGAATTTACGCCGCGCAACGTGCAAAGCCGCAACGAACGCAATCACCTTGTCTTCGGCGTCAAAGTCCGCATTGACAACCGCGAAGGGGTGCTGAAACCGGGAATGGCCGCGGAAGTGACCATTGAAAAATAGCGGTTGGCGCTTGGTGGTTGGTGGTTGGTAGACGGCGGCTATCAACCAACCAGCATCCACCAGGCGCCAATCACCGATTTATGACAGCAATAACCACTCAAGACCTCACCGTTCGTTTCGGCAATTTCACCGCCGTCGACCGAGTGAGCATCTCGGTCGAGGAGGGCGAAATCTTCGGCTTCCTCGGCCCCAACGGTTCGGGCAAGACGACGTTGATCAAGGCGCTCTGCGGCCTGCTCACCCCGGCGGAAGGCAGAGGGTCGGTGCTCGGCTTCGATTGTGTCGCGGAGGCCGATCAGATTCGCCAGCGCGTCGGTTACATGTCGCAGAAGTTCAGTCTGTACGAAGACCTGACAGTGATGGAGAACATCGAATTTTACGCCGGCGTCTACGGGCTTCGCGGCGACTATCTGCGGCGGCGGAAGGACGAGGCCATCGCGTTGACGCGCGTCGAACCTTACCTCGACCGCCGGGCCGGAAAACTTTCTGGCGGGTGGAAACAGCGGCTGGCCCTGGCTTGCGCGTTCATACA
>DATCXQ010000238.1:0-9848 GCA_036565725.1 Blastocatellia bacterium
GAACTGGCGGCCGCCTGCGTTGCGTTGAATGACCGGAATGCGCGTCCCGCCACCCGGCAATCTAATGTCGATAGGCACGTCCGAAGCCAGCGTGTAGATCGGCGAAATCTGGAATCCGGATGGCAGATCGAACACGCCGGCGAAGGTGAAGCGATGGCGCTCGTCATTCGGCGCGGGGCCTTTTTCGAGGATCAACCGGCTCGGGTCGATCGGCCCGCTTTGGAACGGGATCTGATCGTCGTTCGAGAAATTGAAGGTCTTCGAGAGCGTGTAGGAAGCGTTGAACGTGGCGCGGTTCGAGTAGCGCTTCTGCACGTTGACGAGCAATCCGTCGTACCATGTTTTTACCGACGATTCGATATTGACGATCGCATCCGGGCCGCCGATCACGGGATTGTTCACTGTGGCGATTTGGCGCCCGATGATGAACTTCGAGCCGAACGAGTGAATGGCGTCTACGGACACAACCAGGTTGTTCAATAACTCGGTCTGGAAGCCGAGATTGAACTGCTGCACGTAGGGCGTGGCTAGGCCGTTATCAATGACGTTGATTCCGACAGCCCCCGCGCCCGGACTCAGCGCGCCGGTGAACGGATTGGCCAACGTTGGCGTGCCAGGAACAAAATTGCCGCCGGGCGTCAGAACAGAACCGCTACGCACTTCGAGCGGCAACGCGCGGCCGTCGAGCAATCTTTCGAGCAGCGCGAGTTCGAGCACGACGCGGTCGTAGTAGATACCATAACCGCCGCGGATCGAAGTCTTCCCGTCCCCATAGGGATTCCAATTGAAGCCGATGCGCGGGCCGAAATTATTCCTGTCCTTCCTGCGCTCGCCGCTCAGGAACGGGCGCACAATCGAGAAGATGTCGCCGAAGTTCCCCAGGTTCTTAGTGTTCGTGTCCAGTTCGTAACGTAGCCCGATGTTCAATGTGAAGCGCGGGGTGACTTTCCAATCGTCCTGCGCATACATGGCGAAGAATTTATTATCCACATCGGGCACGGTGGGCGGGCGATTTGGCGCGACGGAGCGAATCGTGAGCCCGATAGGAATGTCGAGGTCGTCGACGCGGCCGTCGCCGTTGCGGTCGCTGGCGCCAAAGTCTTCGTTGAGGAAGATGGTGCCCGAGCCGAAGAGATCGAAGATCGCATCGGTGTCGAGCCGCTGAAATTCCCCGCCGAACTTGAGCGCGTGATTGCCCGCCGTCCAACTCACGTTGTCGCGGAATTGAAGGCGGTTCTGTCGCGTGCGCTGCGGGATGCGGAAGTTGCCGCCGTCCTGCACCGACGGGAAACGTAGCTCATTACGGTTCTCGATGAAGGTCGGAATCCTGTTGATGAAGTTGTTTTCGTGAAAGACGAATTCGTTGAGCAACCCGGGCGAGAAGCTGTGCGCCCAGTTGTAGACGAACGATTGAACGTTGTTGAACGACTGCTGGCGGTTGTCCGCCGTGCCGATGGGCCGCCCCCCCAGGCTGCCGCGATCGACGTCATTTTCGCGCTGCAGCGCGTAGCGGAAAAACATCTTATCGTCGATCGTCGTTTGCCACTCGCCCTTTCCGATGAGCAGAGTGTCGCGTAGAGGCGCGGGCGAGAAGCTTGTCAGGACACGCCTCTGGTTGAGATCACGTACGCCCGTTAAGACGACCGCGTCCTGGAAGCGGTACTCGAACGCGGAGGAAAACCACAGCCTGTCGCGTTTGATAGGCCCGCTGAGCGAACCGGCGTATTGCTCGCGGTCGAATGACGGCCGTCCGAGAGTCGCAACGAGCCCACGATCGAGGGTTGCCGGCAGCCCCGAGAGCGCGTCGTGGCGAAAGTAGAAACCGGCGGCGCCGTGCAGTTCGTTCCCCCCGCTCTTAGTTACGACGTTGATGGCCGAAGACGCCGAGCGCCCGATGTCGGCCGAGAAGCGGTTGGTGATTATCTGAAACTCCTGCACGCCGTCCTGCGGGAAGTTCTGGAGCGTGCCGCCCACGACGTCGTCGTTGTTGTCCGCGCCGTCAACGGCGATGTTGCCGCCGCGTCCGAGCTGGCCTGCGGATGAAACTTCGATGGTCGTGGTCTTGGTCGGATCGAAATTCGGCGCAGGTCGGTTGCCGGGCAACAGGAACGCGAGGTCGAGGTAGTTGCGCCCGTTGAGCGGCAGGTTAGTCAGCGTGCGATCCGAAATCGAGCTAGAGACCTGCGACGTGCTGGTGTCAACGCCGACGGCCTCGGACGCCGAAATCACCACGGTCTCGGCCGCGTTTGACACCCTGAGCGAGAGGTTGACGGTCGGAACTTCTCCGACGCGCGCCTCGACGTTGGCCACCGCCGCCGCGGCAAAACCGCGCGCATCGACTCTGATCTCATAAACCGCAGGCTGCAGGTTTTGCAATCTGTAGATTCCGAATTCGTCAGTCTTCGCCGTGCGCGTTTGTCCTGTGGCTTTGTTCTTTACCGTTACATCCGCCCCTACGACCGCCGCGCCCCGTTGGTCTATGACCGCGCCACTGATCCCTGCGGCGCCGAGTTGGGCAAAGACACTCGGGCCGAATGACAGAAGCAAGAACGAGAGTATTAACATCCGGTTAGCGGAGCTTGGTTTTTTCATACAGGCCTCCTTGTAGATAGCGTGTTTGTTGAGAAGCGGACCTTGATTGCCTGAACAGGCTGACTGGCCAATATCAACATCGCCAGCGCGAAATCATGACGCGTCGAATCGAGCGTGGGATCGCGGCGATTGACGCGCGTCCGCTTACTTCTACATGCGCGCTCACCATCGCAACAGGCAAGCGCAGTTTTTACTTGGATAAAGCTTGGGCAAGGGGGAGTGGAAAATAAATAACAATAATTGCGCGGCTTTGTTTGGAAAGAACGGAAAGAATAGCTTACCTTTGTAGCCTGTGAATGCTCTTCATTAAAGCGCGGATAGCGGCGACATCCTATACAAGAAAAGGATTATATATCAAGCAAATTTCTCGGATCGCAGACCTGAAGAATAATACTATTGACGCCTTTAGCAGCTTGTTTGTATCCTCAGCCCCGGTTTATTTCCCGCCTCCCCCGCGGGAAACTTCCAAGCAACGAGATTTGCAAAGCAGTCAAAATCCCCCTTGACTCTCTCAATTATTGGCCTACCTGGCCATTTAAAAACCCCATACTAGAGATGAGGATGATAAATGCTCCCCACAATAATCGCCGCCTTATCCGCTTTGATGGCGCTGTGTGTACCCACCTCAACCCTTCAGAGTTGTGGATTGTATTCAATTCGATGGACCCCTCTCATGACCAACCTGTTACAGGTCGGGGCGCCACCTGCGCAGTCGCCCGCTAGTGAGCGCGGCGCGGCGCCGAGCGCTCAGGAGGGTATCTCGTTGGAACCAGGCAAGCCCCTCGAACGAGAGCTTTCCGGCGGCCAATCGCATTTCTACAAGATCACCTTGACCTCTGGCCAGTACCTGCAGGTAATTGTCAGTCAGAAAGGAATAGACACGAAGGTGACGCTGTTTACGCCTGATGGTAAGAAGATCGGCGAGGTGGATAGTGAGAAGGCGACCGTGAGGTCAGAGACTATCTCAACGACCGCTGAGGCGACAGGCGCATATAGAATCGAAGTGCGTTCCGCTGAGAAGACGGCCCAAGCAGGACGCTACGAGATCAAGGTAGAGGAGTTGAGAGAGGCGACCGCCGAAGATAAGTATCGTGTTGTCGCAGGGGCGCTCTATCACGAGGCGGAGCAGTTAAGGCAAGGAACGCTAGAGGAAAGAAGAAAGGGCATCGAAAAGTATCAGGAGGCGTCGGAGTTATATCGAAAAGCAGGCGACAGTAAAGAGCAAGCTGCCGCCCTGAACAACATCGGCGTAATCTATCACTCACTAGGAAAATTGCAGAAAGCGCTGGAGAAGTTCAACGAGGCCCTGCCGATCAGACGGGCAATCGGTGACCGTGGAGGCGAGGCTATTACGCTCGATGACATCGGCGTAATCTATCACTCACAAGGAGATACGCAGAAGGCGCTGGAGATGTACAACGAGGCGCTGCAGATCAGACGGGCCCTCGGTAATCACCAGGGTGAAGCTACCACCCTCAACAACATCGGCATGGTCTATCGGTATTTAGGAGAGATGCAGAAGGCGCTGGAGAAGCACAACGAGGCGCTGCAGATCAGACGGGCCATAGGTGACCGCAGGGGGGAGGCCACTACGCTCAACACTATCGGCATAGCCTACCGGTTATCAGGAGAGTTAGAGAAGGCGCTGGAGACGCACAGTGAGGCCCTGAAGATCAGACGGGCCATAGATGACCGCAGGGGGGAGGCCACTACTCTCAACCAGATCGGCATAATATACCGGTTATTAGGAGAAGCGCAGAAAGCGCTGGACAGGTACAACGAGGCTCTGCCGATCTTTCGGGCGGTGGGTGACCGCATGGGCGAGGCCGCTACTCTCAACAACATCGGCATAATATACCGGTCATTAGGAGAGATGCAGAAGGCGCTGGACAAGTTCAACGAGGCTATGTCGATCGACCGGGCGATAGGTAATGGCGACGGCGAGGTTGTTGCCCTCAACCAGATCGGCCAAGTCTATCGGTCATTAGGAGAGATACAGAAGGCGCTGGAGAAATACAACGAGGCTCTGCCAACCAGCCGGACAAGAGGCGCCGACGTTCGGTATGATCTTACACTCCACAACATTGGCGAGGCCTACAACTCGTTAGGAGAAGCGCAGAAGGCGCTGGACAAGTTCAACGAGGCCCTGTCAATCAGACGGGCAAGAGGCGCCCGAAACGAAGAGGCTCAAACCCTTCTGGGCATTGCGCAAGTGGAAAAAAAGCGTGGGAATCTGACCCAGGCTCGCCAATCCATAGAACAAGCCATCAGCATCATCGAGTCCATGCGCGCCAACATCTCCAGCCAGGAGCTTCGCTCTTCCTTCTTCGCCTCCCAACAGGAGTTCTATCAATCCTACATCGATGTGCTGATGCGGATGAAAAGGCAGAACCCGGCCGCCTCATCTGACGCCTTGGCGCTGGAGGTCAGCGAGCGCGCCAGAGCCAGGGCCCTGCTGGAGTTATTGACGGAATCACGCGCTGATATCCGTCAGGGCGTCGATGGTTCTCTCCTGGAGCGCGAACGCTCCTTGCAGAAACTGCTAAATGCGAAGGCGACGGCGCAATTCGGCCTGTTAAATGGCAAGCACACTCCCGAACAGGCCGAAGCCGCCGCCAAAGAGATAGACTCCATCATCACCGAGTACGAGGAGTTAAGGGCGCAGATTCGCGCGCGCAACCCCCGATACGCAGCCCTGACCCAGCCTCAGACTCTGGGCCTGGCTGAGATTCAGCGGCAGGCGCTGGACCCGGACACTCTGCTCCTGGAGTACTCGCTGGGAGATGAGGCGAGTTACCTCTTCGTAGTGAGCCAAACGTCGATCACCAGCCACCGACTGCCGAAGCGGGCGGAGATAGAAGCGGTGGCGCGCCGCGTGCGCGAACTATTGACCGGCCCACAGCCGCAGCCAGGCGACACCGAGGCTAAATACCATGCTCGTGTCAAGGAGGCCGGAGAGAGCTACTGGACGCAGGCCGCCGCGTTGAGCCGGATGTTGCTCGGCCCTGTCGCCTCACAACTTGGCAAGAAGCGGTTGGCGATAGTGGCCGACGGCGCATTGCAGTACATCCCCTTTGCCGCTTTGCCCGAGCCTTCTTCAGGGAATGACGGGGGGCGGAATTCCGGAGTCGAACCGCAGCCATTATTCGTCGAACACGAAATCGTGAGCCTTCCGTCAGCTTCTACGCTCGCGACACTACGGCGTGAGACGGCCGGACGCAAGCCGGTGGAAAAGTCGATCGCGGTTCTGGCCGATCCGGTCTTCACGGATGACGACACGAGAGTCAGGCGGGATGTGGGCAAGGCAGTAGCCAAAGAGAAAACCAGATCCGCCGATTCGGATGGGATGGATATTGTTTCCCTGCAGATAACTAGATCCGGTCAGGAAACGGGAGTGATCGGGGCCGAAGGTGGTTTCGGGCGATTGCTAGGCACAAGGCGTGAGGCCGCGGCGATATCGGCCCTCGTCCCGGAGCGGGAGCGGATGCAGGCGCTGGATTTTGAGGCGAGCCGAGCGACCGCGCTAAGGCCTGAGCTGGGCGAATATCGCATTGTGCATTTCGCCACCCACGGGATGCTCAATAACGTCCATCCCGAGTTGTCGGGCATAGTGTTGTCGCTGGTCGACAAAGAGGGACGGCAGCAGGACGGATTTTTCCGGCTTCAGGACATCTATAACTTGAAGCTTCCGGCGGAGCTGGTGGTGCTGAGCGCATGCCAGACCGGATTGGGCAAGGAGGTCAAAGGCGAGGGGTTGGTAGGGCTGACGCGCGGGTTTATGTACGCCGGGGCGCCGCGTGTCGTCGCAAGCCTGTGGAAGGTGGACGATCGGGCCACCAGCGAACTGATGAAGCGATTTTATCAAGGAATGCTCGGGCAGGAGCGATTGCGCCCGGCCGAAGCGTTACGCCAGGCTCAGTTGTCGATCTGGAAACAGAAGCAGTGGCGAGAGCCATATTACTGGGCCGCCTTCGTACTGCAGGGCGAGTGGAAATAGCGATGAGCGCATCGATCTCACAAAAGAAGGGGTTGGTAATCACCCGAGAGTCTTTTAATAGGATGCTGGCCGAACTGCATCCTGATATCGAGCGCGCCGGCGAGCAGTACGAGAAAATTCGGCAGAAGCTGGTGAAATTATTTGAGTGGCGTGGTTGCTCGCACGCCGAAGAATGCGCGGACGAAACATTCAACCGGGTGGCCCAGAAGATTTGTGAGGGAATCTCTATCTGGACCGATGATCCTTATTCATACTTCCACGGCGTCGCGCTCAACGTTTTGCGAGAATATTGGAGAAGCGTCGAACAAACAGCAAAAGCGCTTGAAGAGGCGGCGCAGATTCAAGAGCTATCAGTCGATCCTGAAGATTTACTCTCGCGCCAAACTGAGCAACGGGAAAAAGAACGCCTGCTTGAATGTCTCAACCGATGCCTGAAACAGCTCCCGCCTGAGAGCATCGATCTCATCACCAGGTATCATCAGGGAGAAGATACCCTGGATAAAGCGCGCCGGAAGGAACTGGCTCAATTGCTCGGGATACCGCTCAATGCGTTGAGGATTCGCGCATATCGCATCAGAGCTGCGGTCGAAGAATGCGTCAAGAAGTGCCTTGAGCGCGGATCGGCGGGATGAAATACATTTCGGTTTTCTGCATTTATTATTAGGAGATTGAGTAGATATGGTGGTTAGAAGATACGGTGATTATGAGAGATGAAGCCGACAACGAAAAACTGCTGACCATGTATCTGCTGGCAAGCTTGCCCGAGGAGCAGCGGCTGCAAGTAGAAGCGGAGTTTCTCAGCGATGATCATCGCTACGAACAGCTTCTGGCATTAGAGAACGAGCTGTTTTACGACTACGCGCAAAATAAACTTTCGCCCGGCGAGCGTGAACAGTTTGAAAAACGGTTTCTGTCCTCCGAGTTAAATCGGAAGAAGGCGATGATTGCTTCGGCGCTTACGCGCAAAATGTCTGAGTCCGCATCGCTCGAGTCGACTGAAAATAGTATCGCCGATCGAGAACCGCAGCGCTTTTGGCAATCTCTGAAGTTATATTTCGTCGCTCAGAGCGCGGCAATGAGGGTTGCATTGGCGGCTTCAGCGATAGTGACGCTCGCCTTGATCTGGCTCATCATCGGAATAGTCAGGCTGCGAAACGAATTTGATCAGATCCGGGCGCATAAGGCGGTCCAAGAAGATCGGTTGGGACAGCAAGCCCAACAGGAGCGCGCCCGCGCTGACGAGTTGGACCTCAGGCTCAAACGCAAGATAGATGAAAACGAAATACTGCAGCAGGAGTTGAGCAAAATGCAGGCGCAATCCGCTGGGCATGGGCAGAGAGTCCCTTCCGTGATTTCGTTTGTCCTCGCGCCTTCGATTGCCAGGGGGCAAGCGCCTGGTATGAAGAAACTTTACCTCTCGCCGGGCGCCATCCTGTTAATACTGAAACTCAAACTTAAAGGGGGAGCAGAGTACAAGTCTTATCATGCTACATTGTTGACGGTCGAAGGCGCTGAAAGATGGAGTAAGGATATGTTGCAGGCTAAACGAACAGGCTCAGGCCGATCCATTGATTTGTCGCTGCCTGCCAGGACTCTTGCGCCAGGCGATTATGAATTGAGACTAAAGGGGTATGCGTCCGACGGGACACTCGAAGAGACCGGAGATTATTACTATTTGAGCATCAGAAGAAAGTGATCCAGCCAACGCGGATTTTCCATTCCGCCCTCAGCTTGCATTCCAGTGAAATACTTTTTCGAATTTTGCATTAGTCGTTGAAGGGAGATTTGAGCGGGGTCAGAAACCTTGTTCTGCCCGCCCTTTCCGAAAAAATCTCACAATCACAGCTGTATCGTGATTGGGTCGCACATCTTCGCTTAGGCGTCAACTTTTTTATGGGGGCAATATTCGCTTTCTCATCGGTTCTCATAATACACAGGTCAAAAAAGTCGTCTAAATCGAACCACACAAGATTGGGACACGGTACAGTACCGCGCGCGTAAGCAAGCGGTTGACCGCGTGATGCGCCGCTTGCTTACGCGCGCGGTACTGTACCAATCGTACGTGGCTTGATTTAGAAGGTAAGCCTACACATGACAATGACAGTTCGAGAGTGGGTTTACGATTCTTCCCAGCCTGCGCGATGCGAGAAACGCACTGCCGCAAATAACATTTGCTCTCCAGTAATTCCAGTGGTTGAGTCCATATAATGCGTCGCGACCCGTCCCAAGCTTCCCGCAGATTATCGAGGATCGAGGATCGAAGATCGCGTCATCGCGCGTAAGTCAATCTTCGATCCTCCATCTTCAATCCCCCATCTGTCAGTTCACAAGGAAATCACCCTGTGTTTCGCATTCCCGCCGCGATGCCGTTAATCGTCAAGAGCGTCGCGTAAAGCAGCTTCTCCCGATCCCCGTCGCCCGGTTCGGTGTTCCCGTTTTTTTGCCGGCGGCGCGCCAGCAACTCGACCTGCAGGAAGCTGAGCGGGTCGACGTATGGATTGCGCACGGCGATTGACCGTTGGAGCACTGGCGATTGATCGAGCAGCCGTCTTTCGCCTGTGATCTGGAGCGTGACGAGGCAGGCGCGTTCGTATTCCTCTTCGAGCATGCGGAAGATGCGCCGGCCCAGGCCCCGGTCGAGCGTCCGCGAGGCGTATTGGCGGGCAATCTGAAAATCGGCCTTGGCCAGCGTCATCTCGATGTTCGAGATCGTGCTGTGAAAGAACGACCACTCCCGGTACATCTCGCGCAGCAGACGCAGATTTTCGCGCGGGCGCGCTTTGATGAAATCTTCGAGCGCGGTTCCGACCGCCAGCCATCCGGGCAGAAGATGACGACTCTGCGTCCAGCCGAAGACCCAGGGGATCGCGCGCAGGTCGTCCAGGCTCTTCGATCCCGATTTGCGCTTCGCCGGACGCGACCCGATGCGCAGGTATTGCAGTTCTTCGACCGGAGTGGCCTGAATGAAATAATCGTAAAAACCCGGCGTCTCGCGAACGAGGCGGCGATAGGCGGCGAACGCCTGGGCCGAGATCCATTCCATCACGTCTTTCCATCGTGACAACTTTCCTATGTCTTGAGCCGGCTGCGGAAGGCTCGCCGCGATGACGGCCGAGGTCGTCAGTTCCAGGCTTCGCAGCGCGATCTCGGCCAGGCTGTATTTCGACGAAATGACCTCGCCCTGCTCGGTGATCTTGATGCGTCCGACCACGGTGTCTGGCGGTTGCGCCAGGATCGCTTCGTGACTCGGGCCCCCGCC
>DATCXQ010000081.1:0-11402 GCA_036565725.1 Blastocatellia bacterium
CCGCGACGAGCAGGCAGCGGCGGCCTTCCTCTTCCACCTCCGTTTAGTTTCTTCCGCGTCCTGATGCTCGTTGAGATAGACGACGGCCACGTCCGCGCCCTCTCTGGCGTAAAAGATGGCGACGGAACGTCCGATGCCGGAATCGCCGCCCGTGATCAAAGCCACTTTGCCCCGGAGCTTATCGCTCCCGCGATAGTTGTCGTCCTCCGAACGGGGCCGCGGCGTCATCTCCGATTCGATCCCAGGCTGATGATCCTGTCGCTGCGGCGGCTGGATCCGCTTCTTCTGTTCCTTATCCGTCGGCATTTATTCCCCCATCATTTATGCGCCGGCGGCGCTAGTGATTCGCCGGTAGAACAATCGAACTGAAGATCAGGCCGGTATCTGGCCCCTCTGTTCACGACCCCAGTGGCGGTGTTGCGCAATGGCGCCGATAAATTCCTCGGCCAATTTGCGGGCGTCCGCGTCGCCGCTGACGATGACTCCTTCATTCGAGAATGACGGCGGCGACGCCGCTTCGCGGTTGACGTTCAACTCGGCGCCGACGTAAGAGGCCCGCAGCAGATCAACGCCTTCGCCCGAGGCGGCGATCGCCTTGCAGTGTTTATAAGCCTCATTGACGAAATGCACGGCGTCGCCTTCCCGCAATAACGCGGCGACACTTTTCGCGCCGCCGGGGACGTAGACCGCGTCGAACAGCACGGAGCTGGTGGTGAGCAGACTGAAATCGATCTTCAACTCTTTGCCATTGGCGCCGGCGAGGGCGCCGAGACGCGGCGCGACGATCTTCGCTTGCGCCCCGGCCGCTCGCAACGCTTTTAACATGTCTGAAACCTTCACCTCATCGAAGCCGTCGGCGACGAGAATGGCTATTTTTCGGGTCTTTACGCTGTCCTTTGGCGTATTCGCCATACTCAACGCGGGCGAGAGGGCGGCGGATTTCTTCGGACGTTTGGGCTGAAACTTCTCTACCTCGCCGTCCGCCGGAACGCTGTGGTTCATGGGCGGGACAATCTCAATAGGCAGCTTCAACCCCAACCCCTCGGCGACACGAGTCGCCAATCCCTTATCAACCTTGGTCAAGAGGCCGACCATGCGTTCTCTGATCGCGACGACCTCCACTTTCCCGAGTTCGAATCGCAAGGCCTTTACGATGTGATCCTTCTCCGGCTCCGACTGGCTGTTATAGAAAAGCGTCGCCTGACTGAAATGGTCAAAGAAGCTTTCACTCCGGGCGCGTACCTTTGGAGCGTTTATCTTTTCGGCATAGCTGACGAATCCGCCCGCCTCCGCGCCCGCCTGGAAAGGGCAGCCGCCGCCGAGCGAGTTCGGTTCATAACTCACGCGACCGCGGTTAATTGTCTGGCGCATGTGCCCGTCGCGCTGGTTGTTGTGAACTGGGGCAATAGGCCGGTTGATCGGAATCTCGTGGAAATTCGGGCCGCCCAGGCGGATCAGCTGGGTGTCGGTGTACGAGAAGAGGCGGCCCTGCATCAACGGATCGTTTGTGAAGTCGATCCCGGGGACGACATGCCCGACGTGAAATGCGACTTGTTCCGTCTCGGCGAAGAAGTTGTCCGGGTTGCGGTCGAGCGTCAGCTTGCCGATCCGCCGGACGGGGACGAGTTCCTCGGGGATGAGCTTGGTCGCGTCAAGCAAATCGAAGTCGAACTTGTGTTCGTCCCGCTCCTCGACGACCTGCACGCCGAGTTCCCATTCGGGATAAGCGCCGCTTTCAATCGCCTCCCATAAGTCGCGCCGGTGGAAATCGGGGTCCTTTCCAGAAATCTTCTGCGCCTCGTCCCAAACCACCGAGTGGACGCCGAGTAACGGCTTCCAGTGGAACTTGACGAAGCGCGACTCTCCGGCTTCGCTGACAAATCGGAAAGTGTGAACGCCAAAGCCCTCCATCATTCGGAAGCTCCTGGGGATGGCGCGGTCCGACATCACCCACATAATCATGTGCATGGATTCCGGCATCAGGGAGATGAAGTCCCAGAAGGTGTCATGCGCGGAGGCCGCCTGTGGGATTTCATTGTGTGGTTCCGGCTTCACCGCGTGAATGAGGTCGGGGAATTTGATCGCGTCCTGAATGAAGAAGACGGGGATGTTATTGCCCACCAAATCGAAGTTGCCTTCCTCGGTGTAAAACTTGACGGCGAACCCCCGCACGTCGCGGGCCAGATCGGAAGAACCACGCGACCCTGCGACGGTGGAAAAACGAACGAAGACGGGCGTCTTGACCGAAGGGTCTTGCAGGAATTTCGCCCTGGTGTACGGCGCCATCGACTCATAAACCTTGAAGTGACCATGCGCCGCCGCGCCCCTCGCGTGAACGACCCGCTCCGGGATGCGTTCATGGTCAAAATGGGTGATCTTTTCGCGGAGGATGAAATCCTCGAGTAAGGACGGGCCTCGCGGGCCGGCTTTCAGCGAATTCTGATTGTCGTTAACTCCCACGCCCTGATTGGTAGTGAGGTAGGTGTCCGCGCCATCTTCCGAGAACGCCGCGAGGTCGGCCATCTTCTCCGTCGTCATGGCGCCACTGCCATCGCTCTTCTTGTTATTCTTTCTCTTCCCGTTGTTAGCCATTCAAGATTCCTTCAATTGGTAAGGGCCGTTATAGATGAAAACGCTGAAACGGAGCGAGGGCGAAGGGGGAGACGGTTTCAATCTCCCCTTCACCCTCGCCCCTGTTTCAGTGTTGTAATTACTGCGCCCCGCGTTGATGACGCGACAGACGAATGTCGATAACGACGGCCGGAGTACGACGTTGAAGCGTCGCCCGGCGTGTTATGACTCTTCGACGTTTCCCGGGTCCGTCGGCGATGATTCGCGGCCCGCGCCCCGGTCATTTTTTCAGCATTTCCTTGCGCGACTGTTGCGCCCGCGCGGCCCCGATCGCCGTTTTCACGTCCTTCTCCTCTTCCGGGGGCGGCAACACGGCCGGCATTCCGAGGGAAGAGATCCACAGCTCACGACACCAGCCTTTGCTGTGGTAGAGGTGCTCGTCTTCCTGATCCTCGACCTCTTCACAGGCGTCTGTGAGCGCCTGGGCTTCTTCTCCTTTGGCCTTTTCAGCGCATTGAGCCAGCAGTTCCCAGTTCGCATGGTCTTTGGTTTCAGCTAGCGTTACGCACTCACAAGCGACGAGTTCCGCTCCGGATTTCCCGTCTGTGAGGGCCATTTCCATCGCCTTCACCAGAGACTCTCCGATATGACGGACGACTTTGCGCCCCGGTGTTTCCCTTTCCGGATCGAGACCCAATTTGTCGAATAATTCGCCCATAATCTCCACATGGCGCGTAGTTTGGTCGAGATACTTTTCCCATTCCTCTTTCAGATCTTCGTTGGCCACACATTTAAGAGCGGTTTGATAGATCTTTACACCGCCCATCTCAGTTTCTAAAGCTTGAAGCAAAAGTTCGTTTAATTGTTGGTTCATTTCTGCCTCTTTCCAGGAGTGTTTCCAAATAATATGGCGCAGCGGATTTCTGTCTGACGACTGGGAGCGCTTATCCGTTCCCAAGTGCTTAGAGCGGCATCCGCCAATGGTAGAGTCGCCTATAACAGATTCATGATCTGCCGACAGATATCAATGAGCGTGAGTTGCGCGCAGGTTATCAATCAGGGTATTCAAGATTGTTGAGAACGCTCCCGGCGAGCAAAACGAAGCGGACCTTCATAATCCCAGGACTCTGCAAAGCCCTGTGTTTGGCCGGGCATTACCGACATTCGCTATGACTCATATTAAGAAGGTTATTACGATCCTCGGGCGGCCAAACTGCGGCCTTTGACTAGTCTGTAGCCGGCAAGCAAAACAATTGATCCTATAACTGCGAGCACGAGACTTGTTAAAAAAACCGGTCTGGAGAGATCCCCGCTGTCATTGATCTGTCCATAGCCCATAACTGCGCGGCCAATGAAGCCTCCGATTAGTGAGCCGACGATGCCAATGATAATGGTAACGATTGCGCCACCTGGGTCCTTACCCGGTAAGATCGCTTTTGCAATGACACCGACAACTAAACCGAAGATTATCCAAGCTAATACGTCCAACATCTATTCATCCTCTCTATGGTTAAGGATTCTACGTTTGTGATTTCACCATTTGTATAGGTGGTTATTGCGCCCTGGATCAGATCCAGCAATTAGCGAGCCATTGGTAGCGGAATGATGCCGAGGATGAGCAGTGCTCCCAACGGTCAGTATCACTGGAATCTCCTTCCCGGTCAGATGCGATCATTCAATAATGGAGCCGACAATGAAGTGGTTGCGCGCTCGCGTTAGTTCAGTATCCGGCGACCGCTGACCAGGTTGTAGATCAACACTATCGCCGCAATAACAAGCAGCGCGTGAATCATTGAACCGCCGACGCCGCCCATCAGGCCCAACAGCCACAGAACAACAAGAACTGCGATAATTGTCCAGAGCATAATGCTCCTCCTAGTATACGTTTTTGCCCACAAACTCCGGGTCGGGTGGGGCCGATGCCTTACCCCGACTCCGGCTTACGTTTGCAAGGATAGGCTGATTGGAGATGAGTTGCCGTCCAATATTGAACACGTTTGAACAGAATTATCGCGAGGCCTGCAAACCTGCGTGGCCGCGCTAGGTGATGTGAGCCAGGTAATCAGTGAGCTTCTTTTCCTTGATAACGAGGAAGTGATTTTCATTCGTCTCAATCAGCCCCAGGTTCCGAAATCGCTGCATAAACATGCTGATTCGGGGCCTTGTGGTACCGACCATCTCCGATAATTCTTCATGCGAAATCTTCAGTTCGATGCGTATGCTCCGCGGGTCTTTCTTGCCGAGTTTGCGCGCCAGTTGCAACAACGTCTGGCCCAGTCGATGTTGACCCATGGCAACCAAAAGCACAAAAATGGGCCATTTGATCGAGTCCATAAAGCCCCTGGGTTATCCTTCTTTCCAAGTTTTAGCACTACCAAAATTTCAGCTTAACGCCGTATTGGATCTGCCGTGGATTCGCGACATCGCGCGGCGTGCCAAATCCTAGCACTGGATTCGGAGGCAAACTGAGATCAGTTCCTCCGTACAGCGTGTTGAGGTCCGTGATATTGACGCGGTTGGGAAGGTTGAAGAAATCGAAAGTGAATTCGGCGCGAATGCGCTCGGCCATGCGGACTTCGCGCGCGATACGCAGGTCGAAGCCGGCAAATCCGGGCCCTTCCAGCGTGTTGCGGCCCAGCGCGCCGGGGCGGTCGCTGGTCGGGTTGCCATCCAAATTGGCGTCCGAGCCGTCAAAGACGGTGAAGAACCTGCCGCTTTGGGCGGTAAATATCGAGCTGAACCTGAAATCGCCCACCAGGGGGACGCTACGTGGAACCTGACTGACGAAGGCCAGGGTGTAGCGGTGGCGGGCGTGCTGGCGTGATAGCGCCCGCTCCAGATTCCGATCAGGGTGCTCGGGAAAGTCATTGGTCGCAGCCACGGACTCGGTGTTGCTTATGGTTTGTGAGTAAGTATAGCTGCTGTGAAAACTGAAACCCCGCGCGAACCGCTTCTGGAGTTCGAAGCTCCCGCCGTTAAAAATGGAGTATCCGCCATTGTCGAAAACAAAGAAGTCGCCTAGCTCAGGAAATCTTCTTGCCCCAAAGATAGGCTCACCGCTGGGTTGTGTTCCGGTCTGCACGCCGTTGAGCATGCCTGTAGGCGCCAGCAGCTTGAGCGCGTGGACATACAGGTAGCGCAAGGACATGGCCACGCCGCCGCCGATCTCTCGCGAAATCTCCACGCTCGCTTTATTGGCGTAAGGCGTGCGAAGGCTTCCAGATACGTTTCCGTTGAGGCCCGGATTAATGACGCCCCCGACCATCGGCGTCGGCGGTACCCGCCCGGTCGTGGTGAAGGTGAGCGTGGCAGGGGGCGCCAGGACTGGGCCCCTCACCGTGGGATTAAGGAATCGGCCTCGCATGGGCGGTATGCCTGGATAGAGAACCTGAGAGTTTGGCAAGTAACCGGTGCTGCTGAAAATGGGGGGACCGATCATCTGTCCGATACCGCTAGAGGCGATGCGGTCGCTGAAAATTCCGAATCCGGCGCGAACGACAGTGCGCTGACTTAAGGCATAAGCCAGTCCCAGACGCGGCTGAAAATTGTTGAGGTCCTCGCGCAGGACGATATCGTCGGGATGGGTTTCAAAGTCGTAGCGTAGCCCGTACGTCAGCGTCACTTTGGACGTCGCCTTCCACTCATCCTGGCCGAAGAAGCCATATGTTTTGTGATCAAACCTCATAATGGTGAGAGCCTGGTACTGAGCGGGAACGGCTTCGGTGAAGGGGACGGGCGTTGCAACACCCTGTGCCGTACCGTTCGGGACCTTCCACCAGAAGACGACCGGCGTGTGGTTGAAGAGGGTAGGCCCCGCGCCGCCAAGGTTCGTAAAAATCACGCGCGCAGGGAAGAAGAGATCCCATTCGGTAGCATCACGGATGTTGTTAAAGTCGGCCCCGAACTTCAAGGCATGGCTCGCGCGCGTGTAGCTGAAGCTATCGGACATCTGCAATCTTGACTCGCGGTAGAAGTCCGGGTCCGAGGTGCTCTTCCCTGTCAGGAGAAGGTTCGAGACTTCCAGGTCGGGCTCCTTGAGCACTGACGGAAAATCGAAGGTACGTCGCGCCCACTGAACCCGCGCTTCATTGACCTTGTTCGCACCGAGCACGGCCGTCTCGCTCACCACCAGTGACTGATCGAGGAGGAAATTATTCCTCGCGGTGGTCGAGGCCGGCGAAGCGCGCCCGCCTCCGCCGAGAAAACCGCGGGTGGTCGAATCCAGGAGGTTGTAACGGACGAAGAGATTGTTGCTGTTTGTGAGCCTGCGATCCAGCTTCGCGAGAAAGCCGTCATAGTCGTTGCTTCGCAAGAGGTCGGGCGTTTCAGGCGTCAGGCGATAGAATCTCTTCACTTCGTTAATCGTATTCGGCTGGCTGCCGTCGGCAGGCCCAAGGTTGTCGAGGATGACGTTCGAGAATTTATTCGACTCGGCGCGGCGCTGCCCCTCGTAGTTGCCGAAGAAGAACGTATTGTCCTTCCTGACGGGGGCGCCGAACGTCGCCCCATACTGGCTTTGCCGCAGAGCGTAGCTCGGAGTCGTCAGCAGGGGCCGCGCGTTGATCGCGTCGTTCATCCCGAAATTGTAGAGCGAGCCGCGAAGTTCGTTCGCGCCTGATCTGGTGATGATGTTGACGAAGCCGCCGAGCGCCCGGCCATATTCGGCCAGGTAGGTGCTGTTGAGCACGCGGAACTCTCTGGCAGCTTCCTGCGAGGGAGTGGCGCGTGGCAGTCCGGTAAAGGTCTGGACATTGTCCGCGCCGTCAACGAGGATCATGGTGTGCATCTCTTTCTGGCCGCCGAACGCTAACCGAGGCGCGGCTGCTTGTCCCACACCTGTATCGGGTTCCTTGAAGGCTCCGCCGCCGATGTTCTCCCGGCCAGGAGCCACAAAGGCTGACAGCTTGACGAAGTCGACGAAGTTACGCCCGATGTTGGGCAAGGATTCGATCTGCCGTGTCTCAATCACGCGGCTCACTTCCGCTCTGGTAGGCTCGATGAGCGGTTCCTCCTGTTTGACATCGACCATCTCGCTCACCGCTCCGACGCTCAGAGTCAGTTCCACCACCGTGTCGCCGCCAACGCTCAGGATCACGCCGCTTTGCGCCACCGTCTTGAAACCGGCGCGCTCAGCGCGGATCTCGTATTGCCCCGGCTCCAAATTGGTGAAGCTGTAACGACCCGCGCTGTCCGTCGCGGTCTCGCGTGTGCCCCCCGTGCCCGTGTTCCTCGCGCTGATTCTCACATTGGGAAGGATGCCTCCGGTTGAGTCCTGGATTACGCCCGAGAGTGTCGCCGTGGTGGTCTGCCCAAATGCGGTTACGCCTGCCAGCAGCGCCGTCGGTAACATAACCAATAGAAGCCTAATCAAACGGCTCAATAAAACCGCAGAAGCCTTGCGCAGTCTTAAGCTATTCATCTTGTAACCTCCTGCAAAAGGTTCGTTTACGGCGGGCGTTTCTGCGTATCGCGTAAGCGATCCTTATTTTTTCAAGTCCGCAGCCCAGTTGACCACCACTGTTAGCGGTGCGCTCGGCTCCGTTACTACTACTGTGTTGATCAAGAACCGTTTCCCATCTCTGGTCACGGCATAGGGGGGCGCGCCAGAGAGTGTCGGAGTCGTCCCAGCGCGGAATGCGAAGAGTGGGACAGCTGTTTCCGTCACGAAACTCTCGATGCCTCTTATCGGTACCACCATCAGCTTTCCGTCTGCCGCATAATAGAACAACTCTTTCCCCTCCCGTCCCCAACGAGGTCCAAAGCCGCCACCGGACGAAACTTGCTTCTTCCCGCCGCTACCGGGGAAGCCCTGAACATAGACTTCAAACCGCTCCGTTAGATCCGAGGCGTAGGCCAGCCATCGTCCATCCGGTGATAGCGTTGCCCCACTCTCACTAGCCTCAGTATTGACTATCGGATACGGATCCCCTTCGGTGCGGCTTCCGTTCATGGGCAAGGCATACACATCCGATTTCAACTTCTGGTCTAGTTGGCTATAAAAGATGAAGCGACCGTCCGACGACCAGTCGCTGGGATTTTTGGGAGAATTTGATTTTAGTAAAGGAGTATCATCTCCAGCGATATTTGCTGTCTTCTGGTAGAGATCCAAAATCACACCACCACGATTGGAAGACCAGACGATTTGGTCTCCTTTCGGCGACCAGACTGGATAGAAATCCATTGCCGGATTGATGGTGAATTTCGAAGCGTTGCGTCCTGACACATCACATAGCCATAGTTCAAGAGTGCTGGTCACAGGATCGCGGCCATCGAAGATAAAACGCTTTTCGTTAGGGGAAAGCGAGACATTGTAATGACCCGCGGGCACGTTCAGCGAATTGAGCATCTGGCCACGACGATCCCTCCAGTGGTATTGACTAACCTGCCGATTGAGGCTCGGATCGAAGACCAGCACGCCGTTGTCTGAAACAGAAAAGGTGATGTTAGTGACGTCAATAGGGTCACTCCCTACTTTTTCAGAAATCACGATTGGATCTCCGGTGAAATCGAGCCGGTTTGTGTCGAAAGGCCGTGCGAGTAATTTTCCGTCGAGCCCAAAGACTAGCCACCCGGGGCCGCCAGCAGTGTCGCCGGGAACCGCGGCCATGTATTGAATAGGCGTGACCTGGTCGAGCAGTGGGCCCTTTACAGGCCCGTCAAGGGACCCAAGATAAACCCCACGTGTCTCCTTATTCCCACTTGTAATGCTGTAGAGAAAATGGCGACCATCCGGCAGAAACGACGGATGGCTAAGATAAATCTCCTGGCGTGAACTGTCGCGAGTTATCACCGTTGTGACTTCTTCCCCCCTTTCAGAGACCCGCCACAGCCCGCCCACCGGGTGTGGTCCATAAAGAATTACCCCATCTCGGCTCCAGGCGCCGCCTAAGGGAGAAGGCGCGTAACCCAGTATTTTAACTAGCCCGCCAGTCATCTCTACTTTTTTCAGCCGGCCGTCGGCAAAGAAGCCGATGAAACGGCTGTCAGGCGACCAGAAGGGAAGCATCGCGCCTCGCGTGCCGGCAATCGGTCTGGCCTCGGTTGAATTGAACGCTCGCACCCAGAGTTGGACCTCACTATCGGTTGATGCAGTGAAGGCAAGATGACGGCCATCCGGCGATACAGCAATGTTCTCAAAACTCGATTTTTCCGGCGGCTGGATAAAGGCCTTGAGGACACCCTTATCCGTAACAGGCTGGCGCGTGAAGTAAGCCCAGGCGTAACCCACCATCCCAAACAATAACGCCGCCACCAGCCATGCCAGCCGCTCACGCTTACGTGCGGACGACGTATTAACATTCTCCGTTACAGCAGGCGCCGCCAGCGTATCCAAACGTGACACCGGACGCGGGTCTGATAAAGTAGACACCGCTACCAGCGCAAAGCCCAGGTCTCCCGCCGATTGAAACCGCTGCCCCGGCCTCTTCTCCAAACACCGCTGCACAATTCGCCATAGGGTCACAGGAACATCCGGGGCGGCCTCCGTCAGCGAGACCGGCTCACTCGTCAATATCACCGCCATCACATCGCTCGCCGTCTCTCCCTCGAACGGCCTTCGCCCAGCCAGCATTTCGTAGAGCATCACGCCGAGGCTGAAGATGTCAGTCCGATGATCCACCTTCTCTCCGCGCGCCTGCTCCGGCGACATATAGCTGGCCGTGCCCATCACCGTCCCGCTCCGTGTATTCAGGCTCTCCGCCTCCGCCGACTGCGAGCCGGCTCGCGCGCTGCTGAGCTTCGCAAGGCCGAAGTCGAGCACCTTTATCAGCCCGTCGGCGCGCAACATTACGTTCTCCGGCTTGATGTCGCGATGAGTGATCCCGGACTCGTGCGCGGCCTGGAGCGCTGCGGCCACCTGCGCCGCTATTTCCAGCGCCTCGCTGAGCCTGATCCGCCGCTGCGGCGCGCCCGCCATCAGCCGGCGCAAGGTTTCCCCTTCGACGTACTCGGTGACGATGAACCGCCGCCCTTCGATCTCGCCGATTTCGTAGACCGTGATGATGTTCGGGTGATTGAGCGCCGAGGCCGCGCGCGCTTCCTGCTCGAAGCGTCGGAGGCGTTCGGCGTCGGTCGTGAATTCGGCGAGCAGCAATTTGACGGCGACTTTACGCCCGAGCCGCGTGTCGAGCGCGAGATGGACTTCGCCCATCCCGCCGCGTCCGAGCGGCTCAAGCAGTCGGTAGGCGCCGATCTGAGACCCCACGATGAGGCTCCCCATCGGATTGTTTGAAGCTTCGATGAGCGGCTCGGCGGCCATCTCTCGGGCCGCGATCTCAATTGCAGGCGACTGGATGAAGCTGTCGCTCGGAACATCACAGGCGAGCAGCTCTGCGACTTCGCGGCGCAAGTCTTCATCGCCGGCGCAGGCCTCGTCGAGGAACGCTTTGCGCGCCTCCGGCTCGCGTTCGAGCGCCGCGTGATACAGCCGTTTGACCTGTTTCCAGCGGTCAGGCCTCATCAGTTCGCTCCCAGCTCAGTTTCCGCCTCAGCCACGATCTGGCCAGCCTCCAGTCGCGCCTGACTGTTTTCGTAGAAACATCGAGCGCGGCGGCGATCTCCTCCTCAGTCAAGCCGCCGAAGAAGCGCATCTCCACGACCTGCGCCATGCGCGCGTCAAATTGGGACAGCTCGCCTAGAGCCTCGTCGAGCGCCACCAGGTTCTCATCCAGCCTCTCATCAATCACCATCGCCTCGTCGAGCGAGACGCGCTCCGCTCCGCCGCCACGTTTTTGACAGCCGCGTTCCCGCGCCCTAGCCACCAGGATCTGCCTCATCAGTCGGGCGGCGATACCGAAGAAGTGGGCCCGGTTCCGCCACTGCACCCGGTCCGC
>DATCXQ010000260.1:0-21075 GCA_036565725.1 Blastocatellia bacterium
CCGCCGTCGAAGAGAAACATCTGCTCTACGTCGTCTCGCCCGGCATACGCAACTACGTCGAATACGGCGGCGTGGGCATTCTGGTCTATGACATCGCCGCCAGCCACAAATTCGTCAAACGCATCCCGACCTGGGACACGCCTGAAGGCAAGCCCGCCGAGAACGTGAAGGGCGTCGCCGCCAGCGCGAAGACCGCGAAAATTTACGTCAGCACGCCGAAGCGCGTGGCCTGCTTCGATCTGATTACCGAGAAGAAGGTTTGGGAGAAGGAGTACGAAGGCGGTTGTGACCGGATGGCGCTGTCGCCGGACGGCAAAACGATGTATGTCCCTTCGTTTGAAGGCCCGCACTGGCTCGTGGTTGACGCGTTGAGCGGCGAAGTCATCAAGAAGCTCGAACCCAATTCCGGCGCGCACAACACCGTCTATTCGCTGGACGGAAGGTTCGCTTATTTGGCCGGGTTGAAATCTCCGCTGCTGCGCGTCGCCGATACGAAGACGCACACGATCACGAAAGAAGTCGGTCCTTTCGGCAATGTGATCCGCCCGTTCACGGTCAACGGCGCGCAGACGCTCTGCTACGTCAACGTGAACGACCTGCTCGGGTTCGAGATCGGAGATTTGAAGACCGGCAAGGCGCTTCATCGCGTCGAGGTCGCGGGTTTCCAGAAAGGCCCGGTCAAACGCCACGGCTGTCCCAGCCACGGCGTCGGCCTGACTCCCGACGAAAAAGAGGTCTGGCTCTGCGACGCCTTCAACGAACGGGTTCACGTCTTCGACAACACCGTGACGCCGCCCAAACAGGTCACGAGCGTCAAGCTGCGGGAACAGCCCGGATGGATCACATTCAGCCTTGACGGGAAAATCGCATATCCGTCAACCGGCGAGGTGATCGACGTGAAGACGAAAAAGATCGTCGCTACGTTGTCGGACGAGACAGGCCGCCAGGTTCATAGCGAGAAGCTGTTGGAGATTGTCTTTGCGAATGGGAAGCCCGTCCGCGCTGGCGATCAGTTCGGGCTTGGGAGGGAGGGCGTGAAGTGACGCACGCATAAAATAATGCCCGGCCAGGCGCCGACAGAGTGTCGCCGCCGTTCGGCCGGGCGTTTGTCAGTCGATCATCAGTGGTCGTGATCGCCGTGGCCTCTGTGACGGCCGTTATCAAGCCTGATCTGGCCGCGGATTTCGCCGCCAGGAGACGCCGTCGTATGAAGATTCGCGTAGGCGGTTCCGTTGCGCAGCGCGCGGACGAAATCCTCGAACGCGCCGGCGGCAACCTGCTGTGTGGCTAAGGGCAGGATGTCTGCGGGCGTAATTGTTCCCTCTATCGTCGCCGGCCCCGCCGGACAGGCCCGGGGTTGGGGGCCAGCGGGAGTGTTATTGCACAGGAACGCCATTACCCCACCATTCACTCCTCTCTGACCGAGATGAACGTGAGCGAACAGTATCGGGCCGCCTTCTAAACCTTCGTAGCTCATCTTGAATGAAATCATGCTGTCGGACTCAATGCGCGCTTCGAACTCTCCACTTGCTAGCGAGGAGACGACGGGGACTTCCTGTGTGGGAACCATCCTGGCATGCAGTTTAGTCCCATCGTGCGCCGAGGCGGGGAAAATGCTGAGCGCCAGCAGCGATCCAATGACCATCGATACATTCCTGAAATGCTTTTTCATGGGCCTCCTAGTGATGTTTTCTAGATTGGTTGTTTACATGGAGCGCGCAGAAGACTGTGGGAAGAAAAAACCTCCGGCGGCGCCATATTATTTGAGCACGGGGCTATTCAGACAACGGTAATTCTACGGTGAATTTATCTTATAACTTTCACTCGCCTGACGGCAACTCTGTTGATACTTTTCAGAACTGCAGCCACAAAGAAAGTTGATTCAAGCGCGATCCGCCCAGCAGCCCGCCGGCCGTCCCCACCGTTGTGGCCGTAGCCGCGCCGACCATCAGCGTGATCTTGCCGAAGTTGGCGTCGGTCAAACTCGCCACCAGGTTGGAGAAGTTGGTGTGATTGAAGATATTGAAGAAGTCGTCTTTGAACGTCTCGCGGTACTGATTCAGTCAGCCTTTCCGTACATCCAATTGCAATCAGCTCTAGGTAAAATTGCGAAGGGTAGATGATTACGCGGTTAGCCTACACCTCACCCCAGGAGAGTTCAAGATCAATACAGAGATTTTCGCGGCGGCGCAGAAATATATTGGCCCCCGGCGGCGCTTTTACATTTCGCCGCTTGCGATAATTCCTGATTCAATTCAGCATTGCGTTGACGCGCTGGCCCATCGCATCGAATTTAGCGCGACATGTGGCAAATATGTTAAGAGGCGGTACGCTACAGGGAGCGGTAGCGACCTGGTAGCCCCGGAAGCAGTTACTTTGGAGGTTACCAGGTCGCTACCGCTCCCTGTAGCGTACCGCGCTCCTGAATACACAGGAGGAAAGAATGACTCGCAATCTCTACCCCGCTTTCATTTCTTTGCTGTTCTGCTTCTTTCTCGCCTCGTCGGCGACTTCTTACAGTCAAAAGACGGGAGCGGCGCCGCCGAAATTGCCCACGATGCGTGAGCAGGCCGAGATTCAGCAGCAATGGCTGAAGTCGCGGCTGGAACGCGTGGCGCCCGAATTGATGCGCAAACACGACGTCTCGATGTGGCTCGTGATCTGCCGCGAATACAACGAAGACCCCGTCTTCCGCGCGCTCACTTCACCGACGGTCTTCGCCGCGCGCCGCCGCACGATTCTGGTCTTTTACGACCAGGGCATGGAGAAAGGCGTCGAGCGGTTGGCGCTGGGCGGCGGGTCGAACGGCGGCCTCTATCGCGTCTACCGCGACCCCGAAGTCGAGAACCGCGAACTGTGGGGCGAAGGCCAATGGGCGCTGCTCAGAAAAGTGATCGCCGGGCGCGACCCGAAGACGATAGCCGTCAACATTTCGCACACGCACGCCTTCTCCGACGGCCTGTTGGCGGGTGAATGGGAGAAACTGCAACAGGCGCTCGGCCAGGAATACCTCAAACGAATCGTGCGCGCCGAGCTTTTACCGCTCGAATACATCGAGACGCGATTGCCCGAAATGCTCCCGACTTACAAACGGATGATGGAAGACGTCCACTGGATCATCGAACGCGCGTTCTCGAACGATGTGATAAAGCCGGGCAAGACTACCAATCAGGACGTGGTCTGGTGGATGAGGCAACAGGTCAATGACCTCGGCCTCGGAACCTGGTTTCAGCCGACCGTCCGCGTGCAGCGCAAAGGCTCCGGCATCCCGAGCAATCTCGCCGAAGACGCGCCCATCGTGATCGAACGCGGCGACGTGTTGCATTGCGATTTCGGAATCACCGCGATGGGGTTGGCCACCGACACTCAACACATGGCCTATGTATTGCGCGAAGGTGAAACTGACGCGCCCGAAGGCGTCAGGAAAGCACTGGCCAACACCAATCGCATGCAGGACATTTTGATGGAGCGAATGAAACCCGGGCGCACGGGGAACGAAGTCCTTGCCGATGCGATTGCGACGATGAAAACAGAAAAGATAAACGGCACGTTCTACACGCACCCAATCGGCGATCACGGTCATGGCGCCGGGCCGCTCGTCGGTCTGTGGGATCGTCAGGAAGGCGTGCCCGGTCGCGGCGACGTGAAGATCAGACCCAACACCTGGTTTTCAATCGAGCTTGGCGCCAGAACCCTGGCGCCGGAATGGGGCGGACAGGAGTTGTTTGTCGGGCAGGAAGAAGACGCGGCGATTGACGGCGAAGGAAAGATTTCCTGGGTATTGAGAAGACAAACGAAATATCACCTGATCAAATAAAAGGAGGTCGCAATGAACAGACTCAAGGCTTCTCTCGTAACAGCGGCTGCTTTGCTTTCCCTGGTCGCTCTAAGCGTCGTTCCGAATCTGACCACGTCCGCTGTCATCGCCGCGCAGAAGTCGGGCGAGCTTTACTATCCCGGTCCCGACGAGAAGTGGGAGCGCCGGACGCCGCAGCAGGTTGGGATGGATCCCGCCCGGCTCAATGAGGCGATCGCTTTCGCTCAGGCCAATGAGACGAAAGCGTCGCGGAATTTGGAGCTGGCTCATTATCAGAGCGAAGGTCGCGAACCGTTCGATGATGGAATCGGCCCGTTTAAAGAACGCGGAGATCCGACAGGCGTGATCCTGCGCCATGGCTACATCGTTGCCGAGTGGGGCGATCCGCAACGGGTTGATATGACCTTCAGCGTCACCAAGAGCTTCCTCTCCACCACGGTTGGTCTGGCTTACGACCGAAAACTGATTCGCAGTTTGCAGGATCGCGTGCGGGACTATATGGCGCCCGTGGTATCGCTCGCGCCTGATTTCGGAAAGAGCCGCGCCGAGCGTCTGGGAGAATCCAAGCTGCTGCAGCCTTTCGAGACCGAACATAACCGGAAGATCACCTGGGAGCATCTGCTGCGGCAGACCAGTGACTGGGAAGGTACGCTGTGGGGAAAGCCCGACTGGGCCGACCGCCCGGGCAATAATCCCTCCGAATGGCTGAACCGCAAGCGGAATGAGCCTGGCGCGGTTTACAAGTACAACGACGTCAGGGTGAACGTCCTCGCGCTCGCGGCGCTCAACGTCTGGCGTCGGCCATTGCCGCAGGCGCTCAAGGAATACGTCATGGATCCGATCAACGCCTCTCAGACCTGGCGCTGGTACGGTTACGAGAACTCCTGGGTGGTGATGGACGGCGCGACGGTTCAATCGGTCAGCGGCGGGGGACATTGGGGAGGCGGGATGTTCATCAGCGCCCGCGACCAGGCGCGCTTCGGCTATCTGACGCTGCGCCGGGGGAAATGGGAGGATAAGCAGATCCTCTCCGAAGAGTGGGTGCGGATGGCGCTCACACCAACACCGGTCCAGCCGACCTACGGCTTCATGAACTGGTTCCTGAATACGGAGCGCAAATTCATGGCGAGCGCGCCGGCCTCCGCGTTCGCGCATATGGGAAACGGCACAAATATGATCTATGTCGATCCGGAGAACGATCTCGTGCTCGTCGCCCGGTGGATTGAAAGAGAGGCATGCGATGGGCTGATCCAGCGCGTCCTCGCCTCGATGACGGGGCCCGTGGCGGGCGCGGGCGCGCGGAATTGATTACGGAGAGGAACCAATGATGAATTTAACAGGACTGAAGTTACGCAATGTGGTTTTGGCGCTGGCCGTGGTTTTGGCGCTTTCGTTGTCCGCCTCGGCGCAGGCTGTAGATCAGGCCGCGCTCGACGCGCTGATGAGCGAGGCGATGAAACACTGGCAGGCCCCCGGATCGGCGGTCGTCGTCGTTCGCGGCGACGAGGTGGTTTATCTGAAAGGTTTCGGCGTCAAGGACGTGAAGACGAAGCAACCGGTCACGCCGGACACGATATTCGCCATCGGTTCGACCACGAAGGCGTTCGTCACCGCGGCGATGGCGATCCTGGCCGACGAGGGCAAGATGAATTGGGACGACGCGGTGCGAAAACATCTACCCTATTTTCGATTGAGCGACCCGCTGGCCAATGAGAACGTCACGATGCGCGACATCGTCACGCATCGCACAGGACTGGTCCGTCACGACCTGCTTTGGTACGGGGCGCCGTGGAGCCGCGAGGAGATCATCCGCCGCGTCGGATTTGTCCCGCTGAGCTATGGGTTCCGCACGACGTTTCAATATCAGAACATAATGTTTCTGACCGCGGGCCAGGCCGTCGGCGCGGCGTCCGGCGGTTCGTGGGAGGAGTTCGCGCAAAAGCGCATCTTCGATCCGCTCGGAATGAAGTCAGCCAACTTCAGCGCGCTCAAGGCGGAGCAATCTCCAGACCACGCCAGCCCGCATTCGAAGCGGATCGCCGGGATCGAGGTCGTGAAATGGCGCAACATTGACAACGTCGGCCCGGCCGGTTCGATCAACGCCAGCGCCCGCGATCTGTCGAACTGGATCAGGTTGCATCTGAATGACGGCGTGGTCGACGGCAAACGGCTGATCTCTTCGGAAAACCTGCGCGAGACTCACACGCCGCAGATGGTCATACGCAACGAGGGCCGGTGGAGGTTGTTCTTTCCCGAATCCGAAACCTCGCAATTAAGCTACGGCCTGGGCTGGTTTATCAATGATTATCGCGGCCACAAGCTGGTCATGCACGGCGGGACTATCGACGGTTTTCGAGCCTGCGTCATGCTCGTTCCCAAATCGAAAGTCGGCGTCGCCGTGCTCGTGAACCTGACCGGCTCGCAGATGCCTGAGGCCACCTGCTACAACATCGTCGACCTGCTGCTCGGTTTGCCGAAGAAGGACTGGAACGCCTACATCAGCGAGGAGGCCAAGAAATTCGAGGACGCGCAAACGAATGCTATGCTGGCGCGTTCGGATAAACGCCACGCGAATACGAAGCCTTCGCGCGATCTGGCGGCCTATTCAGGGGTTTATGAGGACGCGGCGTATGGGCAGGCTCAGGTTCTCCTCGATGGCGCCAAACTCGTCATACAATGGAGCAGCTTCAAAAGCAGGCTCGATCATTTTCACTACGAAACATTCACCGCGGCGGAAGACGGGCTGAGGACCGAGCAGGCGGTCTTCACGCTGGGGGCCGACGGGGAAGTGAACGGAATGAATTTCCTCGGCGTGAATTTCAAGAAGGCCAAGGCGAAGGCGGCGGCGCAATTCTCAGGGCAATGAATGGAATGTAAATTCCTGTACTGACTCGAACACTGGCTTGTAGTATTTATTCTTCTTGGCGGATGTCGCTCCTGACGGGGTTGGGGAATTGTGCGGCGTCGCAATCTATAAACATTTCGCCCCGCCGGGGCTGGAATTCTCAAACACGCTTTAACAACAATCAGACAGGAGAAGACTCAATGAAATCGGTGAATATATCAATTCGAATGCTGCTAGTCCTATGTGTGGGCTTCACGTGTCACGCGTCACTGGCGTCGGAGGACCCGAATATGACCGCTGAAGATCGCGCTAAAGTCATCAAGCTGCTCAACGATTCGCACAAACAGACGCTCGATTTGATTGAAGGTTTGAGCGAAGAGCAGTTGAAATTTAAACCGGCGCCCGAAAAATGGTCAGCGCTCGAAGTCGCCGAGCACATTTTTATGGCTGAAGGTTTGCTTTTCGGCGCTGTGGAGAAGGCCTTGGCCGAAAAACAGAATCCCGAATGGGAGACGAAGACCAAAGGCAAGACGGAGTTTCTGGAACATGTCATGGTCAGCCGCGACCGCAAAGCCAGCGCGCCCGAAAGCATCGTCCCCTCGGGCAAGCTGACGCGCAGTGAGGTGATCGCGAAGTTGAAAGAGGCTCGCGCCAAGAGCTTGAAATTCGCCGAAGAGACCAAGCTGCCGTTGAAGGCCCACACGCTGGACCATCCCTTCCCGGTCTTCAACACGCTCAACGCTTACCAGTGGCTGATTTACATTCCGCTGCACAACATCCGCCACAATAAGCAGATCGAAGAAGTGAAATCCGATCCTAACTTTCCGGTAAAAAAGGCAACGCCGAGTAACTGAGGAGAACCGAAATGTCATTCACACGAATGGATCAAGGCACAATCGAGGACTGGATGGCCATCGGCGGCCAGTGCGCCGAGCGCCAATCGCGCATGCCCGCGATCATCAAATCTATGCTGCGGCAGTTGGAGGAGCAAGTTGACGGGTTCGCAGTCAACCAACTGCAACACGGTTTGCAAACGGCCACGCGGGCCTCGCGCGACGGGGCTTCGGAAGAATTGACCGTCGCCGCGCTCTGTCACGACATCGGCAAGGTAATCTCTCTCGAAAATCACCCGGCGATCGCGGCTGAGATTCTAAAGCCTTACGTCTCGCAGGAAACCTACGAGATCATCCGCACGCATCAGGATTTTCAGGGCAAGCATTATTACGCGCTGATGGGCCGCGACCCCGACGCGAGGCGGAAACACGAGAACGAGCCGTGGTTCGATTTGGCGAAAAAGTTCACGGACGAGTGGGATCAGACTTCGTTCGACCCGGCGTACGACACGCTGCCGTTCGAACATTTCGAGCCGATGATTGACCGGGTGTTCTCGAAGAAATTGTTTGAGGTTTCGGCGAGCGCTGCAATGTGAATTGTTCGTAGTACCGCCTTCAGGCGGAAGGGACCGCTACAAGAGTCCCTTCCGCCTGAAGGCGGTACTACGAACTCTATTTGATCTTCCCCAGCATCTGATAAATCCACATCAACGCCGTGTTCATGATTTGCTCACCGGCTCCGACCGCCGCAGGCGCGACCTGATTGTCCGCGCCGTATCCGCCCTCCGCCACGGCCTCGATCGTCGGAAAGTACTGGTGGTAGCCGTTGCAATAGCCGAAGAAGAATAACTGGTTGACCCGCGCGCGCTCTTTCAACCGGATCGAATGGTTGCTGAAGAATTCGCCGGACACGCCGACCAGCGCGACCTCGCCATTGAGCATCGCCACGGTCAATCGCGGCCTTACGCCCTCAGCGTATTCGTCAATGTAATTCGGGATCAGTTCCGGGAAGAAAGCTTTTTCGTAAAGACCTCGCACGAGAGGGTTGCTCAGGTCGGTGCGCGAAGAGAATTTGAAACGATCTTCATTCACTTCGAGCGACGGCGAAGAGACTTCCTGTGCGGCCAAGCCTGTAGCCACTTTGATGACCTCTTTGGCCAGCGATTGTCCGAAGGCCTGATAGTCGCGGTTGGGGGCGTTGACCGATTGATCGCCTGACGCCCCTTGCATAAAGATCACGCGCGCGCCGGTGGCCTTTTCGACCTCGGCCTTCATCGCGCCGGCGTAATCGGCTGAAAACCGCAGCGTCGCTGCGGAGATCATCGTCGGATGCGCGGTGAAATTGACGAGGATCGCAATCGGCTTGCCGTTTGCGTCATCGAGACGCATCACGGCCAACTCGCGGTCGCTCGGTTTGACGGGCTGTTTGGTGTGGCGATTGCGATTGAAGCCTTCGAGTTGAATCGAGCCTGTGGCCATTTTCGCGGGCGCGAGTTTTGAATTGGCCTCGACGATTGCGGCGACGATGGCGTCTTCCATCTCGCGGTAATAGCGCAGCGCGGCGTCGAAGCGACCTTTGCCTTTGCCCGCCTCGTCGGTCAGTTCGAGCACCGGGCCGTGATGCGTGTGCGAACCGGCGATGAATGAATATTCGACGCCCGCTTCGGATTTGATGCGCTGGCGAATTCGCTGCAGCGAAGCCTCGGCGGGCGAGCGGCCCAGGTCGAGGCCGACTATCGCGAGCTTCCTGTCGCCCGCCTGAATTACCAGAGCCTCGGCGTAGAGCGGGTCGAGCGTTCCCACTGATAACGCGTCGTGGCGCGCGCCATAGCCCCACATCGGCGCAGGCTCGCGCGGAGTGACATCGCGGCGGGCGGCGCCGGCTTTGAAAACGGTCGCGGGAGTCTGGGCGGTCGCTGTCGCCGCAATCGCGAGTAAGGCGAAGACGAGGATCGAGAGCTTGCGCGAGATTGGTTTTGACATATGTTGATCTGAGATTTGAATTGAAGTCGATGTCGGCGCGCATCTTATCACGGCGAGCCGATCGGTGTTAGATTTCGCCGTCAATTTCATGTCAGGAGATCAAATCATGCTAAAAGGCGCCTTGCCGGCACTATTTCTGATTTGCTGGCCGATCAATAGTCAGAGCTTGTCAAATCCCTCATTGCCCGCGCAAAGCAAAACACAGGTAGTACTGCTGGGCACGGGCACGCCGAACGCCGATCCTGACCGTTCAGGTCCGTCGGTGGCCGTCGTCGTCAACGATACGCCTTACGTGGTTGATTGCGGCCCCGGAGTCGTTCGCCGCGCCGCAGCCGCCGAGCGAAGGGGCGTCAGAGGATTGGCCGTCGCAAAGCTGCGCAGGCTGTTCATCACGCATCTGCATTCCGATCATACTGTGGGATTGCCCGATTTCATCTTCACTCCGGCAGTGCTCGAACGCGATGCGCCGCTCGAAATTTACGGCCCGCCCGGAATCAAGAAGATGACCGACCACATACTCAAAGCCTACGCCGAGGACATCAACATCCGTCTGCGCGGATTGGAGCCGAGCAAGCCGCGCGGTTATGTCGTCAACGTTCACGAGATCAATACGGGCGTGATCTATCGCGACGAGAACGTGACGGTCAAAGCCTTCGCGGTCAAACACGGTTCGTGGAAGCGCGCTCTCGGATTTCGATTTGAAACCCCCGACCGCACGATTGTCATTTCGGGCGATTGCGCGCCCAGCGAAAGCATTATCGAAGCCTGCAACGGCTGCGACGTGTTGATCCACGAAGTCTATTCGACCGCCGGATTCGCGCGCCGCCCACCCGAATGGCGGCGGTACCATTCAAACTTCCACACATCGTCGAAAGAATTGGCCGGAATTGCGACGAAAGCCAGGCCAGGCTTGCTGATTCTCTACCACCAATTGCAATGGGGCGAGACGCCAGAGCAGTTACTGGGCGAGATCAAAGAAGGTTATTCGGGTAAGGTTGTCAGCGGCAATGATCTGGATATTTATTGACGCATGGATCAGAAATTATGATGACTAAGTGAATAAATCGGACGTTTGAAACGCGTTTAGTAATGCAACTATTGCCGCGCAAGACAAGCCGTGTAATCTCGCGTATTATTCGAATTCCGAATGTCCTTTTCCTGCAACCCATTTCAGGCTCGTAAATCCGATCACTGCGGTCTCACGTATGAGCCTGTTGAATACCACGATAATCTCGGGGCGCCCTTGCGTTAATGCGCGGGGGGCCTTCTAAAAAATGAAAGGAACAAAGAATGCGTAAATTAAGATTAGTAACGGTTGCGCTGTGTCTGTCGGCGTTCTTTTTGAGCGCCGCTTCAGCTCAGGCCCAGTCACTCTATGACCGTCTGGGCGGCAAAGACGCCATCAAGGCGGTTGTAGATGAGTTCGTGGGCATCGCCGCGGCCGACACCCGTATCAATAAGAAGTTTGGCAAGACCAACATTGACCGCTTGAAATTCGAGTTGGTCGAGCAAATCTGCGCCGCCACGGGCGGGCCTTGCAAATACACCGGCCTGGATATGAAAAAAGCGCACAAAAACATGGGAGTGACCGCAGGTGAATTTAACGCGCTGGTCGAAGACCTGGTCAAGGCCCTGGATAAGTTCAACGTGAAGGATAAGGAGAAGAATGAGCTGCTCGGCGCTCTCGGCCCGATGAAACCCGACATCGTCGAGGTCGAATCTCAGCAGACCGGAACGCCCTTACCGGACAAATTCAAGCCCGCGCCGCCGCTGAAGGAAGGCAAATCGAAGGGCGAAAAGAAGAAGAAGGGCTATTGATGAAAGCAATCGGGGCATCAAGAGCGAATTGATGAATGCAGCCCCGCTTCGTCAGTTTGGTTTGTCAATTGCTTAGCCAATTGCCGGCGATGGGTCGAGGATTAACGGTCAGCAACGGAAGATCGCATCTCGTCCTTCGCCGGCAATTTTTTTGAGTCGCGTCGTCCATGGATGCTGTGATCTCTTCCACGCAGGCGCCGAATTTATTCGTTACGTGACGGATAAATTCGGCGCCTGCGTGTCTATTAACGGAGGAAATGACAATGCGAATTAAGCGGACAATCATCGTGGAGGCTGTTGCGGTCCTCTTATGCGTCGCGGCCGCGCTTTCTCAGGACAATGAGAAAACCTCTCAGGAGAAGGGAAAAGTCACCATGACCAATAACAAGTTCGAGCCGAAGACGATCACCGTCAAAGCCGGATCGGAAGTGACCTGGGAGAACAAAGAAGGCTCCCACACGGTTACGGCGGATGACGGTTCATGGACATCTTCGACGCTCACCGCGGGAAAGACTTATAGCCATAAATTCGACAAGCCCGGCAAGTATCCCTATTACTGCAGGTTTCACGGCGCAAAAGGCGGCCATAACATGGCCGGCGTGGTCAACGTCACTCATTGAATCTTTATTTATCGGGCGTGACGCGCAAGACCTGCGCGGAGTATAGTTCGGTCGTCACCGCGCCTATGTCGAAGGGAGATTCACGCGATTATGACAAGACGATTCGGACGATGGCAGACTCTGTTAGCGGCGATGGCTGTTTTGTCTCTGGTCATCGCCGCTCAGGAAAATCGGTCCTACCGTGAGCTGCCGAACTTCCACCAGGTCAATGAAAACCTTTATCGCGGCGCCCAGCCGCAGCCCGGCGGGTTGAAGAAATTATCCGAGCTTGGGATCAAGACGGTCATTAACCTGCGCGGCGCGAGTGAAGATACGCAAGAGGAGCAGGCCGAGGTCGAGGCCTCAGGGATGCGCTATTTCAACATCCCCATGCCGGCTTTGGGACGTCCGACGGACGAGCAGGTGGAGCGCGCTCTGGCCGTCATTGACGCGCGGGAGAACTGGCCCGTCTTCATTCATTGCCAGCGCGGGGCCGACCGCACGGGCGTGATCGTTGCCGTGTACCGTATCTTGCGCAACCAATGGACCGCCGAACAGGCCATCGACGAGGCCAAGCGATTCGGGATGGCCGGCGTACAGTTCCGCAAGAAGGGTTACATCTCCGATTACTACAAGCGGCGGCGCGACGAGCGGAAGTAAGCTAAATCGGAACAACCGAGAGTGGGACTTGCTCCCCCGGCTTTGATGGTCTTTGAATATTAAATGCAACAATCGTCTTCCCGGTCGCGGAGCGACCACGTGAGCCTAGCCCGGCTTTTCAAAGCCGGGCTAGGCTCAAATGCCGCTCTGCGGCAGGGGGATTTCGCCCCGGCTTTGATTATGTTTGGGAAATAAATGCAACTACTGCTGAATCACATCTACTGTCGTAGGTCGGATTGCCGAATTCGTGGTTGCATTTATTTCTCAAAGTCCATAAAAGCCGGGCTAGGATCAACCGTCGCTGCCGCGACGAGGAGGTGTTGTCGCATCTATTTTTCAAAGACCATTAGTCTGTCCCACTACTCCTTATTCAACCCGGCCATCTTTTCAAAGACGCGCAACAGGCTTTGCGTGCCGTCATCGCCGCGCCCTTCGGCCTCAACTGCGGCGAAGAGTTGGCTCGCCAGTGAAGCCGCCGGCAGCGGCGTATGGCCGGCGTTGGCGGCGTCCATCACCAGGCGCAAATCTTTCTGCTGAAGTTTGACCATGAAGGCGGGTTTGAAATCGCGCTCGATCATCTTCTTGCCGAGCACTTCGAGCGCCCACGAATTGGCCGCGCCTCCGGTCAACGCCTGATGCAACGTCGTCAGGTCCAGCCCGGCCTTCGCGCCAAATGTCAACGCCTCGCACACGGCCAGCAGGTTGACAGCGGTCATGATTTGATTACAGAGCTTCGCCGATTGGCCGTTGCCGGCAGGGCCGAAATGTGTGATCCGTTTACCCATCGCTTCGAGCGCGGCGCGCGCGCGTTCCAGCGCTTCGGCGTCCCCACCGACCATAATCGTCAACGTCCCTTCGATAGCGCCCTTCTCGCCGCCAGAGACGGGGGCGTCCAGCCAGAATAGGCCCTTCGACCTGGCTTCTTCGGCCAGTTCTCGCGTGACCTGCGGCGAGATTGTGCTCATGTCGATGATTATCGCGCCGGGCTTCGCCGCGGCGAATATGCCTTCGTCGCCCCGGGCGACGGCCACGACGTCGGGCGAATCAGTGACCATAGTGATGATGATCTCGCTCGCGGCGGCGACCTCGGCAGGGGTGTTTGCGGATTGCGCTTTGCCGAGCGAAGAATTTTCAGCGGCGAACTTTGCGGCTTTGCCCGGCGCGCGCGTAGCGACGGTCAGATTGAATCCAGCTTTGAGCAGATTGCGGGCCATCGGAGCGCCCATGATTCCAAGGCCGATAAGACCAACGTTCATGATTTTTTCTCCTAGAAAAAGGGTAGGGCGAACATCCTGGGAGCGCAGGCATCCTTGCCTGCGCTCTTCGGTCAGTCGGTCGTTGCCGGGTACCACGCAGGCAAGGATGCCTGCGCTCCCAGGATGTTCGCTCGTCACACACGATGCCACACGCCGAAACATTACATCAAGTGAGCGATTGTGGTAGAGTCTCGCGCTGCAATTCTCGAAACTTACATTCGACCGTCGAGCATTTCCTCGATCATTTCGATCACGTCAAGAAACTCGCGGGCGTCGAACACATCGGCGTGGGCAGCGACATCGACCTTGACAGCTACGACGACATGCCTGGCGCGGGGGGGGATTTCAAACGCGTGTTGGCGCAAATCTGGTCTGTTTAACCATCACGAGGTCGGCGATGAAATGGAATCGGCGTTTATGTCTGTTTGCGTTATTTCTCGCGTCGGCGATCGCGGCCGCGCGGCCAGGCCAGGATCGCGACGTGACTCTGACCGTCGATGAGCTGGCGCAGGGCAAACGTATTTACGTCGGCCAGTGCGCCCTCTGTCACGGCATCGAAGGAGTCGGCGGCAGAGGGCCTGCGCTCAATCAACCGGCTCTGCGGCGCGCTAAAGACAATCAGGCTTTGTACAACGTGATCAAAAACGGCGTCGCGGGAACTGAGATGCCCGCAGCCTGGCATATGACCGCACGCGAAGTCTGGCGCGTGGTCGGATACATACGCTATCTCAATCGCGCCGAAGACGTGAAACTGACAGGAGACGCCGGTCGTGGCCGGGAGCTTTACCGCGCGAAAGGCTGCGCCGGATGCCACATTGTTCGAGGCGAAGGCGGCGCGTCGGGGCCGGAATTGACAGGGATCGGCGCGCGCCGCAGCGCGGCTTACCTGCGCGAGGCGTTGATCGAACCTGCCGCGTCCGCGCCCGAGGGCTATCTGGTCGTCAGCGTGATTACGCGCGCCGGACGCAATCTTCGCGGCGTGCGGGTCAACGAGGATTCGTTCACCATCCAACTGCGCGACGACGAGGACCGCTTCCATTCCTTCCGCAAAAATGAACTCAGGAATTTGAAAAGAGAGTTCGGCGTTTCGACAATGCCGAGCTACAAGACGCTTGCGGCGACGGAACTTGATGATCTGATCGCCTATCTGGCGAGTCTGGGGGGCGCCAAGTGAAAAACATCCGATCGCTGTTCATTGCCTGTTGTTTGCTGCTTCCTGTCGATGCGGCGGCGCAAGTCCCATACAAACGCATCGCCGACGCCGGCGCCGAGCCAGGCAATTGGTTGACCTATTCGGGCGATTATCAATCGCATCGCTTTTCGCGCCTCGCGCAGATCACTCCGGCGAATATCGGCAGGCTGAAGACTGCCTGGGTTTATCAATTCAAACAACTCGGCAGACAGGAGACGTCGCCAGTGGTTGTTGACGGCGTGATGTACGTCAGCGAATCGCCGACTATCGTCACCGCGCTCGACGCGCTCACTGGGCGAACGTTATGGAGTTGGCGGCGCAACATCTCGCCTCTCGTCAATACAATCGGCTTCGGCAGATCGAATCGCGGCGTGGCGATTCTGGACGATACCGTCTATGTCGGCGCGCTCGATTGTTATCTGGTCGCGCTCGACGCTAAGACCGGCGCGGTCAGGTGGGAGACTAAGGTCGAAGATAATGCGACGGGATATTCGATCACCGCCGCGCCGCTGGCGATTGATGGAAAGATCATCGTTGGCGTCAGTGGGGGCGAAGCGGGCATTCGCGGCTTCCTCGACGCTTATGATGCGAAGACCGGAAAACTCGCCTGGCGTTGCTGGACGATTCCTGGGCCGGAAGAACTGGGGCGCGAAACCTGGGGCGGCGACAGTTGGAAGACGGGCGCAGGCTCTACGTGGCTCACAGGTTCTTATGACCCGGAACTGAATCTGCTTTACTGGGGCACTGGCAATCCGGGGCCTGATTGGAATGGAGATTCGCGGCCGGGCGATAATCTTTACACCTGTTCGCTGCTGGCGATTGACGCCGCGACAGGAAAAATCAAGTGGTATTTTCAATTCACGCCGCACGACGTTCACGATTGGGACTCCAATCAGATTCCGGTCCTGATTGACGCCAACTGGCAGGGCCGCCCGCGCAAGCTCGTGGCGATGGCCAATCGAAACGCCTTCTATTATCTGCTCGATCGCGTGACGGGCGAGTTTCTTTTGGGCGAACCTTACGCGAAGCAGACCTGGGCGAAAGGCCTCGACGCCAAAGGCCGCCCCATCGTATTGCCCAACACCGAGCCGACCATCGAAGGCAATCTGGTCTGGCCGAGCCTACAGGGCGCAACCAACTGGCATAGCCCTTCTTACAGCCCTCTGACGAAGATGTTTTATGTGGCCGCGCGCGAGATGGGCGCGTATTACTACAAGGGTGAGGCCGAATACAGACCGGGGACAATTTTCGCGGGCGGCGGCGAGCGCGCTCTGGACGGCGACAAGGCGTATGGCGCGGTTCGCGCGTTGGACGTGACGACTGGCAAGATAAAATGGGAATTTCGTCTGCAGGCGCCTCCCTGGGCCGGCGTATTGGCCACGGCGGGCGGAGTCGTTTTCGGCGGCTCGAACGAAGGCAATTTCTTCGCGCTCGACGCGGCGACTGGGAAACCCCTCTGGGATTTTCAAACCGGCGGGGCCATCACGGCCAATCCGATCAGCTTTCTGATTGACGGTAGACAACACGTGGCCATCGCCGCGGGGCAGGCTTTGTTTGTCTTCGGCCTACACTCCGCCGGAAGTAGGCAATGAAGATTTCTCCGCGATATGGCAGAATGCCCGCTCGCCCCGATCTTCGTCTAATTTCGTCATAATAATGCAAACACTCGATCTGACTATTCTCTTCGCCTACCTCATCGGCACGGTTCTTTTCGGCTCATGGTTTTCACGCCGACGGCGGCGCGGGATGAAGGAGTATTTCGTCGCGGGCAAGCGCGTGCCGTGGTGGGCGATTATGGCCTCGGTCGTTTCGACCGAAACCAGCAGCCTCACTTTCGTCAGCGTGCCGGGGCTGGCCTTCACCGGCAATTTCACGTTCCTGCAACTGGTCATCGGCTACATGTTTGGGCGGCTGGCCGTGACATTGATATTCGTACCGCTCTATTTTCGAGGCGAGTTGCTGACCGTCTACCAATTGCTCGGACATCGCTTCGGCGACATCGTGCGGCGGCTGGCGTCGACGCTGTTTTTGATCACGCGCAGCGTCGCTGACGGGTTCAGGCTTTACTTGACGGGCCTGGTGCTTGGGGCGGTGATCCTGGCCCTGCCCGGCAGCGAGGCCGCCGCCCGCTCATGGGTTCCGGCGCTCGATCCGACGCTGACGATAATTCTGATCTCAGTCCTTGTGATGGGCGTCGCGACGATCATCTTTTCTTATTTCGGCGGAATTGACGCGGTGATCTGGACCGACGTGACGCAGCTCGGGATCTATCTGATCGGGGCTTTCGTGGCGGCTTTCATTTTGCTCGGCGCGATTCCGGGCGGGCTCGGCGAAGTCATCGGCGTGGGCGGCGCGGCGGGCAAGTTCACTGTACTGGATTTCACCCTGGACATCACGAAAAGCAACACGTTCTGGGCGGGTTTGATCGGGGGCGCGTTTCTGACCACTGCGACGCACGGCACGGATCAATTGATGGTGCAGCGCTACCTGTGCGGCGATTCGCCTAAAGAGGCGCGCAAGGCCCTGCTCGTGAGCGGCGTCGTGGTGTTCGCTCAATTCGCGCTATTCCTCTTCATCGGCGCGATGCTTTACGTCTTCTACACCGGCTATGCGGCGAGCGAAACTGCGGCGTTCCTTGTAGACGGCAAACTGCGCGCCGACCGCGTCTTCCCGCACTTCATCGTCAACCATCTCCCGACCGGCGTCGTCGGCCTGGTCATCGCGGCCATCGCCGCCGCGGCCTTCACTTCGTCGCTCAATTCGCAGGCCGCGACTACGATGGCGGATTTCTATGTGCCGATGACCGGCGGGAAGAAGACCGAAGAGCATTACCTGAAAGCGTCGAAACTGCTGACCGCGACGTGGGGCTGTGTGCAGATCACGACGGGAATGTTCGCGGCGTTCTACCTGACGCGCAGCATGGTCGATCAGGTGCTCGACATTCAATCGTTCACCAACGGCGTGATCCTCGGAATTTTCTTTCTCGGTACTTTTACCAAACGCGTGCAATCCGCGCCGGCGATCATCGGCATCGTCGCGGGCGCGGCGGTGATGCTGTTCGTAAAATTTCAAACGCAGATTTCGTGGCAGTGGTACGTGTTGATCGGATCGGCGACGACATTTATGGTTGGGTGGCTGGCGAGTTATGTGATAGGTGGAAGGTCAATTGAAGTTGAAGCAGAGTCGGCCTGACCGCGCTCATCGGCGGCGCCGACTTGAATTTAAATTTATATGAAGAGTGTATTTATCAAACTGAAAATCTTTGCCCTTCTATTCGTATTCGCGCTTCCGTTCACGCCCGTCGCTACTACGCAGACCGGAAGCAATCTCCGCTTCGACCGCAAGCTCAGCAAGAAAGAGGAAGACTGGGTCGGCAAGACTCTCCGCTCGATGACGCTGGACGAGAAGATCGGTCAGATGATCATCGCCGAGGCCAACGTCGTCTTCTGGAATCGCGAGGGCGCCGAATACAGAAAACTGCGACATCACATCGTGGACAACAAGGTGGGGGGCGTGATCCTGTTCCGCAGCCAGGTCTGGCCGGCTGCGGTGGTCACGAACCGGTGGCAGGAGATGGCTAAGGCGCCGTTGTTGATATCCGCCGATCTGGAAATGGGGCCGGGGATGCGGCTGGACGACACGCCCTGGTGGGCGCCGAACATGGCCGTGGCCGCCACGGGCGATCCGAAGTGGGCGCGGCTGCAAGGGGAAGCCACTGCGCTGCAAGCCCGCGCCGTCGGCGTCAACTGGCTCCTCGCGCCGGTGGCCGACGTCAACAACAATCCCGACAACCCCGTAATCAACACGCGCTCTTACGGCGAAGACCCGGCGATGGTCGCCCAATTCGTCAGGGATTTTATCGAGGGCGCGCAGGCGGCGGGCGCGATGGCTTGCGCAAAGCATTTCCCCGGACACGGCGACACCGCGACCGATTCGCACATAGGTTTGCCGGTCGTTGACGTAGGCAGAAGTCGGTTGGAGAATCTCGAACTCGTTCCTTTCCGCGCGGCGATTGCGGCCGGCGTAGGCTCGATCATGTCGGCGCACATTGCGTTGCCGCAGATCGAGACCGACCTGGCCGCGCCTGTTCGGACTCTCAGCGATCGCGAAGCGGCGGCGGCGGAGTTCCTGTCTCGGGCGGAGGCCAGGACGACGCGCGTGACCCTGCCCTCCACGCTTTCGCCCAAAATCATGACCGGCTTGCTGCGCCAGGAATTGAAGTACGACGGATTGATCGTCACCGACGCGTTGTCGATGGCCGGGGTCGCCGCGCGCTACACGCCGGCCCAATCCGCCGTCCGCAGCGTCAGAGCCGGCGCCGACGTGATCACCAAATCTCCCGACATCGACGCCGCCATCGCCGGGATCAGAGACGCCGTGGCGAAGGGCGAAATCACCGAGGCCAGGATCAACGCTTCCGTCGAAAGGGTCTTGCGCGCGAAGGCTGCGCTGGGCCTGAGCGTCAAACGCGCTGTCGACCTCCGCGAAGTCGACAGCGTAATGTCAAACCCGAGGTTCAACGAGATCGCGCAGCAGATCGCCGACCGTTCGATCACGCTGGTCCGCGACGAACCCGGCCGGCTGCCGCTCGACCCGAAAGCTCGCCTGCTGAACATCACTTTCACCGACGAGGAGGATCGCGCGATCACGAAAGTTTTTGTCGACGAGCTGAGCTTGCGCGCCGCGCAGGTCGAAAGCCTTCTGCTTGATCACCATGCGACCGAATCGGACCTCTGGCATTTGCTAGCGCGATTGGATGTGGGCAAATACGACGCGGTGATTTTCTCGGTCGCCGTCCGCGCCCGCAGCGGCAAGGGGAGCGTCGCATTGCCGCCGGTCGGCAAACGGCTCTCCGACGAACTGATCAAGCGCAAATTGCCTCTGATCGTGGTCTCGTTCGGCAACCCTTATCTGCTCGCGACGATGCCCAATGCGCCGTCCTACCTGCTCGCCTACAGCCCGTTTGAGGTCAGCCAGCGCGCTGTCGCCAAAGCTGTCTTCGGCGAAATCGAGGCCGGCGGAAAATTGCCGGCGGCCATCCCGAGACTTTACCCGCGCGGCCACGGATTATCGATCCGGCGCCGGGAGCCTTAGCGCCCCCCGCGCCAGATGCAGTCAGTGGATCACGAAATGGACGGAGACATCCATTGTTCATTGTTCATCGTTCATTTGTCATTTGTCATCGCCAGCCGCAGCAATCGCCCAATGCCCATGAAAATTGGGCGATTTCCGGACAATGACAAATGACACGTGAACGATGAACGATGACAAATGCTCTTCTTTGTCTGATTTCGCGATTTACTGACTGTACCGGGAGCGTTGGCGCCCCCCGCGCCGGCTCGCGAGAAATGGCGGCTGATCGCCCAGTAGGCGATTAAAGTTGTTGACATATAGAGCCTGATCGGAATAATTGCGCTTCGGTCCCTGTTTAAGCGCTCCCCGACATGGTCCTAACGTGCCCCGGCGTTGTTTGACGAATGGAGAACGTGAGCAAAGATGAGCGCGAATAAGAACAAGAACCTCTCACGAGATGAGAGAGGCATGGAAATTTCGGAATACGCCCTGGCCGCATTGCTGATCGTGTTGGTCATCATTATGGCCTTCACGGATCTGGGTACCTCGATCGCCGAAAAAATCTCCGAGTGGAAGAACGCTGTCAGCAGCAACTAAATCAACTCCTCACCCCCTGTTTGAACCACTCAGCAAACTTCTTTATCCCTGTTTCAATCGGCGTCGTCGGCTGGTAGCCGAGCAGTTTCCGCGCCTTGGTGATGTCTGCGTGCGTGAGCGGGATGTCGCCGGGCTGTGGCGGGCAGCGCTCGATGAGCGCTTTCAGGCCCAGGGCTTCTTCAAGTAGTTCGATCATCCGATTGACCGTGACGGTCTGCGACTCGCCCAGGTTGATGATCTCGAACGGTGTGGAGTCGTATTCGATTGAGGCCATCATGCCTTGCAAGATGTCGTCGATGTATGTGAAGTCTCGCTCGGCCGAGCCATCGCCGTAAACCGGAATGGGTTTGCCGCCGGCGATCATCCGCGCGAATTTGTGAATCGCCAGGTCGGGGCGCTGTC
>DATCXQ010000268.1:0-6055 GCA_036565725.1 Blastocatellia bacterium
GCACGAGAGCCTCTCGTCGCAGGCCGCCGAAATCGCCTCGCGCATCGCCCACGGTCCGCTGACGAGCTACCGCTATATGAAAGCCAACGTGAACCTCGCGGCGACGACGGATTTCCGAACGATGCTCGACCGCGAGGCCGAAACGCACCTGCGCTGCGGAATGACCGAAGACCACAAAGAAGGCGTCCGCGCGTTCATGGAAAAACGACTACCCAATTTCACGGGACGATAATTGTGGAAAACTGCCACAGAGACACCGCAGACACAGAGCGAATAAGGAGGGCCCCGTTCAGTTTTCATAACTCCATAACTATTCTCTGTGGCTCTGTGGCTCTGTGGCTAAGCTACAAGGAGCGAATATGAAAATTACCGCATTGGTTTTCCTCATAATGCTGGTGGGCTTCGCGGCGCCATGCGCGCTCGTTTCCACCGGCGCCAAGCAGGAAGCGCAACGCAAGATGACGAAAGAGGACGTCGATCGTTTGATGACCGAGTTGTCGAACTGGGGCCGCTGGGGAAAGGAAGATCAACTCGGCGCCGTCAACCTGATCACGGAGGCGAAACGAAAACAGGCCGCCGCGCTGGTCAGAGAAGGCTTTTCGGTTTCGCTCGCCCGCGACACTGAAAAGGAAAGGGCCGAGGATAATCAAAGCCCGTATGAGCACACGGTGAGTTTGAGCGGCGTCAACAATCGCGGGCAATTCAGCATTGACGCGTTCCGTATCTCGTTCCACGGCTACCAGCACACGCATCTGGACGCGCTCTGCCACATGTTCTGGAACGGCAAAATGTACAACGGCGTCCCGCAAGAAGAGGTCACGCAAAAGGGCGCCGCGAAACTGGCGATTCAAAATCTGAAAGGTGGAGTCTTCACGCGCGGCGTGTTGATGGACCTCCCACAACTCAAAGGCGTGAAATACCTCGAACCCGGAACGCCGATCTACCCCGAAGATCTGGAGGCCTGGGAAAGGAAAGCGGGATTGAAATTGACCGCCGGCGACGCCGTCTTCATTCGCACGGGACGTTGGGCGCGGCGCGCGGAGAAAGGCCCGTGGAACATTTCAGTGAACTCGGCTGGGCTGCACGCCTCGTGCGCGAAATGGCTCAAAGCCCGCGACGTGGCTCTGCTGGGGAGCGACGCGGCCAGCGACGTACTCCCGTCCGGCGTCGAAGGTCTGACGCATCCGATCCATCAACTTGCGCTGATAGCGCTCGGCGTCCATATCTTCGACAACTGCGACCTTGAGGCTTTGAGCGAGGCGACCGCGAAGCGCAAACGCTGGGAATTCCTGCTCACCGCGGCCCCGATTCCATTGACCGGCGGCACAGGCTCGCCGCTTAATCCGATCGCGACATTCTGACCATGTCGCGCCGCGACGCCCTGAAACAATGAAAGCGCCACGTAGTAACGACTTTACAGAAGTTTTCACATATATGAATAGCCACAGAGGTCACAGAGAGCGCAGAGAAGTCATTAAATCCTCTCTGTGCCCTCTGTGCGCTGCGGTGGCTAACCGTCTTCATACATCTGAAAACCGGTATAGTCGTTGCTACGTGGTCGATTTTCTAAGGAAGTAATGACAATGAGACCACAGAAAAAACTGGACGCTTCGGAGGAACCCAATCGCCTCAACCAAATCTATTATGTGGCGGCGAAGATATTTTGCGATAAAGGCTATGACGCGACCTCGATGAGCGACATCGCCGACGCCGTGGGGATCACCAAGGCCGGCATCTATCACTACGTGAAGAGCAAGCAGGACCTGCTCTTCGCGATCATGAATTTCGGGATGGACCGGCTGGAAATCCAGGTGATCACGCCGGCGCGGGCCGTCATCGACGCCGAACAGCGTCTGCGCGCGATCCTGCGCAATCACGCCCTGCTGATCATCGAGGGGAGCCGTCCCGAAGGCTACAGCCCACTCACAGTGCTCAATGACGAAATGGCCGGACTGATTCCCACCCACCGCCGCAAAGTCCAACTGCGCAAGCGCGCCTACCTCAACCTCTTGCGCGACACGCTGCGGCAGTTGAAAGACGAGGGCAAGTTGAAAGACGTCGACGTCACCGTGGCGTCCTTCAGCCTTTTCGGTATGCTGCTCTGGCTTTCGCGATGGTACAAGCCGGACGGCAGACTGACGGGCGATGAAGTCGCAAATGAAATTGAAAAAATCGCGCTCGGCGGCTTGTTACGCCCTCAGGCGCGATTGTCGCGTACATAGAGTAGTGAACCACGGGGAACACGGGGAGCGCGGGGAACTGGATAAAAAGGCATTGTGAAGGGCCTTTGCGTCATCTCTTCCATATAATTCTTCCCCGTGCTCCCCGTGGTTGCCTTGTTGCTATGCCTAGTGAATCGGAGGAAGATTCAATGCTCAGACTTATTCAGCTTCGGAACGGAAACATTCGCAAGATCGGCGTCATCGACGAGCCGCGCATCAAACTCCTGTCGGAATTCGCTTCGATCTATGAACTGGCGCGGGCCGCTATCAACTCGCGGGTGAACCTCTCCGCGCTCATTAAACTCCACAACGCCGATGAGTCGCTCGATTACGATGAGGTCTACGGCGGACAGTCGGAATGGCGGATTCTGCCCGCCGCCGACCATCCCGAAGAGCCGTCGCGCTGCCTGGTGACCGGGACCGGGCTGACGCACATGGCGAGCGCGAAGAACCGCGACGCGATGCACGCGAAAAACCCTGATCAGCCTGCGCAAATTGAAACTCTGACCGACAGCATGAAGATGTTCCGCTGGGGCCTCGAGGGCGGCCGTCCGGCGCCGGGAAAGATCGGCGTCGCCCCCGAGTGGTTTTACAAAGGCTGCGGCGACGTGTTGCGCGCCCACGGCGAGTCGCTCGTCACGCCGCGCTACGCCGAAGACGGCGGCGAGGAACCCGAGGTTGCGGGCGTCTATTTGATCGGCGACGACGCCAGGCCTTATCGAATCGGCCTCGCCGTCGGCAACGAATTTTCCGACCATAAATTCGAGAAGCGAAATTATCTCTATCTGGCCGGCTCGAAATTGCGCAACTGCGCGCTCGGCCCGGAACTGATCGTCGACCACGACTTCCAATCCGTGCCCGGCGAGGTGGTGATCGAACGTGACGGGCGACGCCTCTGGTCGCAGGAGGTCAAGACCGGCGAGGCCGAGATGTGTCACAGCCTGTCGAATATCGAACACCATCACTTCAAATTCGAGTGGCACCGCCGGCCCGGCGATCTGCACGTCCACTTCTTCGGCGCTGACGCCTTCAGCTTCGGCGCCGGCGTTCAATTGTCGGACGGCGACGTCATGACGGTCAGCTTTGAAGGTTTCGGACGCCCGCTGCGCAACCCCGTCAAGATTGATTCCGCAGCGGATGAAGTCGTCGCGGTCGCACGCCTCGATTAATGTAGACGGAGAGATGGGGCGACAGGGCGACGGGGCGACGGGGCGACAAAGAGAATATACGTCTGAATATATCTCTGTTTCCCATGTCTCTCCGTCTCTCTTTCGCCCCGTCGCCCCGTCGCCCTGTCTCCCCGTCCATCTCTCCCTCCATCCGGCCAGTGAGGTACGGAATTTGAGTCCTATTCCTCGGCTATTTTCAGATCAGCTCGCTAACCCCCAACGATAGTTTCAGTTTGTCGAAGCCGTCGCTGATCAGGTCAGATGCGGCCTCGTACAAAAACGTAGTGAATAACATGTCGAGAGACAGAATTGCAGGAATAGGAGAGGCGCAAAAATTGTCAAAGCCTCCCGAAGCCGGTGTTTTGATGGCTTTGTTGATGGATGTCAATCATATTCTGAGCAGTCGGGCCGAGGCGGCGGACGTTTACGCGCGGGTCAGCGAAGCAGTTCGTGAGCGGCTCGGGGCCTTTTGCGTCGCGGTTGTATACGTCAGAAGCGCGGCGGACCTGACCGTGCGCGCCTTGTCATCCACGCCGTCTTTTAGCCGGAGCGAATTGAGCGATTTGTTAAAGGAAGGACGCCATGTACGAGATATGCTGCGGGCGTTGCGCCGCGGCGCTCTGTATGCGCGAAGGCTGCAAACAGAGCGGGCGTTGCATCTGACCGCCGTCCCGTTGATGACGCGGCGGGGCGCCCAGGTGGTTTTTTTGCTGGCGCTGAGCGCATCCGAGTTCGCGCCCGTCTCGCAGGAGACGCTTCAGTTGGTGGCGCGACTTCTCGGCTCGATGCAGCCGGGTAAGGGCAAGGCGCCTGACAAAGCCGAAGAGATGGTTGAGGACAACCATCAGATCAGAGAGCGTTTGAGCGAGCATTACGATTTTTCGCTGCTGGTCGGCGACAGTTGGCCCATCCGGCAGGTCTTCGAGCAGGTCGCGCAGATCGCCTGCACGAAGGCGACTGTGTTGATCACCGGTGAAACCGGCAGCGGCAAGGAGTTGGTGGCGCGAACGATTCATCTAAACTCCCCGCGCGCCGACAGGCCATTCGTCGCGGTCAACTGCGCGGCGCTGGCCGAAGGCTTGATCGAGAGCGAACTTTTCGGCCACGAACGCGGCGCTTTTACCGGCGCAATTGCGCAGCGGGCGGGCTATTTCGAGCGGGCGAACACTGGCACGCTGTTACTTGATGAAATCGGAGAGGTCAGCCTGACGACTCAGGCCAAATTGCTGCGAGCGCTTCAGAGCGGCGAATTCGAGCGGGTCGGAGGAACGGCCACTGTCAAGACCGACGTTCGCGTTATCGCGGCCACGACGCGCAACCTCGAAGAGGAGATCGCAGTCGGGCGCTTCCGCCTGGACCTTTATTACCGCCTCAATCTTTTTCCGATCATCATGCCCTCGCTGCGAGATCGGCGCGCAGACATTTCCGCGCTCGCCGAATTTTTTCTGGAGCGGACGTCGCGCCGGATGGGCAAGGCGATTCGCGGTTTTTCCGTCGCCGCGATGGACCTGCTGACCGGTTACCAATGGCCGGGCAACGTCCGTGAGCTTGAAAACGTGGTCGAAAGCGCGGTCGTCGTCGCCGAGGGCGGCAGGATCGATTATTACCATCTGCCGCCCGCGCTGCAGGCGGCGCATCCAGCCCCGATGAGCGAAGGGTTGTTCCGCGCCGTCGAAACTTACGAACACGAACTGATCCTCGAAGCGCTCGGCGCCACGCGCGGCAATCGCAATCAGGCGGCCAGACTGCTCAAGGTGAGCGAGCGCGTCCTCAGCTACAAGATCAAAAAATATCGCATCGATTGCAACAGCCTGCGCGACGATTCCTAACGTAGGGGCAGACCTGTGTGTCTGCCCCGGTCGGGACTACACGCAATCACCGGGGCAGACACACAGGTCTGCCCCTACCATCCGATGTGATGCGAAAATCTTTTCCGAACCATCCCATTATTCAAACAATTTTGTCGAAAGCGCTACTCTCGGCGAGAGGCTTTCACGCTTTGGAATTCCGGCCACTAGCTTTCGAGACCCTGTGTTTACAGCCATTTCAGCCATTCGCGGCCCCTGCGTCGCGCGCAATGGCACGATCGTTGCCCAATGCAGGGCGTGACGCCACAGACGATCAAAACGCAGAGGGCCGATCACGTCGCTGTCGCGACGCACTGCCCTTACTGCGCGCTGCAATGCGGGATGCGAATTGCGCCCGACGGCGCGACGGTCAGCGGCGATGAGGAGTTCCCGGTCAACAACGGGGCGTTGTGCGTCAAGGGGTGGACGTCGGCCGAACTTTTGAATCATCCCGACAGATTGCTGCGGCCGTTGAAGCGCAACGCGCGCGGCGTCCTCGCGCCCGTCAGTTGGGATGAGGCGTTCAAGACGATTGCGGGGGCGTTTCAAACGACGCAGGCGAAACATGGTCGTGACGCCGTCGGGGTTCTGGGCGGCGGCTCGCTGACGAACGAGAAGGCTTATCTGCTGGGCAAATTCGCCCGCGTGGCGCTGCGCACGGCGAACATTGATTACAATGGACGTTTTTGCATGTCGAGCGCGGCGGCGGCTTCCGTCAGCGCTTTCGGCGTAGATCGCGGCTTGCCGTTCCCGGTCTCCGACGTCGCCCGCGCCGAGGTGATCCTGATGGTCGGCGCGAATCCGGCGGAGACGATGC
>DATCXQ010000693.1:0-6490 GCA_036565725.1 Blastocatellia bacterium
CGACCAGCGCCCATTCAGCGTCACTAACATCACTTGGATAGGCTTTTCGTTCCATCCAAGAAGTTTACCAAATCGCGCAAGGGCAGCGGGCGGCCGTAAATCATTGCCGATAAAGTGGAAAAGTTAATAACACGCTCTAGAGTGTCTCGATAATCTGATCATCATCGGTGAAGATCACCTGCGCCGAACCTTGCGAGATTACTTCGACTATTATCACAACTCTCGACCGCATGAGGCATTGGAGAGGAACTCGCCGACTCCACGAGAGATCGAAGCGCCGGAGAAGGGCAAGGTCATAGCAATCCCTCACTGTGTCTTCATGATTTAGAAAAAAGTTTGCACACCGAATTCTTATCAGAGCCAGTGCGCTCACTGGTCTATGGGCAAATTTTATCTTGAATAGGAGACACTACAATGAAATCCGTTAAAACATTCGTCATCGCTTTAGTCATTGGGTTGGCCGGTGTCGTGTACGCGGCCAATGGTTCACAGGCTTCAACGCAGTCTTACGGTCTGAACGAGGCTGACTGCTGTGTCGCCGGCGCGAGCTGCTGCACGGGCGGCGCGCGCTGCGCGAATCACGAAGCCAAGTGAGCTAATCGCTAATCAATAGTGGTGGGGGCGGACATCGTTCGCGCCCCCCACGCTTCGCGTTCAACACATAATCAATCCAAGGAGAATTTGCGATAAAACGACTCGCCACCTCGGCGCTTGGCGTCGTTATCTTATCGCTCGTATTCGCGGGCATCGGTCTTGCGCAGGTAAAACGTGTGGAGATGAAGATTGACGGATACCTTTGTGGCAACTGAGTGTTCAACATTCAGAAGGCCGTGAGCCGTCTAAATTTCGCGCCGAAACTGAACGAGATAGAAATCACCGACATAAAAAACGGCGTCGGCGTGTTCACGCCGAAGGCCGAAAAACCTGTTTCCTATGCGGCGCTCAAGGAGACACTGAAGAAGGCCGGCTACACGCTAGCCTCCGCGAAAATAACGGTCAATGGAAAACTCGCGCGTGACGCTTCGGGCTGGTCGCTCCTCACGGACACGTCCGGGCAGCGCTTTGTCTTAGAGGGCGAGGGCGTTGACCAGGCTCTGCCTGACGCCGCCCCGAACGCGCAGATCGAGGTAACCGGCGATTGGAAGACGGCAGGGGAAGGAAAAGAAATCATTTCTCCTTTGCCTGCGAAGAAGTCCGGGCGCTCTCACAATGGGAGTGAAGCTAACCAGGCCAAAACAGAATACGTCGACGTGACGAGCGGCGACCACCTGGAAGGGGCGCCGTTTCCGGTCGCGCCGATCAGGACGACTAGCCCGGGGCTGACGGTTTATCGCGGCGGCGCATTCACACCGCGATATATTTATATGCGGCAACAACTCGGCGGGCTGAAAGTTGACCGTCATATTATGCTCCTGGATTTTTCCTACACTCCGACGCCGAAGCTTCTGGTAGAGGCTGAAATCCCGGTCACGCGGGTTTCATTCAAAGACGGGGTGACCTCCGGCAGCGGCGGGGGGATAGGTAACATCATCATCTCAGGCAAGTATCGCTTCTTCCGACAGGTCGAAGCGTGGGGGGACCATCAAGCGGCGCTGCGCTTCGGCTTGGAGCTTCCGACCGGAAAGAAAGGCGCTCCAAGCGAGCAACAACTCCAGGCGCCGGCATTTGTGCGCCAACAGCTTTCGCCGATCAGCGGCGGACTCTCTCCACACGTGGACCTGACTTACTCACAAGCGAAAGGGCGGTTCATTTTTGGAGGTAACGCCGAAGGCGTTCTACGCTCCGAGCGAGACGGGTTCCGGATGGGGCACGAACTGCGCGTCAATACTGACCTGGAATACGTGCTATTCCCGCGGAAGTATGACCGTCCGGGCGGGGAAGTGTTCGCCATCCTGGAATCAAACTTCATCCGCCGCGGAGCCGGGCGCGTCGCCGGCGCGCCTGCGCCAGGGAGCAGTTCGACCGAGTATTACCTCGCGCCAGGCGTCCAATACGCGATGTGTCCGAGATTCGTCATCGAGGCAAGCTATCAGCTGCCTTTAGTGCGAAACACCGGAACGCAAGCGCTCCGCGTCGAGCGGGGCTTACTTGTCGGTATTAGATTGTTGTACTGAGGTGGCCGGATGACACGAGCGACAATTACGGCAATCATATTGGTTGCGATCTTCTCGATCGTTTCGGGGCAGGGGATAAAGCACGCTCCCAAGTTGGAGCTAAAGGATGTCGAGGGGCGCGCTTTGCGTTTGAGCGATTACAAGGGGAAAGTCGTGCTCCTCAACTTCTGGGCGACTTGGTGCGCGCCTTGCCGGGCCGAGATGCCTGACCTCGTTAAATGGCAGCGGGAGTATAAAAGCAAGGGCCTTCAGGTTATCGGCGTCACATATCCGCCGACAGAATTGACGGAGGCGCGTGAATTCATAAAGCCCATCAAGGTCAATTACCCCGTCGCTCTGGGTGAGGAACAGACGAAGGCCATGTTTGATAAAGGGGAAACTCTTCCCGTCACCGTGGTGATTGATAAAAAGGGGATGGTTCGTGAAGTCATCCAGGGAATTATTTTCCCGGAAGAGTTCGAGCAGAAGGTGAAGCCGTTGCTTCGATAGATGTCTTACTAGGCGCCATCCGCCGCAATCTCAAGAAAGGTCGCGGGGGAGGACGCGATATGCCGCGAGCGAACGCGGCATATCGCTATATTCGTCAGATTTCGCCACCTGATATTTTCAGCCGAAGCCCTATCGGCTAGCCTAAAAACGGTTTTATTTATTTAGTCTGAATGGTTTGTCCCAGTAATAGAAGGGAGCGATCAGATCTGGCCAGAGAATTGCTTCTTTTGATTAGGGATAGTCTCTCGTCATTTATCCATTCTCAAAGCGCCAGGGCGCCTTAACGAAACTGTCTGATTTGAAACCGGAGGTTTGTCTATGAAGATGGCCTGTTTTTTCCTACTCGCCGTGATTTCGCCATCACTATTTGCGCAAAGCAATTACGCGGCGCTTGTCGGGACGGTCTCCGACCCGCAAAACCGGCCCCTCCCGGGCGCCACCGTGCAAATCACTTCTGCGGGTACACGAGCAATCCGGAAAGTGACCAGTAATGAATTGGGAATCTATCGGGTCACGGGGCTGCTTCCGGGTGAGTATGAAATTGAAGTGACGGCTTCGGGCTTTGCGTCAATAAACCAGACCCTGCGTCTTGAGGTAGGCCAACAGTTGACGCTGGATTTCAGCCTGAGGCTGGCCTCCGTTACCACCACCGTTGAAGTCGGCGCCGTGGATGCGCTCCGCACGGCGGATTCCAGCGTCGGCGAGGTCATAGAGCCGGCCGCGATCAGTAATCTACCGCTTAATGGGCGAATGTTGATCGATCTCGTGCTGACGGTACCCGGCGCGCACCTCAGTCACGGCGCGCAGGCGGGCGATATGAATCCCCTTTATTGGCGCCCCGGACAACGTTCGTCGGTCAGTATCGGAGGGAATCGCCCGAACGCGAATTACTTCCTACTGGACGGCGCGACTAATACCGACCCGACCTTCAACACCCTCAACCTGAGCCCCTCGCCGGACGCCGTGTTGGAGTTCAAGGTCCAGACCGGCAGTTATTCCGCGGAGATGGGCGGAGCCGGTGGAGGGCAGGTCAACATCGTGACGCGCTCAGGCTCGAACCAATTCCATGGAACGGTCTATGAATTCTTGCGCAACAGCGCGCTCGATGCCCGATCCTTCAATGAGATGGATTCCGGCAATCACCTTGTCCAGAATAACTTCGGTGCGTCGATAGGCGGCCCGATCGTCCCCAACAAGACCTTCTTCTTTCTCAACTTTGAGGGCTTGAGGCGCGTCAAAGCGATGACGATGGCCCAGACCGTCCCCACAGAGATGGAGATCATGGGCGATTTCAGCATGAGCGGGACGACGATTTACAACCCCTTCAGCGCGCGGCCGAACCCGGCTTTTAATCCGACCAAACCGATCGGACCCACGAATTCACAGATCATTCGCGATCAGTTTCCGGACAACATGATTCCGGAGAACCTTATCAATCCCGTCGCCGCCCGGTTTCTGCAAAAGTATGTCGTTCGTCCGAACATGGATATGGGGATGGGAATGGGGATGATGGGTGGCTGCGGGATGACGATGATGGGGGCTCCGACAGTCATAGGCGGCGGCGTGGACTGCAACAATTATCTAGACGTGCGCAATGAGCGCCATGTGACGGACCAGGGCACGACTCGAATCGATCACAACTTCGCCAGCGGCGACAGTCTGGCCGCGCGGTATTCATTGAGCAAAGAGCGTGGATCAATGCCGCAGAACCTTCCCGGGTTCGGCGCCTTTCACGACAATTTCTCCCAGCACGGCAGCGTCTCCTGGAACCACATCTTTAATCCCGCCGTGGTGAACACGGCCTCGATAACGGTCTCCAGACTCGCGATGCATCGATCTTCCGAAAACAGCGATGATAACGACATCATCTCCGACCTCGGTATTCAGGGAGTCGGCTTTGGCGGTAAAGGCGCCTTCGGCGCGCCATGGTTCAATGTGCAGGGCTATTCGGGCATGGGTGATACATTCGCGGCCACGCCGATGCGCGCCTGGGACACGATTCTGGAACTCCGCGACCACCTGAGCTGGCAACGCGGGCGGCACAGTCTCAAGTTCGGCGGAAGTTACAGGCATTACATCTGGCCGATGTGGGGCTTCTTCCAGAATCGCGGCTTCTATCAATTCACCAACGGATTCACGACTCAAACCGCGACCAACGACGGGACGGGCTCAGCCCTCGCCAGTTTTCTGCTCGGGCTGCCCGCGGTGAAGCAGCGCCAGGCTGGCATCCCGCAGATGCAGCTTCGCCAGTGGTACGCCGACGGCTTTGCGCAGGACAGCGTTCAGCTTACGCGCACGACGACAGTCGTGGTCGGGCTCCGCTATGAATACATGAGCCCCTTGCGCGACCTCAAATACACGAACACCAACCTCGACTTTCAAAACGGAACGCCGGTCGTTTTCATCGGCGGCCAGCAAGGGTATCCCGAGGGGCTGATGTATTCGAGGCGGAACAATTTCGCCCCACGCATCGGGATCTCACAAAACATCCCACGCTATGGACTCGTGGTCCGTACCGCCTATGGCATCTTCTTTACGCCGGTGGACATGAATACCTGGTGCAACCAGCGCCACAACGTTCCTTTCGTCTTTCCCGAGACTCAGCAGAGCGACAATTTCATTCCCGCGATCAACGGCTTCGATTTCGCGCCGGCAGCGCTCGGCAGAACCACGGTGAGTTTTGCGGCTTTCGACCCGCATGCGCAATCGCAGTACATCCAGCAATGGAGCTTGTCGGTCGCAAAGAGTCTCGGAAGTGAAACCACGCTTGAGATCGGATACCTGGGATCGCGCGGTTTGCATCTGCAACGATCGCGCCTGATCAACAACGCGCCGCCAGGCCCTGGCGCCCTCGGGCCGCGGCGTCCGTTCAGGACGCTCAGTTTTCTCCCAGGTATGGAACTGCCTTCGAATATCACGGTCGTCAGTACGACATTCCCCGTCAGCGGGATCAACTTGCTGGAGAACTCGGCTCGAAGCTGGTACGACGCGGGTTATGCGAATATCAGGCGACGGTTCTCGAAGGGGTTGAGCCTTCTGGCCAATTACACCTGGTCAAAAAGTTTGACTGACGCGCCCGACTTTCGCTCGCCGATGTTCGAATCGGCCATCCCGCAGAACAACAACAACCTGCGCGCCGAGAAAGGTCTCGGTTGCGACATCCGTCACCGCTTCGCGCTCACCGCGGTCTTCGATCTTCCCGGGGTAGGGAAGTCGGGCGTCTTGCCCGCGATCACAAAGGGGTGGGTCCTCTCGACCATCTATCAGGTCCAGAGCGGATTCCCGTTCACCGTCTCGGTCTTCGGCGACACGGCGAACGCCGGAACGCTGCTCGGCGAAAATCCCATCCGGGCCAACCTCACGGGGCAACCGGTCTTCGACGAAGGATCACGCGCCGCCGACCGCTGGATCAATCCGGCGGCCTTCGCCGCGCCTCCGGCCTTCGCCTTCGGAAATGTAGGACGGAACACGGTCGTCGGACCCGGAATGCAGACGCTCGATCTAGCCATGACCCGGGAGTTCAACATCACGGAAAAGACGAAGTTCCAGTTCCGGGCTGAGTTTTTCAACGCCCTCAATCATACGAACCTCGGGACGCCTGGCCGTTTCGTGAACACGCCGCAATTCGGCGTCATCACAGAAGCCGCGACTCCCGGCCGCCAGATTCAATTCGGCGCCCGTATTTCGTTTTAGTTCTGCAATAATGTGTCTCTGTCAGACGCGGGCTATGCGCGGATTCGCTTTGAAGAGGGGCTCGCATCCAAAGTGGAAAGATTATCAATTGAGAACTGAATGGGGAGTCCCCCATCCGGGACCGGCTGGACCGATCACTTGATCGGGGTGGCTCGGCCGACCAGTTGCGGCGGCTTAGTTGGGCCGAACTCGAC
>DATCXQ010000293.1:0-6191 GCA_036565725.1 Blastocatellia bacterium
CCGCCGATTCGGCCAGTGACAGCGGCCTCACCTTCGCCGACACTGTATAACTGGTCCACAACGAATCTCCAGTGACGAATAGCGGCTGCCAGCGCTCAGGCTGGTCGTGCGGCAGATGCTGTTCGAGGTAGGTCTTGCCGTCCTCGTCGCCCGCCACCCAAGAATCGTTATGCGTGATCGGGTTGTACCACGGGAACGTCGCCACGCCCCGATGCGGCAGATAGTGATATTCCTGAATGGCCCCATTCAGAAGGCCGACCGGCTTCGAAAGCCAACCCGGCGGGAACTTCGAGAAGTCGTCTCGAAACAATTCGACCTGAGACGGCGTGGAGACAGAGAGTACAAATAGCGACAACAGGATTATGCGCATATGATCTGCCTACAGCAGTTTTCACATTGATGAATAGCCACAGAGGCCACAGAGAACACAGAGAAATCATAAAATCCCCTCTGTGCCCTCTGTGTTCTCTGTGGCTAAGCCAGTCGCCTCAGAAGGCCAGCTTCAAGGCGAACTGGATCTGGCGTGAATCAATCCTCGTGCTGTTGATCACGCCGTAATTGGCCGTCCGGAGTTGCGTCCCGGGCGGGCTCCAGATCGGGTGGTTCGGAAGATTGAAGATCTCCGTTCTGAATTCAAGATACTTCGATTCAGTCAGATTGAATTTCTTATTGGCCGAAGCGTCGAAGCTGATGATGCCTGGGCCGATGACCGAATTTCGCGCGGTGTTTCCGTAACGGAAATTCCCGGTGGCGGGAATCCGGTCTACATAAGCGTCGGTGTTGAAGAAGCGCGTGCGGGTTTGCTGGCTCCGCGGCAGGTTCGGATTGGCCCCCGTGGAATCGGGGTAGCAGATCCCGCCGCCATTCTGAATATTGCCCGGGCCGCACTGCACCGTGAACGGGAAGCCGTCCTGCAATGTCAGGATGCCGCCCAACTGCCACCCGCCCAATACGAAATCGGCGAACCGGTTGTCAGTTAGCAATCGCTTGCCTCTGCCGACGGGCAGTTCCCACACCCACGACGAGGTCCAGCGGCGGCGGAAGTCGAAGGCCGAAAGCCCTCGTTCAAGCTCGAGGTTGTAGTCGTTCGACGGCGTCAGACTATCGCCATCAGAGGTGCGGATGCCGCTGCCGTTGTCAATTGATTTACTCCAGGAGAAGGAACTGAGGAACGTCAATCCGCGTGAGAAACGCTGTTGCACTTTCAGGTAGAGCGCGTGGTAGCTGGAATGGCTCGGCGCGTTCATTACCTGGAAGCCGCCAAACTTCGGGAACGGGCGAGACAGGTTGCTGTTCGACAACTGGCTCGGCCGCGTTTGGTTGTAAGTTTGCAGTCGTCGCAGCTTGATTCCGGCGGAACCGAAATAGGTCGCCTCGACCGTCATATTTCCCGTCAGCTCGCGCTGCAATCCGAACGACCATTGCGTGACATACGACGTCGGTTCATCGAACTGGTTGATCAGGATGAAGGTCGGAGCGCCCGTGCGCGCGAACGGCTGCTCGAAACTCAGGTTGGGCCGGTTGTTCTCGGCAGGCTCGTCGCGGCGGATCGTGAAGGGCGCATTGCGCACGATGTCGAAAGTGGCGTTGCCGATGTCGCGCACGTAATAAATCCCGGCGCCTGTACGCAAGATGGTCTTCGGCGTGATCTGGTAGGCGATACCGATTCGAGGGGCGAAATCGTTGAGGTCATTTTTGTAGGCCCGGTCGCCGAAGCGCCCGTCACGTACGTACTTGATGTCCGGCGCCAGGCGGAACGCCGGGTTTCCTTCAAATGGGTCACCCTCGCCGGCCCGCACATAGGCCGGCTCTAGAGAATTGTCCCAGCGGAAGTCGATGTTGACGATGGCGTCGTACTTGTCGCGGAACGGCTGGTCATTCTCCCAGCGCAGCCCGTAGTTGAGCGTCAGCTTCGGCGTGATCTTCCAGTTGTCCTGCAAATAGAGCGCGAAGTAGTTCGAGCGGAAGTTGGCAATGGGCGCGCCGATCTGCCCCTCGGATCTGTTGAAATGGCCGAGCAGGAAGTCGGCGAACGGGTGACCACCGGTTGCGCCAGTCCGCGCGCCGTTGTTCGTGTAACGCCCGTCGAAGGCGAACCGCCCGCGCGTGACTACGCCGCCGATCTGGTTGTAACGCACTCGGCGAACCTCGCCGCCGAATTTCCAGGAGTGCGTGCCGAGCGTCCAGGAGAAGTTATCAATCAATTGGATGGTAGTGTCGTAGTTGATGAAAGGCGCGTCGCTCTCTTCTCCAAGCCCTGAAAGTCCGGTGATGTTGATGTTGGGCACGCCCCAGTAGAGCGGGTTTTCGCTCGGCAGATTGATGCCGAGGTCCTTGACCACGTTGACCGTGTTGGCGCGCGGCGAGATGTGGGCGTTGAACAGCCGGCTCAGGCCCAGGCGAATGTCATTGACCTTGTTCGAGCCGAAGGTGCGCGTGTTGGCTAGAACTCCCTGTTGGACGTCAGTGTCAGTGTTGATCCCCATGTCCGGGATCGCGAACGGGTCATAGCCGAGTTCGCGCGAAATGCTGTGACGGAAAAACCAGCTTGATTTAGAGCTTTCCGTGAAATCGATCCGGTAGGTGTATTGGTCGGCGTTGACTCGCCTGGCTTCGTTATTGACGAAATTTGCGCCGGTCCGCTCCTGCTGCGGGATCGGGAAGAATTCGAGCAGTTTCTTCGAGACCGGATGAATTAGATTCTCTGGAATTCTGTTGTTGGGAAATGGCGTCGGCGCGCCGATCACGTTTCCCGCCGCGTCGAAGACGCGCGTCGTCGGGTCGTAGATCGTCGGGCCGCCGGAGAAATCGCCGGCGCGCCAGGCGGACAGTGGGACCGCAGGCGACGAGGTGAGCGCCTTACGTTCGCGCAATCCCTCCCAGTTAAAGAGGAAGAACAACCTGTCCCTGCCGTTGATCTTCGGCAGAATCACGGGCCCGCTCACTGTCGCTCCGTACTGGTTGCGCTTGAAGGGCGGGATTCGCTCGTTCGGACGGTCGAAGTAGTTCTTGGCGTCGAGCGCCGAGTTGCGCAGGAACTCGAACAGCGTCCCATGAAACTGGTTCGTCCCCGACTTGGTCGAGACGTTGACCTGGGCAATGGCCCGGCCGTATTCGGCGTCGAACAGCCCTGACTCGACCTTGAACTCCTGCAATGCGTCGACCGACGGCAGCAGCATGTAGCTGTTGAAGTTCAAGTCGGTGTTCTCGATCCCGTCGAGCGAGTAGTGATTGAAGTGGATGCGTTGGCCCGAAACATTCAGCGCGAAGCTGTTGCGCTGGCCGCCCATGCGTTGTTTGCCCTGACTGGACGAAGGCCCGTTGGTCGTGGCGCCGGGAATGAGCGATGTGAGTTGGAGGTAGTTGCGGCCGTTGAGCGGCAACTCTACGATGCTGCGGTTCTCGATCACCGTACCGATCGAGGCGTTCTCGCTCTGCAAGACCGGCGCGCCTCCGGTGATTTCGACGGTGTTGGTCATCTCTCCGACTTCGAGCGTCACGTCAATCCGATTCGCGCTGCCGACCAGGACCTCGATGTTCCTGCGCTCGACGGCGCGGAAGCCGGCCTTTTCGACTTTCAGCGTGTAGATCCCGGGAGGCAAGGCCGGTATCGCATAAAGCCCCGAGTCGTTGGTCTGGAGCTCTCGAACTGCGTTGGTGGCCGAGTTGGTGAGTGTAACCCTCACCCCGGCGATGACTGATCCGTTAGAGTCGGAGACGACCCCGCTGATCTCGCCCGAGGGCGTCTGGGCGGACGTCGGGAAGGCGAAGGCAACGAGAAGAAGGAAAGCTGCGGTAGCGCGCAAGAACATTGGCGGACCTCCTTATGGATTAGAGTTGGAGAAGAGAATATCCCAACGTACGCCAGCGCTTGCCATTTAAATCCTCGGGAAAGCAGCGAGCGAACGTAACAGACTCATGCGATCAAATGAGTGCGTGCACATCGACCTGCCATTGGTTTAAATGTCAGGTCAAAAGTCCTGAGAGGTTTAATATGAATTTGCCAGTTGTTCTATGCGACCGTATCCTCCGCCAAGTGGCGGTCGAAGGAACACCGAATTGTAGTGGCGAGCGCCAGATTTAGGCAATAACAACCGTTCAAATCCCGGAGCAGCCGGAGCGCTTCTCGAACAATTATCTGGGCAAAAACGTAAGTTCATCGGGAAAGCCCGGTATGACATAAATGACGGGCGCCGTCTTTCAGCACGAAGACGCTCCTGCGATTGGGACCCAATGACATCTGAGACGACGAAACGGCGAAGACAGGCATATTCATTACCGACCGGCTGGCTGGCATACGCCTGCTTGTCAGGGAACGGCTGCTTTGGGGTCGCCGTCCTTGTGTTGCACCTGCTCCAACCGGAACGGTCTCCATTGAATGAACCCGTGAGTTTTTACGTACACGGCGCTCAGGGATGGCTCTTTACTGCGGGCATGGTGGCCTGGGGGGTTGGATCAGCGGCCCTGGTCCTGGGGCTCGCGCGAACCATACGCATCCGGGCCGGCGCCGCCGGATTATTCGGTCTCGCGGTGTGGAGCTCCGGTGTGCTCACAAGCGGATTCTTTCGCGCCGATCCGCCGGGTCAATGGGGCAATTCTCCATCGGCTGCCGCCTTGATTCACGAAAATGCGGCGCGCGTTTCCTTTATCGCCCTGCCCATTGCCGCCTTACTGCTCTCGCATGGCTTACGCCGGGCCGCGGAGTGGCGCCGGACCGCCGGCGTTCTGTACTTGCCAGCGGTCATGATCATAGTCAGCCTGATCGTCTTCTTTGCATCATTATTGCCGGTCTCTGATTCGCTCCGCCCTCCCATACTTTTCGGTCTCACCGAGCGAATGCTACTCGCGGTATATTCGGCATGGCTTTGCGCCGCGGCGATCTGGCTGTTGCGTTCGCCTGACGGCCCTGCCCGGTAGGCCGTCACACCGAAGAAGACCCCCGGCGCCCCTCAAGCTAATCGTCTCCGGCAACCTCTACTTAATCGCGATGGTCATCTCCTATTCCATCTCGACGCGGAGATATGGCCGGGCGCATAATACGCGCGACTGGAGGCTCCTTTCCAATATCGCGAGGTATAGATCTTGAACGCAACGCTGAACGAGTACGAACTGCGCGCGCTCGGCGCGATGGTCGAAAAGCACATCGCAACGCCCGATTACTATCCGATGACGCTCAATGCGCTGGTCAACGCCTGCAACCAGAAGAATCATCGCGACCCTGTGGTCTCTTACGACGAAACTATCGTAGCCAAAGCGCTTGACAGTTTGCGGGGGAAGAATCTGGCCTATGTTTTTCACGGCTCAGAGGCGCGCGCGCCTAAATACGGCCACCTCTTCCCGAAAGCTTTCGATTTGAGTGAGGCCGAAACCCCGTTGATGTGCGTGTTAATCTTGCGCGGGCCGCAAACCTCTGGCGAGTTGCGTTCGCGCACCCAACACCTGCGCAGTTTTGGAAGCCTGGCCGAAGTCGAAACCCTGCTGCAGGAGTTGTCGCTGCGAGAAGAGCCTTTGATCGTGAAGTTACCACGCCAGCCGGGCTCGCGGGAATCGCGGTTCGCCCATCTCCTCGGCGGCCCTGTCGAGATGGAGCAAAGCGAGGCGCCGCCACACCTCGCGCCTTCAGTTCTACAGAGGCATTCCGAGAACGATAAGATCGCGAAGCTGGAAGAAGAGATCGCTTCGCTGCGTATGGAGTTGAGTGATCTGAAACAGCAGTTCGCTGAGTTAAAAAGAGAATTGGGTGGCTGAATACTCTTCCGAACGCAGAGACTCAAATGAAAAGGAGTTTTTGCGTCACTCCTCTTCTGTCGCATCTTCGGTTGTTGGATGGATGATCGCCCGGCCTCTCTTCCCGGTCATCAGTTGCGTCACGCCCATAGTGAACCGTCCAGCGCCCGCATCGACGTGACAATCAACGAGCATCCAAGTGTACCCGTCGATGCCGACCAGACACCCAGCATGGGCGTGACCCTGGCGACTTCCCCCAAAATCACTCACCAATGAACTGCAAATACCGCGCCGAGGTGATGGCGTTGAATGTATGGCGCTTAACCAGTTTGGGCCTGGGGCGTGTCCAGCAATACCCCACCTGTTGGAGCGCAGGGGCGTCCCGAAATGCCCCACACCAAGATCTGGATTGAGGCGACGAGTCAGTACCGCGAGCGGTAGCGAGCGGAGACTTTGCTAACGGC
>DATCXQ010000307.1:0-6698 GCA_036565725.1 Blastocatellia bacterium
CAGAATAACAACGGCGCAGTGGCTTCAACCCCGGGCGCTCAAGCGGCGCCGGATCCCGCTCGACAACCTCAAATAGCGAACTCAGCGACGCCCAATAACAAATCCGTGGCGATTCCCCCGACGCCGTCCCCTGCCCCGGCCCCGATCCCGTCCGGCGCGCGGCCTCAAATGCCGCCAGCGCCGTCGCCGGAGATCGCCATCAACCGCGCTCCGCAACTGGAGGGCGAGCCTGATCCTTCTCAAGGACCTGACAAAGATCAAAATGGCGGCGCGAATCGACGCGAGAACGACTCCGCGACCGGCGACTCGAATCACAGACAGGGCGACGATATGAATCGCGATTCGGATCGCGACGGCGCCTACTCCCCGAACCGCAGACGCGACAGCGACACATTCAATCGACGCCGCCTGCCCGATCCTCCGAATCGAGACGACAGTGGTCGAGAGGACAGCGATGATGACCACGACGATTCCGGCAGGATCGGGCCAAAGCTGTATCAATGGAGCGGGCGCGTCAACTACCAACGCGAAATCACGATCGAGTTGCCGGGCGTGCCGGGCACGGTAGAAGTCCCCCGCGCTTTCCGCGACCGCGTCGGCGTGATCGAACCCCCGAGCGCAAATAACCGCTGGAGTTGCGTAGTATTGCGCGTCTTCGGGCGCGGCGGCGTTTCGATCATTGTTCGCTGGTGGCCGGCGGCTCGCAAATCCGTGAAACTCACCGCATGGCGGTAAGATCCAATCCCTCAAGACAGCGACTAAAGCTTATCTTGAGAGTTGCCAAAAGACTTCCCAGAAATCGAAAAGCCGGTCGGCAGGCGACGCCGACCGGCTTTTTCCATGTAGTACCACCCGCGAGAAAGCTTTTGACGGTCTCGAGCTAGTTCGAGAGCATTACCGAAAGCTATATCGGGGTACCACCAAAGCGATAAACTTATAGCGGTTATCAGATCAGTGTACGGATTTATTCTTCGTCGCGGAGCGACGGTTGAGCTTAGGCCGGCGTTTTAACGCCGGTGTAGAGTGTGAGAGAAATCCCTAGTCGCGGAGCGACGGTTGAAGGCGGCGAAGAAAAGAAGGTCGAATCTAGCGACGAACTCACAACAAGGTCAACCGTCGCTCCGCGACTGAATAATAATTCCCCATCCCTAACCGGCGTTAAAACGCCGGCCTAAGCTCAACCGTCGCTCCGCGACTGGATAATCATTCACCCCTCAACTGATCTGATAATTGCTCTAAGACTCTCGATAATAGAAAGCAGCTCTCCTATCTCTTATGGAGTCTGCAACTTATTCATTTTCGGCGGAAATATTTCGATAGAATGTAATTTTCGCGAAATTTTGTTCCCCTGCTTGTCACTTTATTATTGAAGGTCAGCCGGTGCTGGCTTTTGAATGCATATTCAATCGGCAACCCTGGTCCTAGTAAGAGAAATGGTGAATTCGGAGCCGAATCGTCGCCATACCAGGACAAAAGGATCAAGCCGCACGAGTAGCAACTTTGACAAGTTTTCCGGCTCAGGAGCAGTATCTTGGCCGGTTCCTCAATCAACCCGAGTAGTATCAAACCTGAGTAACAAACAATTTGCCGAAAGGAGACACCATGAAGACTACGGTTAGAATCGCTGCCTTGATGTTATTAATTGTTTTATCAGCGCTTACCTACGACACTGGCGCAAAACCTGCCTGCATTTGCACTGACAATTACGATCCGTATTGTGACGCCACCGGGAAAGTTTTTTCGAACAGCTGCTACTGCCAGTGTTTATCAACCCAGCCTTCTACCTGTAAAAGTTGCGGTAAGGACTAACGACCTTCATCGGAGGATTTATGGCAAAGCTGATTTTTAAATTGGTTGTGTCGCTAATAATGGTAATCGCGTTGATTCCGTCAGTTAGTAAAAAAGAGTCCCTAACAGTTTTGGCCAAGGCTCCGGCAGCCTTGGCATGCGAGCCGCAAAGCTGCAAATCCAGTTGCGTCGCGAAGGGCTATGCCACTGGGTTATGTGGTTTGAGGGGCGCCTGCGAATGTCTGGGACACCCAGTGGATTGAAGGGACGGATATTGAATAAACAAACTGCCCCAGGGAGAGCCGCTTCGATGGTAGTTCTCCCTGGGGCAAATTTGTGTCACTTTATCCATTATAAGCAAATATAAGCAAAGCAATGAAAATTCTGATCGAAAGCCTCATCTCTGAATAGTTCCGTTCATTCGCTACCGATTACTGCCAATTGGATCGCCGGGCGGCGTCGGCAATGGTCTGGTCGCCTGCCTGACGGCTTCAGGACGATTCAAGAAGCGTTCAATGTCATCCTGCGTCGCGCGGCGATGCGCATCTGAGTTGGCAGTAGCTTTGAGCATAGCGCTCAGACCTCGGAGAGCCGCAGTGGCCTCGGCGCGCGCGAGCGGCGACGCGTTTTCATTGCCCGCCAGGTCCATCAAACGCTGAGCGGTCAGGCTCTGCACGGAACGTTGGATCGCGCGATGGTAGGCGTTCTGCGGGGCGGGCGTCTTCCACGTCGCGGCGATGATCGCGTCTAACGCCTCTTTGAAGTCGGGGTTGGCGGCGTTCTGGGCGTGGAAAACGATCATCCGCGCGGCGCGATTCGGGTCGAGCAACGCGCCGAGCGCCAGGTCGGCGGCTATCGTGGCGGCGCCCAAAGGATCGAACGCCGGGTCGGTTCGGCGGCTGAAGTATTCCGTCGTCCCGCCTTCAAACCCCGTCGCCACCGGCGGGATCAGTTCGATGACCTGTTGTGGGATGGCCAGCTCTTCGACCTTGATGGCGTCTAGGATCGCCTTCAACGCTTCGCGCTGGCGGGCGGCGGGGACGATCTCTAGGAACTTCGCCGGGCTTGGGCCGTTCGCAGTCTTGACCGCGTAGCTGAAATACAGCCCGCCGACTGATTTCGCCGCCGCCACGAGCTGGTAACGATGGTGCAGATAGAGCGGCAGCAGCTTCGCTTCGAGCGCGGACATCGGCTGCCCGGTCGAGATGTTGTTCATGCCGAAGTTCTTCAGCCCGATGCGCCGCACATCCATCTCGTGACGCAGCGTCGCAACGGCGTCGCCGCCGTTGTCCCACACGCTCGCCAGCGGATGCGCCGTCCCGACGCCGCGCCCGTCTCCGTCGTCAATGAACATCATCCCGTCGGCGATTCCCTTCTGAACGATCTTTTCAAGTTCGGCTCTCTCATCGGCGGCAGGCGCGAATTCGGCGTAAGCGAACTTGACCGAAAACTTGTCGTACTCGCCGATGCCGACGGCGTAGGCGTTCGAGAGATCGAGCTTGCCCTCTTTGATCTCGACCCACGGCGCGGGATAGTCCATTACGGACGCTCGCCCATAACTCGACGCGGCGAAGTTGTGCGAGAAGCCGAGCGTGTGGCCGACCTCGTGGGCCGAGAGCTGGCGGATGCGGGCCAGGGCCATCGCCGACGAATCGGTAGCCGGGTCGCCCGTCGAGGCGATGGCCAAATAGTCAGCCTCCGGCGAATCTCCCGCCTCGCAATAATTCTCCATCCCGCCGCGTTCGCCCTGGGCCGTGAGCGGCGGAATCATTCCCGTGCCCAGCAGCACGTCCTGGCGGATGCGCAGGCTTCCGAGCGTGACGTTGCCTTTGATGATCTCTCCCGTGCGCGGATCCGAGATCGAAGCGCCGTAAGACCATCCGCGAGTCGAGCGATGCACCCAGTTGATCATGTTGTATCGCGCGTCCATCGGATCGGCGTCTGTAGGCAGGACTTTGACTTGAAAGGCGTTCTTGAACCCGGCGGCCTCGAACGCCTGCGCCCACCACGACGCGCCTTCGAGGAGCGCGCTGCGGATGGGCTCCGGCGCGCCGTTATCGACGTAATAGACGATCGGCTTGACGACCTCGCTGACGGCGGCGTTCGGATCTTTCTTCTGTAATCGGTGGCGTCTGATCCAGCGCTTCTCGATCGGCTGGTTGAACGGCGAGGCGTAATCGTAAAACATCATCGGCATCGCGCTGACGCGCGGGTCGTAGGCGCGCGGCTTGTAACCGTTGTCCGGCAGTTCGACGAACGAATGATGTTGGCGGACCGTGACCGAGTTCGCGGTCGGCGTGACGCCGCGAAGCAACGCGCCCGGCTCATCGCCGGCCAGCGTAATGACCGTCTCGACCTCGGTGTTCTTCGGGAAGCCTTTTGTGCGCTGCAGATGGAATGCGCTGCGCGATTCGTCGAACCGGTAATTGCCCTGGCGGCTCCCTCGCAGCCTCTCGGCCGCGCCGTGCGTGTCACGCAGGAAAAAGGCCGTCGCGTCGACCAGGACGCGGTCGCCTTCAGCCGCTTCGACCTTGAACCCCCAGATCACCGAACGCGCGAACGAATCGGCCACCGCGCGACGCTCAGCCTCGTCCTCGCTCAAAGCGCGATAGCGATAATTCGGCTGGATCATCAACACCTTCGGCCCCACACGCTCGAAGTAAACAACGTAGGTCCCGCCGAGCTGACCGCGATCAAGCCCGATGGGATTCGATCCGACGCCAGCCGGCAGCGAGACCTGATAGAGCATCTCGGTATCGAACCGCGAAATCTCCATCAACATCTTGCCCGCGCCCGCGTCCCAGTAGAGCGGGACATAACCGTCAATCCTTTGCATTCCTGCCGTCTTTGCGGCGATGGTTTTGTCTTCAGGCTTACTCTGCGCGTTTATCGTCAGCGCGCAGACCAGAATCAGCAGCGCGATTTTCAAGCTTTGCATGGTTTCCCCCGGATAGTCATACTGCGAATCAACCGCCAAGACGCCAAGACCGCCAAGGTCGAGGATAGAAGATCGAGGATCGCCGTGCGCGATGGCGCCGTCTTCGATCCTCAATCTTCGTTCTTGGCGCTCTTGGCGTCTTGGCGGTTAGCTTATAGTGCGAATAAAGTAGCGAGTTGTTCGAGGTTTGTGATTCGAGGCGCCGGCGAATTCTCGGCAAAGCGGTCATCGCGGTCAATCAGAGCCGCGTTGAGCCCGGCGGCCATTGCCCCTTCGACGTCTTCTCGCAAACTGTCACCGACATGCCAGGCCTGTCGCCCCTCAACCGCGTAATGATTCAACGCGGCTTGGAAGATCACCGGGTCGGGTTTGGCGGCGCCGACACGAGTCGAGATGTGAATGGAATCGAAGAAGTGATCGAGTCGGCAAGCCCTCAACACGTCATATAGCCGCGAATCGAAATTGGAGATGACGCCCAGCTTCAGTCCAAGGCGTTTCAGTTCCGCTAGCGCCGGCTCGACATCGTCGTAAACGCGCCAGAATTCGCGATCGCGAAACCGCTCGAAGAGTTCGTCGAAGAAGTCTTCGAAGCGCGGAAACGAGCCGAGGCCGTCGAAGACCGCTCTCACTAGATCGCGCCACCAGCCTTTCTCAAGCTCGATCAATGCAGTTTCAGGCGTCCCGACGGGAAAAGCCAGCGGCGGTTGGCGCCGAAACGAACGCTCGAAGTTTAGTTGCAGGATTCGAGGCTCGGCTTCAAAGCCAAACTCGCGCGCCGCGCGGAGGTATATTTCGCCGACGCAGCCGCGAGTCTCGATCAGCGTTCCGGCGGCGTCGAAGAAGATAACCTTCACTTCGTGTACTGGCATTTTGAGTTGTCGGCTTTGACAAAATAGGATTTGTAATTCGACGCCTTCCGATCCATGCAGCCGACCAGATTGAGCAGCTCCACTTTGCGGAATTCGACGGGATGGCTCTCGCTTTGCAGCGAAATATAGCCTTCACTGAGCAGCGCTCCGTCCTTCTTCACCTCCGGATCAAAGCCATTGACCGCGCCGCCGCCGATCTGCGGCTTCTCGTAAGAGAGGACGGTCTGGCCGTCAATGATGTGCCTGATCCGCTCATCGCCCAGCACTTCGACCTCGGCCCGGACCCACTGGTCACCGTCGTAGGTTTTCGAAGTGGAGTTGAGGCAATGAGTGGTGAAGAGCTGGCCGTTCATCACGACATTCGTGCCCGGAGTGCAGAGGTTGGCGGTTGCGCGAGGGCCTTTGCCCAAACCGCCGAGCAATTGGACCTCGATGGAGATCGGGAAGTCCTGGCTCTTGCCCATGCTCTGCGGCGATTGGCAATGGACCATTATCCCGCTGTTGCGCGTGGCCCAGCTGGGGCCTTCTTTCGCCTGTTCTCCGACGAAGCGGTACTCGACGGCGATGACGTAGTACGAAAACTTATCGCGGTAGAAGATGTGGCCGAAGCGATTGTCGAACTTGTCGTACTTTTCGTAGCCGACCTTCATCACGCCGTTTTCCACGCGGAATGTGTTTCCAAAGTTGTCGTTCAGGTCGTAGCCGGTGATCTTTGGCATCCAGTCCTTGAGGTCTTTGCCGTTGAAGAGTTGAATCCATTCCTTCTTGTCGGGATCGTTGGTTGTCTTACTGCCCTGTTTCGTCTGGGCCAAAGCGGCGGCGGTCGAAAGCAGTAGCAGAAAACACGCAAGGGTTCTTCTTCGTGTCATCTCGATTGTCCTCCGGTGCGGTTTTGAATGTTCGTTTGGGTCGCCCGCATTGTAGGCTTGAGGACGATAGATGTCCAAAGCCCAGAGCCTTCTGAAGTACGGTTTCCATTTGGATGGATTTTTGGCCGCCGGAAATTCTTCGCGTTTCTCTAGGTAGATTTGCAATTGCGTGTACGGTAGGGGCAGACCTGTGTGTCTGCCCCGGATTGGGGGTACAGATTACCACCGGGGCAG
>DATCXQ010000330.1:0-7556 GCA_036565725.1 Blastocatellia bacterium
GGCGGCCGTCGCCGGGCTTCTTCGGCACCCAGACGCGGCCGTCGTTGCGGAGCGATTCGGACATCAGCGTCAGCTTCGATTGATAGTCGCCGCTGACCGGGATGCAGGTCGGGTGAATCTGTGTGTAGCAGGGGTTGGCGAAGAGCGCGCCCTTCTTGAAAGCGCGATAGGTCGCCGTCACGTTGCAGCCCTTCGCGTTGGTCGAGAGGAAGAAGACATTGCCGTAGCCGCCCGTGGCCAGCACGACGGAATTCGCCGAGTGGGACTCGATCTTGCCCGTGACCAGGTCGCGCGTGATGATCCCTTTGGCGTGGCCGTCGATCAACACTATGTCGAGCATTTCGGTTCGCGGATACATCTTCACCGAACCGGCGTGAATCTGGCGGCAGAGCGCCTGATAGGCCCCGAGCAACAGTTGCTGCCCCGTCTGCCCGCGGGCGTAAAACGTGCGCGATACCTGCGCGCCGCCGAAAGAACGGTTGTCCAACAACCCGCCGTATTCGCGCGCGAATGGCACGCCCTGCGCGACGCATTGGTCGATGATGTCCACGCTGACCTCGGCCAGGCGGTGGACGTTTGCTTCACGCGCGCGGAAGTCGCCGCCCTTGATCGTGTCGTAAAACAGGCGGTAAATCGAGTCTCCGTCGTTGCGGTAATTCTTCGCGGCGTTGATGCCGCCCTGCGCGGCGATGGAGTGCGCGCGGCGCGGGCTGTCCTGAAAACAGAAGGCCTTGACGTTATAGCCGAGCTCGCCCAGCGTGGCCGCCGCCGAAGCGCCTGCCAACCCGGCGCCGACGACGATGATGTCGAATTTGCGCTTATTGGCCGGGTTGACCAGTTTCATCTCTTGCCGGTACCTGGTCCACTTCACCGCGACCGGCCCCGACGGAATGTTCGAATCGAGTCTAATGCTCATAATGGCTATCGGTACGGTACCGACGCGCCCTACCTCACAAAGCGAAACATAATGGCCAACGGAATCAAACTGTTTCCAATGAAAAGCGCCAGCGCGGAGATCTTCGCCAGCTTGTCGAAAAATCCGAACGTCTTTTTGCTCCGCAGCCCCAGGGATTGAAACAGGCTGCTTACGCCGTGGCTCAGGTGCGAGAGCAGCAGTCCCATCGAAATTATGTAGAAGATCGAAACCAGCGGATTGGAGAAACCGGCGACCATCATCTGATAGACGTCGTGTCGCCCCTCGGCGTCTTCCAGGCGCAGAAACTGCGGCGTGACCCACCCGAACGTGAAATGCGCCAGGTGAAATATAACGAACGCCAGGATGATCAGGCCACTGATCCACATCGTGCGGTTGGCGAATGTCGAGGCCGCGGGCTTTTTGAACTTGTAACTGATGGGGCGCGCGCGGCGGTTGGCGCGAACCAGTTGCGTGGCGGCGACGACGTGCAAGGTCGCTATGAAAAGAAGGCCAATGCGCGCGGACCACAGGAGCGCCGGCGTTGCCTTTAAAAGCGCGGCGTAAGAGTTAATCTTTCCCGGGCCGAGGAATATTTGCAGGTTGCCGAGCATGTGAACGATCACGAAGACCCACAAACCGAACCCGGTAACCGCCATCACATATTTTTTACCGAGCGAAGACCGCCACAGGCGCTGAAGCGCGCCTGCCGGCGTCACTCGCAGACTTTGAGCGGAAGCAGCCATCTCCCCTCTCCATGGTTTAATATCCGGGTCATAAAGTCCCTTCGTATAAGTCTCGAAAAGTATCAGGGTTCCGACAATAAGTAAAATTCAAAAACTTAAAATTGAGTATAAGCTGCGCTAATGGGCTAATATGGCGACTGGCGAGCCTGACGCCCCCAATAATCAACATGGAAAACCAAAATGACAGTCCAAGAGTTAGTGATGAATGAAATATCTCTTCACCGCCGAGGCGCAGAGAACGCGGAGGTTTCGCAGAGAGAGGGAGGGGGATTTCTTCACTCTCTCCTTTCTTTTTCTTACCTCTGCGAAACCTCCGCGCTCTCTGCGCCTCGGCGGTGATATGGGCTCTGTTTATGCATATCGAAACGCTCAAAACTTTCTGCGACCTGATCGAGATCGGGAGTTTTTCGAAAGCCGCCGCGCTCAATTTCGTTTCGCAATCAGCAGTCAGCCAGCAGGTCAAATCGCTCGAACGTCGATTCGACCAGCGGTTGATCGAGCGTGGCCAGCGGAAGGGCGTGACGCCCACTGAGGCCGGAAAAATCTTTTACGCCGAATGCAAGGAGATTCTCGAACGGTTCAGCGCTCTGGAAGAGCGGATGCGGGTCAAATCGGCCGTGATCGCCGGGTCGATCAAGATCGCCACCGTTTACAGCATCGGCCTGCACGAACTGCCGCCCTACGTCAAGCAGTTCATCAAGGCTCATCCGCAGGTCAAAGTCAACATCGAATACAGCCGCACTGACAAGGTCTACGAGGCCTGTCTCAACAACACGATCGATTTCGGCATTGTCGCGCTGCCGCTAAGGCGGCCGAACCTCGCCGTCATTCCGTTCCGCGACGACAAGCTCGTCATCGTTTGCAACCCTGAACACAGGCTGGCGCGTCGCCATCGCGTGAGCGTCGGGGCTCTCGCCGGGGAAGATTTCATCGCCTTCGAGCGCGACATCCCGACGCGTAAGACGATTGACCGCATACTCAAACAGCGCAGGGTCGAGGTCAATCGCGTGATGGAATTCGACAACATCGAGACAATCAAGCGATCGGTTGAGGTCGGCATCGGGGTTTCGATCCTGCCCGAAACCGCCGTGGCGAACGAGGTCCGCAATAAACAGATCGTCGCGCTGGACTTCACCGAGGGCGTCTTCACGCGCTCCATCGGCATCATTCACCGCAAGGGAAAGGTCTTCAGCGCGGCTGCGAGCGAGTTCGTCAAGACGCTGACCTTGAAGTGATCGGCTGATTTTCAACCGCGGGCGCGGCGGATTGGCGCGAATTCTATTTGAAATTTTCTTTTCCCGGTGGTAGCCTGCCGCGCGTTTTCTTCTTCATACTGTTAGTCTCCCTTTAATTGAACTCGAGTGATCGGGCGCGTCAGGTAGCCCGAAGCTATTGTTTTAATATTGACACGCTGTACCGATCTTTTCTTTCTTATTTCCGACTGCCCGAATTAAAGGGGGCGATTGTCTTCGCCCTGAGAGTTCGGTCGCAATCGGGTTTCAGCCCCAGGTGACAACACTTATGGACATCTCTTCTCACGATGTTCTCCTGGTTGGTGGCGGTGGCGCGGGGTTAAGAGCAGCTATCGCCGTTTCCGAATTCAATCCGAACCTGAGCGTCGCCGTCGTCTCGAAGGTCTATCCGATGCGCAGCCACACCGTCTCGGCCGAAGGCGGCGCCGCCGGCGTGATCAAGCCCGGCGACACTCTGGATGAGCACGCCTATGACACGATCTCCGGCGGAGATTGGATGTGCGATCAGGATGCGGTTGAACTGTTCGTCCAGGAGGCGCCCAGGGAATTATTGCAGCTGGAGCATTGGGGCTGCCCGTGGAGCCGCGAGCCCGACGGCCGCGTCGCGGTGAGGCCTTTCGGCGGGATGAAGAAAGAGCGCACGTGGTTCGCCGCCGACAAGACCGGCTTCCACATGCTCCACACCCTCTTCCAAACCTCTCTCAAATACCAGGCGGTCACGCGCTACGACGAATGGTTCGTTACGAAATTGCTGGTGGACGACGGCCAGGCTCGCGGCGTCGTGGCAATCGAGTTGATGACGGGCCGCATTCAGGCGATCCTCGCCAAATCCGTGATCATCTGCACCGGGGGCTGCGGCAAGGTCTTCCCGTTCACGACCAACGCCAACATAAAAAACGGCGACGGCATGTCGCTGGCCCTCGACGCCGGCGCGCCGCTCAAGGACATGGAGTTCGTCCAGTACCATCCTACGGGGCTGCCGTTCACGGGCATCTTGATCACCGAAGCCGCGCGCGCCGAGGGGGGCTACCTGCTCAACAAGGACGGCTACCGCTACTTGCAGGATTACAGCCTCGGCAAGCCCGAGCCGACGCCCGTCTTGCGTTCGATGGAGCTAGGGCCGCGCGACCGCCTGTCGCAGGCCTTCGTCAAGGAGTACGAAAAAGGCCGCACCATCGAAACTCCGTACGGCCACGTCGTTCACCTCGACATCCGCCATCTGGGCGAGAAAAAGATCAACGCGAAGATTCCATTCGTGCGCGAACTGTGCCTGAAGTATCAGGGCATTGACCCGGTCAAGGAGATGATTCCGGTGCGCCCGGTCGTGCATTACATTATGGGCGGCGTGCACACCGACATTAGCGGCGCGACGCCGATCAAGGGGTTGTACGCGGCCGGCGAGGCCGCCTGCGTGAGCATCAACGGCGCGAACCGTCTGGGTTCCAATTCGCTGACCGAGTTGCTGGTTTTTGGCGCGCGCGCGGGTCACGCCGCCTCCATCTTCGCTTCGGAGTGGAAGGAAGGGAACACCCCCGCCATCCTCGCGCAGGCGATGGACGAAAAGCGCAGAGTCGAGGATCGGTTCCTGAACAAGACCGGAGGCCGCGAGCGCATCGCTGAGATCAGAACGGAGATGCAGAAGGCTATGGAGGCCGGCGCCGGCATATACCGCACGCACTCCAGCCTGGCCGAAGCCGCCGAGGCCATTGCCAAGCTGAAAGATCGGTTCGGCGACATCGCCATCTCCGATCACAGTCATACGTTCAACACCGAACTGACCGCCGCCCTGGAGCTGTCGTATATGCTCGACGTCGCCGAGACGATCATCGCCTGCGCGCTCAATCGAAAGGAGTCTCGCGGCTCGCACCAGCGAACCGATTTCCCGAAGCGGGACGACGAAAATTTCCTGGCGCATTCTCTGGTCTTCCGCAACGCCGATGGGACGACGCGAGTCGAGTATCTGCCCGTTACGATCACGCGCTGGCCGCCTGCGGAACGGGTTTATGGGAAATAAAATACGGCGGTTTTCAAGTGGATTAATAGCCACAGAGCGCACCGCAGGGCACAGAGGACAAAATGATGTCTCTGTGTTCTCTGTGTTCTGCGGTGGCTAACAGTCTTCATACATTTGAATACCGGCATAAAGTGAGGATAGATGGCTAAAACGATCACTTTGGAAGTTGCGCGCTACCGCCCCGAACAGGAAGCCGAACCGACATTCGAGAGCTTCGACGTGCCGCTAAACAGCGACTGGGTGGTGCTCGACGCGCTCAATTACGTCAAGGACAGGCTGGACGGCTCGCTTTCATTCCGCTGGAGTTGCCGGATGGGCGTCTGCGGCAGTTGCGGAATGATGGTCAACGGCGAGCCGAAATTGACCTGCGCCACTTTCCTTACGGCATACGACCCAGGCCCGATCCGCGTCGAGCCGCTGCGCTACTTTCCCGTAGTGCGCGACCTGGTCGTCGAGGTCACCGATTTCATGAACAAGCTGAAGGCCGTCAAGCCCTGGATCGTCCGCGAAGAAGATAAGCCGCTCGCCGAGGGGGAATACCTTCAAACGCCGGAGCAGTTGGAGAGCTACAAGCAGTTCAGCATGTGCATCAATTGCCTCTGCTGCTACGCCGCGTGCCCGGTCGTCGGCCTGGATCAACATTTCATCGGCCCCGCGGCCATCGCCCTGGCGCAGCGCTACAATAAAGATACCCGCGACCAGGGCGCCGAAGAGCGCCTGGACGTCCTTTCGCAACACGAAGGCATCTGGGGTTGCACGTTCAACGGCGAATGCACGAGGGTCTGTCCGAAGAACGTCGACCCGGCGGGCGCCATCCAGCAATACAAGATCAAAGCGGTGACGGAATGGTACAAGTCGCTGCTTATGCCCTGGGGCAAGAAGTAAAGATGCAATCAGTCTTTCCATTGTTCATTTGTCATTGCTCTGCGAAGCCGAAGCCGGCGCCAATGACAAATGAACAATGAACAATGAACAATGGATCGGGGGCTTAGAAATGAAACAATCGCCAGCATATACCCTCTATCATCCCAAGTGGTACCGCAAGCGCGTCTCGACGTGGTGGTGGGCCCAGCAGTGGCGTTCATTCAAGTTCATACTGCGCGAACTGAGCAGCGTGGCGGTGATTTACTTCGTAGGCTTGCTGCTGTGGCTGCTGTGGAGTCTGGGGCAGGGGGCGGAAAGTTACGCCGATTTTCTGGCCTGGATGAAGGAGCCGTGGATGATCGCGTTCAACCTGATCGCCCTCATCTTCGTCCTCTACCACTCGATCACATGGTTCAATCTGGCGCCGAAGGCCATGCCGGTGCGCATGGGCGGGAAGCGCCTGCCTGAATGGATGATCGCCGCGCCAAATTACGTCGTCTGGATAGTCCTTTCGGCGATCATAGCCTGGTTGATTTTGGGAGGAAACTGAGATGACGAAAAGATCGAATGAGCCGTTTCTGTGGTCGCTCTTCAGCTCTGGCGGGATGATCGCCGCTTTGCTGGTTCCGGTATTGCTCTTTCTGTTCGGCCTGGCCATTCCGCTGGATTGGATCGAAGCGCCGAGCCGCGAGAGCCTGCTGGCCCTGGCGCGACACCCCCTGGCGCGGCTTGCGCTGTTTGCTGTCTGCTCGCTGTCGCTCTTTCACGGGGCGCATCGGTTTCGCTTCACCCTCTACGACGGATTGCAGATCAAACACCTCAATGAATTGATCGCAGTCTTCTGTTACGGCGGGGCCTTGGTCGGGACTGCGCTGTCCGCATACATTTTGTGGAATATCCAATAAGGCGCGATCCGGGCGAGCGGTTTCTTCCCCATTTTCCGTATTCAATTTTTCGATTGTCATTGACTCCGGCGGCTTGAGGAGCGCAATGAAAGGTGGAAGACGGAAAATGGGAAATGCTAGGCGGGGCTTATGTTCGATCTCAAAAAGATTCACAAAGACGCGGTCGCGCAAGCCCTCGAAAGGGCGCACTTTTACCGCCTCCTCAACGAGCCGGGCGCGGCCGAGAGCATATGCCTGGACGTGCTGGAAATCGACCCGGATAATCAGGACGCGCTGGTCGCCCTGATTCTGGCGATCACCGACCGATTCACCAAAGGTTATGCCGTCGGCGCCACTCAGGCCAAAGAGCTGTTGCCGCGCCTCAAGGACGAATATCAGCGCGCCTATTACGCCGGGATCGTCTGCGAGCGGCAGGCCAAAGCCAGGCTACAGCATGGCGGGCCGGGGTCGAGCCACGATGCCTACGAATGGCTGCGCGACGCGATGGAATGGTACGAGAAGGCGGAGGCGATACGCCCCGCCGGCAACGACGACCCGATCCTGAGGTGGAACGCCTGCGCTCGAATCATCATGCGCAACCACCTCGCTCCGAGACTGACGGACGCCTCGGAGCCTTATTTGGAGTAATTGTCAGGCGTCAGGCGCCAGGTGTAAGTAAATCCCCGTCTTGGGTTGGAAAGTGGGTCGTCAGAACTTCATTGAAGAGTAGAATTACGTTGCAACACAAATACTACTCCAGTGAAGGACGACCCAATGCCAAGCATAATTGACCATCTGACAGAAATCTACGTGTTTATTGACGACCATCTCAAGCAGCATCCGGAAAAGGCGCAATGGCGCGGCTCAAATAACTCTGAGCCC
>DATCXQ010000334.1:0-8051 GCA_036565725.1 Blastocatellia bacterium
TGGCTCACTCCATTTTGCCGGAAGGAAGTTTGAGCGCAATTGGCAGAAGATCAGTCGCCAGCTGTCATAAATATCCATCTAACTCGGAGAAGCCTTAGGAGCGCATCGAGGCGCCACGCTCCTATATGAGCGGCGGCGCCAAGCAGTGGAGTGGACAGATGGGCGCGCCGGTACTGTCGGTAAATCGCGAAATAGACGAAGAGTTCCATTTGTCATTGTTCATTTGCCATTTGATATTGATCATTGCCGGAGGAGATCTCGATTCAATGTCCAATGTTCATCGGGCGATTTCCGGACCAATGACAAATGAACAATGAGCAATGAACAATGACAAATGCTCTTCTTTGCCCGATATCGTGATTTACCGACTGTACCTGCCGACGCGCCTCGCGCCCTCAAAGGATTTCTGGCGCTATCCACTTCGTCATCAGATAACGATCATGGTCTTCAAATCCGAACTTGCGGTAGACGGCCTGAGCCGATGTGTTCGCCCTCTCGACTTCCAGGTGAAGAGCGCTGACGCCTTCCGCAACGCAAACCTCGGTTAAAAACTCCAACGCGCGTTTGCCAATTCCCTGCCCTCGATATTCATTGCAAAGGTAAAGTTCGTCAACGAACGCGTCGCGCCCGTGGAATTCAAGGCTGTAGCCGAGCGTCAACACGGCGTATCCGGCGACCTCATTTTCCAGGAGAATCATAAATACACGTCCGAACGTATCGTCGCTGATGACTCCCAGCAACGCTCGGCGGGCGCTCGCTTCATCAAGAGGCGCCAGCCCGTCGTGAGCGTAAAGGTCGCGCATCATTACGATCAGCGTCTCGATGTCGTCGGAAGTCGCAGATTTAAAGACAGGGTCAGCCATAATTCTGCGCGCCACAGTTAAGCCTGATCGCCGTCTCACCGTGCGGCGAGGCGCTTCCAGATAAGGGTACGCAAGTCGTCGAGATCAGTTCGAGAATTGGGCCAGCAATCCATCCTGCCTGATGATCGGCTTCAACACTGAGTAAGGGACAACGACCTTGTGGGGGCCGGCGGCGTAAGGGCCGACCTGATAAGGGTCGAAGGTGATCTTCAACCCGGCGGACGTGATGTTCCAACTGTGAAAATTCTCGATCTTCGGCCCGGCCCCGTTTTCGACCCCACTCACAGTGTCCAACTTCTTCAATTCCTTGATGGCGTAGTCTGAAATCACTTTCAAATAATTTGAATTCGGAGTAAAGAGATCGGCAAGGCTCACAGGCGCGTTGCGATTCAGATCGTAATTGAAAGACTCGGTGATTGTGTTCGGGTGCGCGCCGCCCAGATATTCGTAGAAAGAAAACATAACGCTGATGAAATCTTTATTGGCGGCGGTGACTTCGTAACTGACGCTCAGACTGTTCGGAGGCAGGGATGACTTGGCGTCCTGCTTGGCGGCGGCCTCTTCGCGCGCCGTTTCATCAGCGACCTTTATGAACTCGCCTGTGCGCGGGGCGACCAGATTAGTGACGGCCTGATTGAATTTCTCGACTCGCGCGTCGCCGGCGGCGGCGAGTTGCGGCATCGCCGTGTCGATTTCGTAGCGCAGCTTTTTATTCTCGCGCTCCTCCTTCCTCTCATCGAGTTTCAACCCGCCAAGATCGAAACGGAGCTGTCGCAGGCTGAATGGCAATTGCTTTCCGCCTTTGCCGCCGGTCCACGAGCCCGATAACCTCAGACTGACGTCGCCGCTCGCGCTCAAACCATCGAGTTTGCCTTTGAACTCGCCTGTCTTCTGGGGATTGCCCGCCTCATAGGTCGTTTCAGCCAGAGTGACGTTTCCGTCCTCGTCAACCCGGCCCTTCAACGCCAGCGTCCTCATCGCCGAATTGAACGCGCCGGCCCGTTCGTAAAAATAGCTGCCGCTCATATCGGCGTCCTTGCGCTCAAGCTCCATGCGGACGGCGTGCTTGTCGTCTATCGCGCCGACGAAGACCTCCTTGAATTCGGCAGGAGCCGGAACGACGACCCCGTTCGCCTGTTGAGAATCGGCGCTGGGCGACGGCTGACTTTGCGCTGGTGCTCCGGCGTTGGGATCGCTCTTCGAGGCGCCGCTTCTGCAAGACTGAAGGGAGGCGCCGAAGAGCGCCAGGGCCAATAGACACCAGGTCTTTTTGAGTGTCATTGTCTTCATATTTCAGATGTCAGATGTCAGATGTCAGATGTCAGTAAAAGAGTGACGGCAGAGCTCTCTCTCTGACATCTGACATCTGAAATATGACATCTGAAACCTGATCACATTACCGGGCCGATTCGCCAGGGGACGAACTCCTTATGTCCCAGGATCTCACTCTTGGTCCGTTCGCCCGAGGCGACGCAGCGGACCATATCGAAGATCCTGCGCCCCACGTCCTGAATCGTCTCTTTCCCGTCAACGACCGCGCCGGCGTTGACGTCGATGTTGTCTTCCATTATGCGGGCGATGCGTGAATTGGTGGAGATTTTGATCACAGGGACGACCGGGAATCCGATGCCGCTGCCGCGCCCAGTTGTGAAACAGATCAGGTTCGACCCTCCAGCGGCGATGCCGGTGAGCGAGACCGGGTCGTAGCCAGGCGTGTTCATCAGCACGAAGCCGGGGCGATTGATTCGTTCGGCGTAAGCGAAGACGCCCGTCAACGCAGTCGTCCCACCCTTGGCCACCGCGCCGAGCGACTTCTCGCAAACGTTCGTAATGCCGCCTGCCTTGTTTCCGGGCGACGGGTTGTCGTCCCACGAGCTTCCGAAGCGACGCAGGTAATTCTGATACCAGTTCATCACGTCGATCACCTTGCGCCCGGTCGCTTCATCTACGGCCCGGCGAGTAAGCAGGTGCTCCGCGCCCATGCATTCCGGGATTTCGGCCAGCACCGAGGTCCCGCCGCAGCGAACGACCATGTCGCTGGCGTAACCGAGCGCCGGGTTGGCCGAGATGCCCGAGAACGCGTCGGAGCCGCCGCAGTTGGTGCCGAGCAGAATTTTGCTCATCGGCTGCGGCGTGCGCTTCATCTGCTGGCAGTGTTTGATCAACTCCTCGACCTGGGCCACGCCGCTCGAGATCGTCTGGCGCGTCCCGCCCGAAGATTGCATCTCCAATCCGACGATCATCTTGCCTTTGCGGAAGTGGCGCTGGCCCAACTGCGCCGTCTCGATGTATTTCGATATCTGATTGACCTCGCAGCCCAGGCTGACCATCAGTACTGCGCCGACGTTCGGGTGGAAGATCATCCCGGCGATCGTGCGCTCCAACTGCCAGGTGTCTTCGCCCTGCGAATGAGCGCAGCCTTCCTGATGCGGAACGGCGACCACGCCGTCAACTCCGTGAGTGTCGGGGCCGACGTTCCTCAAAGCCTCGGCGATCTCCATCGCGACATGGCTGGAACAGTTCGACGTTGCGATGACCGCAATATAATTGCGCGTGCCCACGTCGCCGTTTTCGCGCGCGTAGCCCATGAACGTCCCGGCCTCTTCCGGCGAAAAGTATTCTGTCGCGGGCGCGCGTGTGGCGTATTCGTAATCCTTGCCGCCGAAATCCGGCGCGACGTTGTGCGTGTGAACCCAATCGCCGGGCGCGATCTCTCTGGTCGCCTTGCCGATGGACTCGCCGTATTTCGTGATCGTGGCGTTTTCGGGGATCGGCTTCAGCGCGATCTTGTGGCCCGGCGCGACGTTTTCGAGCGCGGACGCCTTGTAACCGTTGGCGACGACCTCCGCCCCCGCCGCTATGGGCAGGCGCGCGACGGCGACGTTATCTTTCTCGTTGAGCAGAAGAACCGGTCCATTTGGGTCTTGATTCGTTTCCATTTCTCTATTCTCGCAATTATGGGGGTTGAATCCACGATGAGTTTACTTCCACAACCTGATACCTACAACCCGGCGCCTATCGCTTGCCTAATTTGACGCAATCAATCCAAAATGGCCAAATTGGCGCGCCCGACATCCCAAAGTTACCGAGGAGAATTCATGATAAACAGATTTCTGGCCGGAATTTTCGCCCTGGCGTTTTGTGGCGCCATCGCGCTTCCTTCTTATGCGCAGAGCGATCCCACGCCGGAGAAGAAAGCGCTGATCAAGGAACTATTGGGGCTTATGAACGCAGTCTATAATTCAGAGGCTGTTTCCAGCCAGATTATGGAACAACTACAGCAGCCAGTGGCGACTATGATTTCGGACAATATGCGAGGATGGATACAGGCGCAGAAATTGGCCCCCGCTGAGCAAAAACGCCTGGAGGCGGAAGTCCATGAATTTGCTCAACGCGTTCTGACTCGCGTACGCGTCGAATTTCCAAAGCGCGTCAACTTTCGCGAACTCGCTGAGAAAGTCATGCTCGAAACTTACGATAAATATTTCACTGAAGCTGAAGTGAAAGATCTGATCGCATTTTACAAGACATCCACGGCGCAAAAATTCATCAGACTCGTGCCGCAAATCAGCGCGGAGATGTTCCCAAGGATCGAGAATTTGATAGGCCCTGGACTGACTCAGTTGATAAACGAGTCATTTGATGACGAACTGATGAGACTGAAAACAAAACGAAACTGAAGCGAGAAACTATGGACGACAGGACATCATCAATCGAATCTGTCTATGCCGCAAAACCCTGGCTCAAGAACTACGATCTCTGGGCGCCTGCCGAGATCAATCCGCCGAATCAGCCGCTCTATCAAATCCTGCAGGTCGCGAGCGGCGCTTACAGGGAGAAACCCGCGGTAGCGTTCATGGGCGCTTTCATCGACTTCGGCGAAGCCAAAAAGCTGGTCGACCTGCTGGCGACCGCGCTTCATAAACTCGGCGTCGTCAAAGGCGACCGGGTGGGCATTATGCTGCCCAATTGTCCGCAGTATCTGCTCAGCTTCTTCGCCGTCGTGCGGCTGGGGGCGATTGTCGTGAACGTCAACCCGATCTACACGCCGCGCGAGGTCGAACTGGTGGCCAAAGATTCCGGGATGCGCGCGATCATCGCGCTCGACCTGCTCGCGCCGAACATCTTCGGCGTCCGCGCCAACACCGCGATCGAGCATGTCATCGTCACGAGCCTTCTCGATTATTCAGCCACGCCCGACAAGGCGCCGCCGACTCCCGAAGGCGCTCTCTCTTTCAAATCCTTGATCGGCGGTGTCGACGAGGTCGATCTGCCGCGGGTCGAGATCGATCCGGCGGAAGACGTGGCCGTGCTGCAATACACCGGCGGCACGACCGGCGTGCCCAAAGGCGCGATGTTGACTCACAGGAATCTTTACACCAACACGCTGCAATCGTGGGCTTGGGCAGGGCCGCTGACCAGACAGGGCGACGAGCGCTACCTTATGGTCATCCCCTACTTCCACATCTACGGCCAGACGGTCGGCTTACTGCTCGGCGCCTGGAACGGCGCGATGCAGATTCCGATCCCTAAATTCGACCCGAATCTGTTGATCGAGGCGATCAAGCAATACAAGCCGACCTTCTTCCCGGGCGCGCCTACGCTCTACATCTCGATGCTCAATCACCCGGAGATCAAGAGCTGCGGGCTCGAAAACGTCCGCCGCTTTAACAGCGGCTCGGCGCCGCTGCCCCTCGAGGTGATCGAGCGATTTGAGAAGATGAGCGGAGCGATGCTCTACGAAGGCTACGGACTGACCGAGGCGTCGCCGACGACCCACTCGACGCCGACGCTGGCCAAACGCAAGATCGGCAGCATCGGCCTCCCCTTTCCTTCGACCGATTGCAAGATCGTCGACCTGGAGACCGGAGAGCGCGTCGTCCCAGTGGGCGAGGCTGGCGAGTTGTGCGTCCGAGGCCCACAGGTGATGAAGGGTTATTGGAACCGCCCCGAAGAGACCGCCATCGCGCTGCGCGACGGGTGGCTCTACACGGGCGACGTGGCGCGGATGGACGAGGACGGATTCTTCTACATCGTCCAGCGCAAGAAGGACATGATCATCGTCAGCGGCTTCAACGTCTACCCGAACGAAGTCGAAGACGTGCTTTTCACTCACCCCGCCGTCCTGGAGGCCGCCGTCATCGGCGTTCCCGACCAATACCGCGGCGAGGCGGTCAAGGCCTTCATCACGCTCAGACCCGGCGCGAACGCGACCGCCGACGAGGTGATCGAATTCTGCCGCGCCAGCCTCGCGAAATATAAAGTCCCCTCGCTGATCGAATTCATGCCGTCATTGCCCAAGAGCGCCGTGGGCAAGGTGCTGCGCCGAGAGTTGCGCGAGATGGAGGCGAAGAAAGAGAGTTGAATTTCGGGTCGAACGCTACCCAGGCGTTTCTCCATGCTCCGACCATAAATAAATCGGACGCGGCGAAAATTCGCTTTTCGCCGCGTCCGATCTGTTTGCTTTATCCCCGATTTGAGAGGCCGGTAAATGGCGCCTTCAATTATGACCGGGCCTGCATTACCTCAGTCGGCTTATCGGTCACGCGCTGCGTCGCCTCGTTGAAATACAGCGAGCGGCCTTCGCGATATGACTGCACTGCCATGCCGATGGTGGTCATCGCCTTGAAGGCCGTCAGCGCGTCGAGTACGGTCTTCTCGCGCGTCTTCACGCAGCGCAGGAAGTTCTCCATGTGATCTTCGCGCTTCTCGGTCGGAATCTCGACGGCGTCCTTGCCCCACTTCTCGACGAAGGCTTTCTTGACGATATTTTCGGGAGTGACGGTAATGTGCTGAACTCTGCTCTCGAACTGCCCGCCCGGGACCATCACGATCGTTCCCTCGTGGCCGCGGATCAGTCCCGGGATGTGCTGGCCGTTGGCCATCGAAGAGCTGAGCACCAGCGAATGGCCCTTCGAGAATTCGGCGATCAGGTGGAAGGTGTCGGGGACCTCGCGGCCGTCCTTGTTGAAAACATAAATTCCACCGGAGGCCATCACCTTGTGCGGGAACTGCGCCTCGCCCCAGCAGATGTTGAGCGGCGCGACCACGTGGTAGAAGAGGTCGGTGGCGATGCCGCCCGAATAGTCCCAGTATTTGCGGAAGCAAAAGAAGCGGTCGGCGTTGAAATCCCGCTTCGGCGCGCCTCCCAGCCACATCTTCCAGTCGATGTAATCGTCGCCTTTGCCTTCGGGCCCGGCGTTCGGATCGATGTCCCAGTTCCACTCGCCTTTGACCGAGTTACGATGGTACGACCCCTGGCTCATTATCAACTTGCCGATCATTCCGTCCTCGATGGCCTTGCGAGCCTTCCACCACTGGTCGCTGGAGGTCGTCTGCGAGCCGATCTGCACGACGCGGTTCGTGGCCTTGGCAGCTTCGTAAAACTTCTTGGCCTCCTCGACCGTCCGCGTCATGGGCTTTTCGCAATACACGTCCTTGCCAGCCTTCATCGCCTCGATGGCGATCGGCGCGTGCCAATGGTCTGGCGTCGCGATGATCACGGCGTCGATGTCCTTGCGGGCGATCACCTCGCGATAATCGAGCGTCGCCAGTTCGGCCTGGCTGGACTCTTTGGCCTTGTTCAGTCGTTTGCGGTAAACGTCGCAAACGGCGACCACCTGCGCGGGGCGCGAGTTTTTACCGACCTCCATCGCCCACCGCATCACGCTGGAGCCGCGCCCGCCGATGCCGATGCAGCCGATGTTAATGCGGTCGTTCGCGCCCAAAACCCGCGCGTGCACGTTGGTATGGTAGATCGCCGTGGCGCCGGCGGCGGCCATGCCGGTCTTGACGAAGTCTCTGCGTGTGGTCTTCTCAGCCATATAAATCTCCTCGGGAAATCCTGGGAGCGCAGGCATCCCTGCCTGCTTGGTTCCGGCGATGGCCGACTGATCGAAGCAAGCAGGCAGGGATGCCTGCGCTCCCAGGAGGATTCTCATTGTTTCTGCGCGTCGCCATGCATAGCGAACGACTCCTCGGGAAAAACCCTTGTATATGATTCTTTGTTTGATTGTTGCGCTGCGGCGCGCGACGGCTGGATATTACATTCCTCATCGGCTCAGATCAATGGTTTAGCCAATTTCGTGGAGGCGGGGAAGACGGCTCGTGGTATTGGCTTGCGACCGGAAGCGCCAGGCTTTGTAGGGGCGGGTATTCCCCGCCCTCGTCATTTACCTAGGCGCTTGG
>DATCXQ010000375.1:0-5777 GCA_036565725.1 Blastocatellia bacterium
AAGCCTGTAAACTCAATCCGGGGCAGACACACAGGTCTGCCCCTACCATACACTCAGATGAATCAAAATTACGAAAAGCTCTATATCGGTCTCGACGTTGGATCAACGACCGTGAAGGCGGTCGTGGTCGACCCGGCTAAAGACGAAATCCTCTGGCAGGATTATCAACGCCACGAGACCAAACAGCCCGAGAAGGTCCTGGAATTCCTCAAACGCATCGAGGAGGAATTCCCCATTCCCAATTCCGCGTTCCGCATCTTCATCACCGGTTCAGGCGGCGGCGGCATCGCGCGACTCGTCGGCGCGAAGTTCGTGCAGGAGGTCAACGCCGTTTCCCTGGCGGTCGAAAAGCTCTACCCGGAGGCGGGCTCGGTCATCGAACTCGGCGGCCAGGACGCGAAGATCATCATCTTCAAAGAAGACCCGGAAACCGGCAAGAAAAAGAAAATCCCCTCAATGAACGACAAGTGCGCGGGAGGCACCGGCGCGGTCATAGACAAGATCAACGCCAAGCTGCGCATCCCCGCCGACAAGCTCTGCGACATGGGCTATTACGACTTGAAGTTGCACCCGGTCGCGGGCAAGTGCGGAGTCTTCGCCGAGACCGACATCAACTCGCTTCAGAAAATGGGCGTGGCGCCGCCCGAGTTGATGGCCTCGCTCTTCGAAGCCATCATCGGCCAGAACCTGTCGGTGCTGACGCGCGGCAACACTTTGCGGCCCCACGTTCTGCTGCTCGGCGGCCCCAACACCTATATTCGCGGGATGGTCGAGGCATGGAAATACAACATTCCGAAGATCTGGGAAGAGCGCAACACGGAGTTGCCGCAGGGGGTTGATCCCAAAGACCTGATCAAAGTCCCCCAGAACGCGCAGTATTTCGCCGCCATCGGCGCGGTAGAGTTCGGCAAATCCGAAGATGAGAACATCGGCGTCTACCGCGGCTTCGCCGACCTCGATCACTACATCAACTTCGGGCGCCTGGAAGAGAAGAAGAAGGCCGGCGGCAAAGGCTTGTCGAGCGGCCCGGATGAACTGACCGCGTTCAAGGAGCGATACAAGGGCAAGAAGTTCGTTCCCGCCACTTTCTCTCCCGGCCAGGTGGTCGAAGGCTTCATCGGCCTCGACGGCGGTTCGACCTCGACCAAGGCGGTGTTGCTCGACAAGAACCGCAACGTGCTGGTCAAGACCTATCAGCTCTCCAAAGGCAATCCCATCGAAGACACTAAAGAGGTCTTCGCCAAATTGGAGAAGCAGATCACCGATCATGGCGCCACGCTCAATGTAATGGGCGTCGGCACGACGGGCTACGCCAAAGACATTTTGAAGGACACGCTCGGGGCCGACGTCGCGCTGGTAGAAACCGTCGCGCACACCGAATCGGCGCTGCAGTTTTACAAAGACGTGGACGTGATCGTCGACGTCGGCGGGCAGGACATCAAGCTGATCATTTTGAAGAACCGCCAGGTCAAGGACTTCAAGCTGAACACTCAATGCTCGGCGGGCAACGGCTACTTCCTGCAATCCACCGCCGAAGGCTTCGGGATGAAGGTCGAAGATTACGCCGACATCGCTTTCGGCGCGAATGCCATGCCCACCTTCGGTTACGGCTGCGCGGTCTTCATGCAATCGGACATCGTCGACTTCCAGCGGCAGGGGTGGAAGCCGGAAGAGATCATGGCGGGCCTCGCCGCGGTGCTGCCGAAAAACATCTGGCTCTACGTCTCGCAGATTCCGAACATCGCGGCGCTCGGCTCGAACTTCGTCTTGCAGGGCGGCACCCAGCACAACCTCGCCGCCGTCAAGGCGCAGGTCGATTTCATCGAGTCGCGCTTCAAAGGCAAAGATCAGCCGCGCATCACCGTCCACGAGCACTGCGGCGAATCGGGAGCGATTGGCGCGGCCATCGAAGCCATCAGGCTCTGGGATAACGGGCGGCGAACGAGCTTCATCGGATTGGACAATGTCGAGCGGATCAGCTACGACACGCACCGCAACGAGAACACGCGGTGTTACTTCTGCAAGAACAAATGCCTGCGCACTTTCATCGACGTAAAGGTTTCGGGCGCCCCTAGTGAGTTGGAAGAACAGGAGACGCCGCGCAAATCGAAGATACCGATCCTGCCGGGCGTCAAGCGATTGATCGTCGGCAACTCCTGCGAGAGGGGATTGGTCGAAGACGTCAACGACATGCGCGTGATCAAAAAGGGTCTCGACACGGTCAAGGCCGCCAACCCGAACTTCGTCGAGCTCGGCGCGAAGGCCGTCTGGCGCAGCTTTAACCCGCCGAAGGTCGCCGACCCTCCAGCCAAGATCGCGTTGACGGGCGCGCAGCGACAACGCAATGAACTGCTCAAGAAACGCGGGACGATGCGCATCGGCATCCCGCGCGCGCTCAACCAGTATTCGGTCAACCCGCTCTTTTCGGCTTATTTCGAGAGCCTGGGCGTTCCGCCGCAGAACCTGATCTATTCTGACTACACGACCGAGCAGCTTTACAAGGAAGGCGCGAAGCGCGGCGCGATTGACCCGTGCTTCCCCTCGAAGATCGGCATTCCGCACGTCCACAACCTGATTTACGTTCATCACAAGAAGAAGCCGCTCGACCTGATCTTCTTCCCGATGATCGACGCGCTGCCTTCGGAATTGGTCAACACTCAATCGAATCGCGCCTGCCCCACGGTGACGACCACGCCCGAAGCGGTCAAGGCCGCGTTCACAAAAGAAGGCGACCTTTTCGCGCAGAACGGAATTCGATATCTCGATCCCCTCCTGAACCTGGATCAACCGCGCTTCCTCGAAAAGCAGATGTTCGAGGCGTTCAAGGACATCCTCGGTCTGACCCGCGAAGAGAACACCCGGGCGATCGAGGAGGGTTACAAGGCGCTCGACATCTTTTATAACGTGATCCTGCGCGGCCAGGCGCGCGAGGCCCTCAATCAGCTCGAAGCCGAAGACCGCCTCGGGGTTGTGCTGCTCGCGCGGCCTTATCACAACGATCCGGGGCTGAACCACGAAATCCTCGAAGAGTTCCAGAAGCTCGGCTACCCGGTCTTCACGATGGACTCGCTGCCGATGGACGACGACATCCTCTGGCGGCTGTTCGGCGACGAGGTTCGCGCGGGGATAATCAAGCATCCGCTGGACGTTCAGGACGCGTGGAAGAATTCCTATTCCGAAAACACCAGCCGCAAGATCTGGGCGGCGAAATACACTGCGCGCCACCCGAACCTGGTCGCGCTCGAACTGTCATCGTTCAAGTGCGGGCACGACGCGCCCATTTACACGGTGGTCGAAGAAGTCGTGCAGAACTCGGGCACGCCCTATTTCTGCTTCAAGGACATCGACGAGAATAAGCCGAGCGGCTCGATCAAGATTCGCGTCGAGACGATCGGTTACTTCCTCAAGCGATACCGCGAGGACATGATCCGCAACCGCGATAAGGTCAAGACGCTGGAAGATCGCATGGCCGAATACGAGCGGTTGCTGCGGTTGCAACTCGAGTTGGAAGAGAAGGCGCAACACGGTGGAAGATCACTGCCCGTGCTGCCGACGCAACCTTCGGCGGGGCAATATGTCGGGATGGCCGCTGATTGAAACAACCGATATTGGCGCAGGTTGATGGTGTATGAAAATGGATGCGACAAGGCATCTCATCGTAGGGGCGGACCTACGTGTCTGCCCCAGTGAAGGCGCGTCTTAACCGTGTCGGGGCAGACACGCAGGTCTGCCCCTACGATACTTATGCGTGAGTCAGAAAAAGTAATGTTCGAAATCTACCGTGAAGCGAGCTACAACCGCCGCTACAAGGTCGTCTACTTCTCGGAGCTGAACGAGCACAACAAAGAGAGCGAAATTAACCGGGCGATGGCCGGCGATCACTTCTTCGACGGCTTCCTGAACGGAGCCCGCAAGGACGAGGCCAAAGCCATTATTGATCGCATGCTTCTTCGCCTCAACAACGGCGAGCAGGCGCGACCTGACGAGCTTGAGCGGGAGCTGGATGGCTTTCTCGCTTGAATTAATCCCTGAAAACGCGATCCCTGGGAGCGCAGGCGTCCCTGCCTGCTTTGCCTCCGTAGACGGCTCTTTGCCGAGACGAGCAGGCAAGGACGCCTGCGTTCCTAGGGATTGCGGTCCCAGGAGTCATAGGAGCAATAATTACGCATAGACCAGTAAAATATTTTGAAAAAGCCCTGACCTACGCGGCGGGCGCGGACTGGGCCGTGTTCGAGCGACAAGAGATACTCAAATTAAGTTCTCCGCGTTTTGCGATTTCAGATTACCGATTTATGTTCAAAATCCCGCATTCCGCATTCCGCACTCCGCATTCCTCGACCCCCACGATCGGTAGTAAAGGCTCACAATGAAAAAACGAGACATTATCCGCGGCTGGGGCCGCATTCTGAGCGGCTATCATCCGATGTTGTCGGTCGAGATCACCCGCGAGTGCCCGCTGCGCTGCCCGGGATGTTACGCTTACCAGCCCGAACATCTCGGGGAGCGCGGGCCTCTGCGCACGCTTGCCGATTACAAGGGCCAGCAATTGATCGACGGAGTGTTGGCGCTGGTTCGCCGTCGCCGACCGCTCCACCTCTCGATCGTGGGCGGCGAGCCGCTGGTGCGGTTCCGCGAATTGGATGTCCTGTTGCCGCAACTGGATAAGATGGGCGTCGAAGTCCAGCTCGTCACCAGCGCCGTTCGCCCCATCCCGCCTGAGTGGGCGAAGATCGAGGCTTTGCACGTGGTCGTCTCGATTGACGGCTTGCAGCCGGATCATGACGTCCGGCGCGCGCCCGCGACATATGAACGCATCCTGCGGAACATCGAGGGCCATTCGATCATCGTGCATTGCACCATAACCAACCAGATGGTCTCTAAGAACGCCGATGGCGCGCGCTACTTCGAAGAGTTTCTCTCTTTCTGGTCCGCCCGTCCCGAGGTGCGGAAGATCTGGTTTAGCATCTTCACGCCGCAGATAGGAGAAGAGGCTACGGAGATTCTTCCGCCGGATGAGCGGGAAGCTGTTTTGAAAGAGATTGCGCGTCTGCGGCCGCTATTTCCGAAGATGCATATGCCTGACGTCGTGCTCGAAGGCTATCGCCGTCCCCCGAAATCGCCCAAAGAGTGTATCTTCGCGCGCACGACCTTCTCCATCACCGCCGATCTGGAGGGCAGAATCACGCCCTGTCAGTTCGGCGGCAATCCCGATTGCTCGCAATGCGGCTGTCTCGCTTCAGCCGGGTTGAAGTCCATAGGCGATTATCAATTGTTCGGCGTGTTGCCCGTGAAGTCCATCTTTTTCGCGTCTGACCGTGTCGGGCAGACAGTCAGCAGAATGTTTGGGCCGGCGGATTAGGGCTGTCGCAAATAAACTATGAACCTTCTAGAACTGAGAAAATTTGCGATTGATCGCCGGGTCGAGATCAAGTTCGGCGAGGCGAGCGCCGGGCGGGAATGCCTGATTAATAATAAAGGGCAGGCGCAGATTCCGGGCGAAAGGAAAGATTTCCGCATCGAGGAGGCGTTCGACGCCGCTGAACAGTTCGTGATCGTCGACGCCAAGGGCGCACGACATCTCACCCGTGAAGCGATGGCCAAAGAGATTGATGAGGCGTGGGAGAAAAAAGGGGTGGGCCATACTGTCGAAGAGGAAGAATAACAGCTACGAATGAATATAAAAATGACTTAGAGCGGTTTGTAAATCAGTGTAGGGGCAGACCTATGTGTCTGCCCCGGTGGTTACATGTACACCCAATCCGGGGCGGACACGCAGG
>DATCXQ010000376.1:0-2642 GCA_036565725.1 Blastocatellia bacterium
TTTCTTCGGGCTGGAGTATTCGACGAACAACCTGCTGGGCTACGGCGAATCGCTGAGCGTCGCGCTCTCAAGCGGGAACCGGTCTAAGAGCGTGTCTTTCGGATTCACGGAGCCGTACCTGAAGGGCAAGCCCGTCAGCCTGGGTTTCACGCTCTTCGCCTCGAAGTACCAGTTCCTCGGAGATAGCTTCGACCCCCAACTGGCGGCGCAGGCAGGCATCTTAGGGCTTTCTTCCGTGGGCGCCGAGACGCTCTTCACGCAGCATACGGTCGGCGGCTCCGTCAGCCTTTCGGGGCAGTTGTCACTGTTCACCAAGAAATTCCAGAAAATCTCGCGGGTCACGCGCCTCGGACTGTCGTACTCGTTGACGGGCAGCTCAATTAAAGACCCGGATGTCAACAGCGACAAAAATCCGGATAACGACAGGCAGGTAATCTACTCGCAACCGCGCATCATCACCAGCCGCGTCACTCCCTCGATCTATTACAACACGAAGAACGCCTCCCTCGACCCGACTAGCGGCAAGAGCCTGTTACTGGGAGTGGCGCTGTCGGGCGGCGTGCTGGGAGGCGACGTGAACACCTTCCAGCCGCAACTCGATTTCCAGTATTTCAAGCCGGTCCTCAGGCGCCGGTCCGACAAGCCGCACGTGCTGGCGATGCGCTTCAAGGCCGATCACATCCGCGCTTACGGCTCGGCGCCGCCAGTCCGACAAGGCGACACGCGTTCGCTTTCGTTCCTAAACGGCGTCCCGATCTTCGAGCGGTTCTTCCTCGGCGGCGAATACGACATCCGAGGTTACAACGTCCGTTCGATTACCCCGGCGGTAGTAAGAGATATCTACCACTCGAACCGTGGCGCCGTCACTGCCCAGAAGCCGGACCCCTCTGACCCGACCAAGCTGATTGAAATAACTGACCCGAACGAACTGCGCAAATTCTCCTTCCAGGCCCCGGAAGGGGCGTGCGCCGGACTCAATGCGCCTGATATTTCGGGCAAGAACTGCAACACGGTCAGATTTGCCAGGATCCTCACGCCGATCGGCGGCGACACGCAGTTCATTTACAACATCGAGTACCGCGTTCCGATCGTCAGCGTGCTGTCGATCGCAGCGTTCGCCGACGTCGGCATGGTCTTCAACGCCCGCAAATACGACGACCAGATCACCTCGTCGAACTTCGTCCCCAACGCGCTGACCGGCGTTTGGGTCAATTCGCAGGGCGACCCGGCGACGTTTGAGGAACTCGCATCCGCGTCGAGAGACGAATTAGGGAGCCCAATCGGCTTCTCCAAGGTTTTGGTGCAAGGGGATAGTCAGGACTTCCAAATCGTCCGCGCTTCACAGGGTAAATTGAGATTGCCGGAGGACATCCACTCGTCGCTCGGACTGGAATTCCGCGTCCAGATGCCGGTGATCAACGTCCCCTTCCGGCTGATATTCGCCCACAACCCCAGCGCTCAAAACAATGTTATCCCCGAACGGAAGAATGTATTCCGGTTCAGCGTCGGAAGGACATTTTAAAGAATTGATCGCTTTGCTTGGATGTTAATGGAAATTTCGAGACCGCATCTGGCCTTATTGATGATAGCTGGTTTGAGCGCGGCGTTGTTCTTACCGATCATGGGGCGCGGCTTCATTCACGACGACTTTGTTCACCTCTACTCCGCCGCTTACCATCCGCTGCGGCGCGGGCTGGCGTATGCTAACGGCGGTCCTTTTTATACTCCCATAACGTGGCTCACGTTTAAGCTCGATTGGGTTCTGTGGGGTAAGAATTCTTTCCTAATGGCGTTGGGAAATCTGTTACTTCACATTGCCAACATTACGCTGCTCTATGCATTCGCTCTGAAATTGTGGCGGTCACAGGTGGCCGCGCGGTGGACGGCTCTGGGGTTCGCGCTCCTGTTTCCCGCTAACACGTGGGCGGTGATGTGGATCAGTACCCGCGCGCATCTACTCGTCACATTCTTTTATCTCGCGGCCATGCTCGCCACATTATGGCTTTCCCGCGCGGAACGTCATAAAAAATTGGCCGTAGTAACAATCGTTCTATTCGTCAGTCTGGCCGCATTCTCAAAAGAGAGTGGGGTCACCGCGCCCGTAGCCGTCGCCATCACGCTCATTTACGTTAGGCGATCACAGTGGGGAAAGATATTACCGCTCGCGACAGTCATGGGGCTGTTCGGATTACTCATAGCCGCGCTCGCGGCATACGCGCTGATGAGAGGGCGGTCGGGGGCGATACCTATAACCTTTTCGGCGAATGACTGGTACAGCTACGCCACGTCTCTTAGCGTGTTATTCGAGAATCTTTTCCGTTACGGATGGCGGACTTACGGGTTATTGGGGATTATGGCGAGCGCGATCGCCCTCTCTCAAATAATTCGCGGGCGCCGTCCGCGCCTTGACTCACTTACGATGAACGACGCTCTGCTTTCGGCGTCGCTTTTCGCCACTGCCATCGCGCCGTTCATTTTGCTCCGCGGAAGGTCCGGCATATACACATACCTGCCCGGAATCGCGGCGGCGTTGCTGCTTGGCGCTATGGCGCGCGCCTTTACAGAGGGACGGGGCGACGAGGCGACGGGGCGACGGGGAGAATGGGAGAAGGGGGCGCCGCTTTCTGTCCTACTCTCCCTGT
>DATCXQ010000708.1:0-10439 GCA_036565725.1 Blastocatellia bacterium
CGGGGCCGGACAACGTGGCGGGAGTTAGCCAGCCGTCGCGCCGGATACTGATCAGGAATAACCTGATCGAAGACATTGACGGCAAGGCGTGGGGCGGCGCCGGGAAGTTGTTCCAGATAATCAGCGGGGCGGAGTACGTGACGATAGACCACAACACTGGGTTCGCGACGGGCAGCATTATGGCGACGGACTCGACCCAGGGGTTGAACGTGGGGCTGGTGTTCACGAACAACATCGTGGCGCACAACGCCTACGGGGTGATCGGGACGGGGACGGCAATAGGGCTGCCGACGCTCACCAGGTGGTGGACGAGCTTCGTTTTCCAGAAGAACGTGATAGTCGGAGGGCAGGCGGCGAATTACCCATTAGGTAACTACTTCATCAACTCGTTCAGCGAGGTCGGGTTCGTGGACATGGCGAAGGGGGATTATCGGCTCTCTTCATCCAGCCAGTATCGGAACGCCGGCACAGACGGAAAAGATATCGGATACCAGCCCGGCTCTTAGTCCGAGACGACTTACAAGGCGGGCGACGTTTTTCGCGTCGCGGTCGAAAAAGGAGTCGTCAAATATTACAAGAACAACGTCCTCGTTTATCAGAGCAGCGTCGCCGTGACCTATCCGCTTGTGGCCGCGGCGTCGATTTCTCGACATGGCTGGAACGGTCAGTAAAGGCGCAGTCTGGCCATCGACTCCCTGAATTTCAGGTAGCGCTCGCCCCAGGCGGCTTTAGCTATCTTCTTGGCGAGCCACAGCAGCGCTTGGCGGGCGCGCGGGACGACCTTCCCTGAAGCGATGGCGGCGGCGGTTCGCGGCGACGTCCATCTCTGAATGGCGTAACGGCCCAGTGTCAAACAGCCTGCGATCTGGCGCCGCCTGACCGTCGGTTCGGAGGTGAAGAGCGATCTGACGCCCGCTTGCGCGGCGGCCTCGGCCACCCGGCGCGAATATTGGCCGCCCGGTATCGAGGCCAGATCGACCCGTTCCCCCAGCAGGTCCGACAGCAGGGCGACGCTCGCACTCCATTCGCGCTCTATCTGGCGCAGGCCGCAACTGGCCATTCGCAGCGGGTGCGAGCAACTGTGCGAGCCGATGGCATGCCCGCGCCGTCGAAGCTCGCGTATTTGCGCGCGATCCATAAACCCCTTCGCGCCGATGTAATCCGTGGCGATGAAGAAATGGCCGCGCCATCCCAATTCTTCCAGCCGCTCGGCGATATGTGTGTAGGCGCTCACCCCGCCGTCGTCGAATGTGATCATCCATTTCCTCGGGCTACTCGGGGGACTCAGGCCGGCGGAAAGGATGTCGGATATGACGGCCGGGCGTTCGCAGACGCGCGCGATGGCCTGCAGGTGTTCATCGAAGACGCCGACCTCCAGCTTGTACAACGCGGCGTCGGGCCAGTTAAAACCGCTCGATTCGTTCGCGCCGCCTTCGATTGCGTCGTGGTATATCAGCGAGATCAATTCCATTACTGTCAAGATGGGACCCGGGGGACCTATAGGTCCTATAAGTCCCATTCCCAGGAATTTAAAAAATACGACGCAACTGCGCTTTGAGTGGCGCAGGCACACTGACGCCGCATCTTTTGAGCGCCTGCTTTACCATTTTGACCGACCGCCGCATACGGGCGGAGCGCGCGTGAGCCACCTGGAACGACGCCAGCAGCGATTCAGACAATCGGCCGTCGGGTGGCAGAGCCAAATCATCCTTGACGCCTTGATAATCGCCTCGCGCGAAGGCGCCAAGAATCTCTTCGAGCGAATTCGACTGGCATCTGACAAGGTTGAGCAGGCCACGGTGTTGGCGGCGCCAATGCAGGTCTACGCCGTAATAGGCGCGCATCCCGGGTTGTCGCCGCCGCAAGCGTTCGAGCAGTTGGAATGTGGCGACGCGCGGCGCGTAGCGGCCGTCATATTTCGAGTTCCAGGTCTCGATCCCGTCCGGCAATTCGCAGAATGTTTCGATCCACTCGAAGCACTCGTCCTTCGGGTGCGCGATGATCGAGACGCCGTCGTGTCGGTCGATAAGCTTGATGACTTTCTGCGGGTCCTGCGTTTGGGCGACCTCCGTCACTCCCAGACCTAACACATGCATTCCCTCGTAACACGAGTACTCGAAGCCGGGTATGAATCGGAAACGGTCGTCCGATAGCGAGGCGCACTCGGCGACGTAGTCGCGCGCCATCAGGCGATCGAAATATTCGGCGTGATCCGTCATGCAGGCGAAAGAGAGCCCGTCGGCGACGAGCGCCTCGCGCAATTCCGCCAGCGTGAACTCGCCGTCGGAGTAGACACTGTGCAGATGAATCGCTCCTTTGAGCATAAAACCCCTCCGAGGAACATCGGGAGTGGGGAATGGGGAGTTATTTCCTGTCCCCACTTCCCACTTCCCACTCCCCGCTCCCCATATTTTCATTTGGCGACTGTCCGAGTCTCGCCGGCAGCCGTCGCAGCGCGAAATCCAGCCAGTCGCCCAACTCGGGCAGCGGATCGCATAACATGAAATTGTCGTGCCTTACGCCGGGCATGGGTCTCAGGAAGTCGAATAGGGCGCGCCATCTCGTCGGGAAATCGCCGGGAAACCCGGCCGGCGCGCCGCGCCAGACCTCGACCAGTCGCCGGAAATCTCCGAGCAGCCAGCGGCAGCGAACGCCCGCGCGGTAAGGCGGCGCGGCCTTCACGTCGCCGTGTTCCGCCATCTCCGCCAACATCGCCGGGAAATCGGCGCCCGCGTAGACCGCCAGCGGCAGCGAATTCCAGAACCGGCCATTTACTTCCATGAAAACCAGCGCGCCGTCGGGCCTGCGCAGGAATTCGACCATCGCGACGCCATGCCAGTTGAGCGCGCGCAGAATCGCGAGCCCTGCTCTTCTCAATTCCTCGTCGGGCATCGCGCTCTCGCGGACCGCGCTACCCGACCCCGTAGGCCGCACGTCGCGAATTCGGCGGTGCGCAAATTCCGCCCGCGGCGCCCCATCGCGCATCAATGCGAAGTAACCTTCGCCGCGCCCGGAAACGAACTCCTGCGCGATGACCGTGTGACAGCGCCGGCGCATCGCGTCGCAGGCCGCGACGAATTCATCGCGGGTTCGCGCGAAAGACGGGGCCCCGGTCTCGCGGATCTTCCCGGATGCGGTGACTACTTCGGAACTGCAAGGCTTGAGAACCGCCGGAAGGCCGACAATTCGAACGGCCTCCTCGACCTGGTCGGGCCCCGCAATCTGCGCCGTGCGCGGGACGGTTATGCCCAGATCCGAGGCCAGCCGCGTCGTTTGCCGTTTGTCGAAGGCGCGTAACACGGTCTCATGAGTGGGCAGCGCCAGACGGCCTCCCGCAGCGAAGACTCGCTCGCGCTCGGCCGAGAGCGGCAGCGTCGTCCGCTCGGTCATCGGCATTACTAACGCGCCAGGCTCACGCCGAGCCTCTTGAACTATGCGCTCGACGAACTCCGAGATGTCCGGCGCGGGGTAGACGAAAGTCCTTTCGCAATAACGAGACCATCCGGCTTTCGACCATGCGGTCGGCGCGCCGACAACGACCTGATGCCCGGCCCGCGCCAGCGACCGTACACAGGCGACCGCCTGATTTTCGTTTCCGTCGAGCACGATAATCTTCATCAATATCAATCTCTCGGTTTCCAACGCAGGTTGCGCTTCAGCAGCCTCAACAGCGGAGTCGTCGCGACAACCCAATCTCCCAGAAGACTCCCCACGCCGACCACCACATCTTGGATTGTGCGGCGGTCCGCCAACAGACGATCGAACATCGGGTGAGAAGGGTCGGCGCAAGAGTCCATCCACTTGACCTTCGATTGCGCGTGCAGCCTGCGGATGTTTTCCCATTCCAGGAGCACGCCCGGCGAGTAGCGCGCGTACTCCTCGTCGAAGGCGATCTTGAAAGCGAATGACCCGGGGCCGGAGAGGAAGTTGAGCTTGTGGGCGATTGGGCGGCCGTCGACATGGAGCGCGAGCATCATCAGTTGCCCGCGCCGGAACGCCTCGGTGGCGATCTCGACGAAATACTTGAGTTCGGCTTTGTCACAGATGAGCGCGCGCCCTCCAATCCCTTTCCAACTGATCGCCTCGATCCGCAGGAACTCCTCTATCCATGCGGCGACGTCGTCGCCGGGTCCGAGCGCCAGGTATTCGACCCGGCCTGCTTCTGACAATCGCCTTTCGTGGCGCCTTAATTCGTGGCGCTGCTGGCCGTGGAACGCCGTGAGCATATATGTCTCGACGTCACTCGCGGGCCGAAGCATCGCGCGCATAAAGCGCGATGTGACGTAATTCAGCTTTGCATGTCGGTCGAAGTAATCAATCAGCAAGTTGTGGAAGGGCCCCTCCCCGGCGATGAATGCGAATTCCATCGTCGAACAACCGTGAGCGCCGGCGGCCAGCCAGTCGAAGAATGCGGCGAGCGCTTCACGGCCGTACCCCGCCCGGATCAGCGGCGTACATAAGAAGCAATACTTGTGTCCAAGAAGACGGAGAGATTTGAATGGGAGTTTTCGACCCAGCCCTTGATACTGACTCTGCAGTTCGAGCGGGAAGAGGCCGGCCAAAATAGGCGGCCCGAGCGGGCGCGCCGGGTTCGGGGCCAGAATGAGCGCGAACAGGACACTCCGGCCCGCGCCGACTGCGCGGATCGCGGGCATCAACATCCACGGCTCGTAAAACACGTTCGGTTCGATCGCGGCGTCGACCAGGTCCTCCCAGGCGGAGATATACGGCTCTAAGTCGGCCAATTTCTCGACTACCATGACCGACAATCCGGTTTTGTTCGTCCTGCCGCCGGCGACCGGGAGCGGCGCTATTGCCTGCCGAGCCGGATTCGGACGGCGCGACGCGGAAGCGTCGAGAACCGATCTTCTGGTCACATATTCATCTGCCATTCCGGCCTCCCTAATCAGGGTTCATCCTTTGTGGCGATCGATCTTGCCGTTGAGTCATTTCAACAACAGGATCATCGAAACAATCAGGCGCCGGGCGCTATGCCTGTGGGGGCGATTGCGTCCCGGATCATCTGCTGAGACAGCCAAAGGCGATTGAACACACTGTCGAAGGGGCCGGCGCAGGAATCCGTCCATTCAATCCGTGATTGAGTATGGAGGCGCCGGATAGTTCCGTTCGGCTTCATTTAACGCGAGCGGCGCCGGTATGGCGCGCCGCGCTTGCTTAACACCCGTCTAGGGTTGAGCAAAAAGAACCACGGGGAGCCCGTTATCCCCGTGGTTGGGCCTCTTCTGTTTCAACTCAAGACGGGGATTTACTAGCGGCCGTCCCCTCGGTCAGCCGCTTGCTTACGCGCGGCGCCGTTAAGCTCGATAGCTCGTACACCATTCGCCATCGAGTTTGGATAAAAAAACGTCGCCGCGCTCGACGGCATGCAATATTTCAAGGTTGCGCGCATGGATCATTACCCAGGGAGGCCCGCAATTCAGATAACATTTCCTTCCGGAGAGCGCGGGCAGCAATTGCGGTTCCAATCTTCCGGAGATCAGCGCCGACCCATTACTCCAGGCATGATGGAAGAGGTGGTCGAGCACCGCGCCGACCGAAGCCGCGTGCGCGCACAACTGTAAAACCTCGCTCGACCCGCCGGAATTCAGGTAATAGAGATACCAGCCGGCGATTGCGCCTGAAGCGTCTCGAAGCGCGACCTTGCGCAAATCTCCCCGGCGGTTGATTTTCTCGGCCCGCTTGATCAGCCATGACAGGGAGAGCAGGTCGTATTCGGGGCGCAGAGAGTTAAGAGCGCTGAACCGCGAAATGAGCGCGAGCAGGGTTTCATCATCAAGCTCTGTTGAGATCAGGTCCGAGTCTGAAAAGCGAAAGCGGCCCGGCGCCATTCGCGCCAGCAGCGCGTCGGACAATCTACAGAGCTGGCGCGTGACAGGCGAAAATCGTCGCAATGAGCGGAACTTCCCCTCGACCGACGACATGGCGTACGCGCCGGGGCGAAGCAATTTCACCCACTGAAGGCTTTGAATATGAGACAACTTTCCGCCGAGCCTGTCCCAGACTTTTCGTCCGATGTCGTTGGCGAAATCGGCTATGGAAAGCTCCTGCGGGCCGGAGAGGAATCTTTGTAGAAGCCGCATGCCCGCCAACTCCGTCCGGCCCCCGGGGTCAAGCATCAGGTGCGCGCTCACCGCCGCGACGACGGGCCGCCCTTTTATGTTCATCTTTCGAGGCGTAACGCCGATGAAGCCCAATATCGCGCCATTCCCGTCTACGCAAACCAGCGAATGCGGATTTTCATCCCGCCATGGATTGCGGAGAAATATCTCCTCGAATTCCGCGCTTATGGCGGCCAGGGAAGATTTCGGAGTCGAGGCGTCGTTGGCAAGGTGGACCTTGTGGAACAGAGCCGCGACCGCGGGTATGTCTTCTCCGGTCAATCTGCGTATATGGTTCATCACAACTGTATGAAGACTATTGGCCACAGAGCCACAGAGCCACAGAGAGGAGGAGAGAGGGAGGGAGACAGAGAGCAAAAGCGGCGCTCCGTCTCCCCATCTTTCCCTCTCTCTTTCTCTCCGTCTCCCCCTCTCTGTGGCCTGTGGCTCTGTGGCTATTTTCATAACGCGAGAAAGTCCAGTAAATCGGCGATCCGCGCCGTCGTCCTGCGGCGGTCGAAACTCTCGACGATTCGCGGGTCAGGCGCGGGGCCTGGCTGACCGCATTTCCAGAGCCGGTAGCATTCGCGCACCGCGTTGATGACGCCGGGCTGGTCATTCGGGTTGACCACCCAGGCGCCTCCGGTCCGCCGCAGCAGTCTTGCCACTGCGCCCTCGCAGGCCAGCGCGAGGATTGGGCGTCGCGTTTTCAGGTACTCGAAAGTTTTGCCGGGTATCTGGACGACCAGTTCTTCGGCGAGCAGCAGCAGCAGGTCGGATTGCAGCAGATGGCGCAAGGTCTCGGAGTGGCTGAGCTTGCCTCTCATTTCAACACACCCCTCTATCCCCGCCTCTGAGACGAGATCCGCCATGCCGCGGCCTTCACTCGATTCGCACGACCCGATTAATTCTACGCTCACTTCATCGCGCGCAATTTCTCCGCGATCGATCAGCGTACGCAGCGCGCGGAAGAGAGGCGACGGGTTGCGTTTCATATAAAGATTTCCGGCGTAAGTGACGCGGAACTTTCGCGGCGCGCCGGCGGCGAACCGCTCTGCCGTAGGGAGCGATTCGATAGCCTCTTGCCATTCAAGGCCGTCGAAGCCGTTCATCACGACGGCGAATTTGGAGGCGGCCATTTCGTCGTAAACCGCGCGCATCAACGCCGCGTGCTCTTCGGTGACGCAAACCACGGCGTCGGCGCGGGAGACCGTCATTCGCTCCAACGCGCGGTTGATCCCGAAACAAATTTTGTTGCCGGGGCGGTACTCCTCGCGCAGCCCCGTGACCCACGGGTCGCGGAAATGCGCCACCCATGGCAAGCCTGTCAGAAGCGCGAGCCAGTAGCCGGCCAGATGTGAGGTGAAGTATGGCGCCGACGAATAGATCAGTTTGATCCTCGTTTGTCTGACGGCCCGCAACCCGGCTGCCACCGCCGGGATCAACCAGCCGTTGTATTTGTCGGGCACGCTCGAGAATGAAAGCAATAGGCCGCGGAGATTACGGAATGCGGAATGCGGAATGCGGAATGCGGATTTTCTGATTTCTGATTCTTGATTTCTGATTGCGGATTGAAGATCGCGATTCTCGATCCTCGACTCTCGACCCTCGATTCTCGATTCGCATTCCGCATTCCGCATTCCGCATTCCGCATTCGTAAGATTTCCTATCTTCGATTTGAATCGGCGATAAATGTCTGAGACATGCGGGAGTTTATGCGTTCTGATGACCAGGTCGGAGCCGCTCGCGCGATCCGCGCCATTGTGGTTGAGGGGTGAATCATCGACGTATTTCTCTTTGACGGTCAGCACAACAGGCTCCCATCCGTAGAGCGGAAGGTATCGCGCGATTTGCGCGCATGTGTACGCGCCCATCTCCATGTTCGGAGGAAACGAATAAGAGATGAATAAAACCCGGCGCGCTTCTGTTGATTCGTATTCCATGTTTTCCAATCGGACTTATGGGGCCTATGGAACTCATAGGACTTGTGAGACATCCCATATGCCCCATAAGTCATATAAGTCCCTTGGGTCCTATTCAGAACCCTCCCGAGGTTTTTTTCTTATCTCGGCGAAAGAGCGCAGCGTCGTCCCTGCGCGCCACAGCGGATAATGGCTGAGCCACGGCAGTGACCATTTCAATTTTGTCAGAAAGTCCGGCTCGACGGATCGCATTTCTTTATTCAACTCCCCATTGCTTGGCCGGCGGAGGCTCTTGACGCTTCCATCTCACTCCCTTTGATTATTTCTGGCGCGGGGGGCGTCGGGTTGGAAGGGGATGGCGCGGATTGTTGTCGCATGTGGCGTAATCCTGTCTTTGCCCAATTGGGGAGGATCGCCCGCGCGACGTCCCTCGTATACTCCTGGGCGACGTGCCACCTGGCGGCCCGGCTGTCTGACGCGACCTGGGCGGTAACGGTCATGCGCGGACTATCCGCCCAGTCGAACTTGTAATTTTCGTCCCCGCGCAGAAAGTCGTACATCTTCAACCCCCGCCACGAGGCTTCGCGAATTGACAACCAGAGCAGCGTGAAACCGAGGCTGTATTTCGACCATGCCTGATCGAAGCCTGAAAGAAAAAAGTAGTAACAATCTCCGGACTCAAAGCCGAAGAGCGACGCGCGGCATTCGCCTTCCAGCCAGATCTCTTCGAAGCGAGTCATGCCAGCGCGGGCCAGCTCGGCGGCGACTTCAAACGTGAAGCCTTTCTGCTCCGCAGTCCTGACGGCTGATGACCCCCCTCGGTTGACCCACCGCCCGACGTGAAGCGCCAGGAGTCGTTCGAAGGCGGCGGGGATTTCGTTGACGTCGGAGATCACCCTGAATTCGAAGCTCGCGATCTTGTTCAGGCGCCTCAGGCAGCGTTTGAAATAGTCCGAGCGCCGAGAACGTTCGAGCAGGTCTTCCCACCTGGCGTCAAGCGACATCCTCGGGCAGATGTATTGCGGGATGATCCTGTACCTGAACCTTCCGTCGTTGGCGAAGCGTCTGGTCAGCGATTGCAGGGTGTAGGAATCGGCGGCCATTCCCTCGAGTTCGAGCAGGTCGAAAGAGCGCGGCAGCGCAAGGTAATCTATGAATATGTCGGCGCTCTTCTGTTTGAACCCGGGCAAAGCCAAAATGTCCAGATAATCGGACGCGCCATACGTTTCGCCCATAAACGACATCCGCATCAGCCCCGGCGAAAAGCGCGATGACTGTCTCTTCTCGGCGCACAACGGCAGCAGCGCGATCAGATTTCCATTCTCTCTCGCGCAGAGCAGTAAGGGGTGTTTCTCCTGCCCGAACCATTTGCGCCAGGTTGATAGCCACTCCCAGGAGAGAAAAGGGGGAGCGCCGGATGCGCAAAACATCGCCTGCCATTCCACCCGCAACCTGGTTAAGGCGTCAGAGCCTTCTTCGACCTCAATATTTATTCTTTTCATCGATATGTGTTGTTAAGGTTGCACCCTATGTTTTTGCCGTCGGCGCCGGCGTTCCGATATGAACTGGATGAAGAGAGCTGATAATCTCCCTTCGCCATGTCCACGAACCCGACTTCGCTGAACGCGTTGATGAAATAATTATCCGGCGGGTAATTCGACGCCTGCCCTCCGACAATCACGTTTTTCTTGAACACGTAAGACCTCCACCACCTGCGGAGCGTCGACAAACCTGTTCCCGTATCAGTCCCGATCACCCCGTAGGCGTTGTGCGCCACGATGTTGTTTGTGAAGGTCAGCCCCACATTCAATCCCTGCGTCGAGTCCGTCGACATGATATTGCCGGTTGCAAATCCCGTGTTGTGGTCTATCGTCACGTACTCAGCCCCGCTGATTATCTGGAACAGCTTCCCGGCGCCGCCCCACGCCTTGCCGTCAATGTCTTCGATCAGGTTATTCCTGATCAGTATCCGGCGCGACGGCTGGCTAACTCCCGCCACGTTGTCCGGCCCCGCGATGTTGAACCCGCCCCCGGAATGCCTCAGCGTGTTGTCGGCGAAGGTCACGTCCTGCACCACGGACCACGGCGACTGCCCGTTCTGGTTGCGCGGCGTGAACAGGATCGCGAAACCGTTCTGGCTCTCGGCCCAGTTGTACTCGAAGACGTTCGACTCGATCAGCACGCGCTGCGCGTTCTTCAACTCGAAGAGGTTCTTCACAGACCACTTGATCCCGGCGTAAGAGGGGTGGCCCAGTTTCCATTTCAAAGGCTTCGCGACGTGGTTGCGACGGAACTCGACGTCGGACGGTATCAGGTTCTGGATGCGTGGGTCGGCGCCGCCGAGGATGAAGTTCTCCCCGGCGCCCTCTAGGTAGTTGTTGACGATCTTGAAGGGGCC
>DATCXQ010000385.1:0-10660 GCA_036565725.1 Blastocatellia bacterium
TACAGCAATTCTAGAGTTTTTACAGTTTCGGTTCGCGAGTCACATCGCTTGGGGAACGGGGCACACCGGGCGATGTGACTTGCGAGCCGACCTCAACATTTGTTGGGGCAGTTATTATTTGTGTTGAACAGCCAAAATCCAATCGCCACTTTTTCCATTTATAACGCGCCTCTCTTAATAATACCGAAATCCGGGGGATAAGAAGTTCCCGCTGGAAGCGCGGTGGCGCAAAGTGGGTCCTCACCCCAGCAACATAAGGCTGTCAGCTACCTTCGGGTTTCTGGCAGCCTATTGCTGTATATATGCTATACTCGCCAGACTCATGGTCAAATTTCTCCACATTGCAGACATCCATTTGGGAATTCGCCGCTACCGCTCAGAAGACCGCGCGCGAGACTTCTTCTATGCCTGGCGCGATTGCATCGAACGTTACGCGCTAGCCGAGGAGGTGTCGTTCGTGCTGATTGCAGGCGACTTCTTCGACGCGCGCAAAGTCGAGCCGCAGGCGATGAATCAGGCCATGTACTGCCTGAGCAGGTTGCGCGAAGCCAAGATCCCGGTCATCGCGATCGAAGGCAACCATGATTGCCATGAGTCCGAAAGCAAATTCAGTTGGCTGCGGAGCCTTTCGCAATGGGGATACCTCAGGCTGCTCGAACCGGTATACAACGACGGCGCCGTCAACCTCGTCCCCTGGGACGATAAGAAGCGCGAGGGGTCGTACATAGACATCGAAGGTGTCCGCATATTCGGCTCCATCTGGTATGGCTCTACAGTCGGCAAATCGCTCCCGGCCCTGATCGAGCAACTACGCGAACATCACAGCTCGCGCCATTTCAACGTGATGATGCTGCACACCGACGTCGAGGGGCAGATCAATCGCCCGATTCCCGCGCTGCCCGTGGCGGAGATCAACAAGCTCAGGTCTTACGTCGACTACCTGGCGCTCGGCCACACCCACAAGAACTTCGAGATCGACGGCTGGGTTTACAACCCGGGGTCGCTCGAAGCCTGCAGCGTCGACGAATACGCGAACGTCCGCGGCGCCTACCTGGTCGAGGTCTCGGACGGCAATCACACCGCCCGCCTGGTGCGCGATTATCATCAGCGACCCGTGCTGCGGCTGAGCTTCGACGTGAGCGACTGCCCGACTCCCGAGGAGTTGCGCGAAACCCTCTTCTCCCAGCTCCGCCGTGAAGTCACCCCGCACAATCCATACGACACTATTGCCGACGCTGGGACCAGCAGTGGAGCCCAAGCCGCCGGCGAGGCGCCGGTCATAGAACTCACGCTGCGCGGACGCCTGGGATTCAAATCGTCGCTGCTCGAGATCAACCGATTGCGCGAAGAGATCAAAAAGGAATTCAACCCACTGCTAGTAATGATGAAGAACCAGACGGTGCCCGTCGAATACGCCGTCGCGGCCGGCTTGAGCGAGGGCGTGCCGCGCGCGGAGCGTGAACGCCGCGTCATCGAAGACCTGATCGCCCGCGATTCGCGCTTCCGCGATCAGGCTCAGGCCCTGGCAGCCCTAGTCATCGAAGCGAAGCGGCTGGCTCTCACCGACGAACCGCCCCCACGCATCGTCGAGATGATCGAACGAAAAATCGCGGAGACACAATCGAGCAAAGCGGCGAACGCCCAATAACCCCGAGTGAGACAAACTTATTACAGCGTTAACTAAATTTTTGGTGTTTATTTAATCCAGAGCAATCAAGATTGGTACAATACCGCGCGTAAGCAAGCGGCCGTCTCATAAGTCAGCCGCTTGCTTACGCGCGCGGTACTGTACCGATCTCACGTGGTCTGATTTAAACAAACGCCAAATAACTTTGTTTACAGAGCACTTATGGTCTTTGAAAAACAAATGTGACAACAATTCTTCCGCCGCGCCAGTGGCGACTCGGGCCTAGCCCGCCTTTTCAAAGCCTTGTCATCAACCAGTTCTTTTGCATGAAAGGCGCACTTCCTTAGTCGCGTAGCGGCGGGGGTGAATTTAGCCGTGGGTTGATGGTCTTTGAAAAATAAACGCAACAACGCCTCAGTCGCGGCAGCGACCGGGAAAAAGTTGGTTGCATTATTTTTTCAGATGCTATGAACGCAAGGCTGAATTCACCCCGGTCGCTGCCGGGGCCGAGAAGACGGTTGTCACATTTATTTTTCCGCAGACCATCTACCTATCCGCTCACAATTCATATTACGGACAGACCAAAAATCTGTCCCACGATTGGCTACTCCACTTAGGCACGGACTACGCTGACCGTCTATGGACACATTCTTAAATATTTTCTGCTCCCTTCTCTTCATACAGAGCCTCCTGGCGCTCATTGCGACGGCGCGTTTCACGCGCTACGCGCTGGGCCGGCGCGCGGCGCGACAGACGCGCTATCAACCCAAGGCCGTGGTGATCGTTCCCTGCCGGGGACTCGAACAAGGTTTTGAAGAGAACGTCCAGGCTATCCTGACACAGGATTATCGCGATTATGAGGTCATCTTCGTCACCGAGAGCGAGAGCGATCCGGCGCACGGCGTCCTCACGCGTCTGCTCAAACAACGCCGCCGGCTGACCCCACCGACTTGGATGGTCGTGGCCGGCGAGGCCAAGAATAAGGGGCAGAAAGTCCACAACCTGCTCGTGGCGCTCGATACGCTTAACTCCATCGACCGCCGCGTCGAGGCGCTGGTCTTCGCCGATTCCGACATGCTAGCTGCGCGCAATTGGCTCGCCGAACTGGTCGCGCCGCTCGGCGACCGGCGAGTCGGGGCGACGACGGGTTATCGATGGTACCTGCCCTCGAACGAATGGCGCGACCCGGCGCGGAGTTTCGCTTCGATTCTGCTTTCGGTATGGAACTCGAGCGCCCTGGCCTTGCTCGGCGAGCGTTCCGGATTCGCCTGGGGAGGCTCGACGGCGATTCTCCGCGAAAATTTCGACGGGATCGGAGTCAAAGACCGCTGGCAAGGAGCGCTCAGCGACGACTACGCTCTGACCTCGGCGGTCCGCGAGCGCGGGCAGCGTATAAAGTTCGTGCCCCAATGCCTGGTCGCGTCGCAATCGGATGTGACGGTCAAAGACCTGCTCGAATTCACGACGCGGCAGATGCGGATCACTCGTGTCTACTCGCCGAGCGTCTGGCGCCTCGCATGCTTCTCCCACGGGCTTTTCAACCTGGCATTCTGGGGCGGCCTACTCTGGCTGACGACCTCCTTCGTGACCGGAACCCCGAATCGATTGCTCGCGTCCTTGCTCGCTGGCGTCTTTCTGTTCGGCGCGGTCACGGGCGCTATGCGCGCGTTCGCGGCGGCTCGGCTACTGCCAGCCGGACACGGAATAAAATGGCTGGCTTACCTGTCGCTAGGGCCTATCGTCTCGCTGGTCTATCTATTCAACGTCATCGCGTCGGCAAGGACGACGCGCGTCGTCTGGCGCGGCATCAGCTACGACATGGTCTCCCCCAACGAGACCGTTATACTCCATCGCCCCGCGCAGCGGGGCCAGGCCGGGAAAGCTGCGAAGCCGAGAAAGCGCCCGTCTTCGGCGCCGTCCTCATCGAAAAGTCGAAATTGAATCACTGCCCGAACTGAGGCGGTCCTGTTACGCCGAAAGCTTCTTTTCGAGGCGTAAGGCGGAAATGTTGAAGACGGCGCGTTCGCCGGCGTCGAGCAGTCGGGCGTCGGCTCGGTCTTTCACATCGCCGGTCTTGACGGCGCCGGCGCATGGGTCGTAACCTACCGATCGGTAAGTACTCTTATCCTAAAAGACCCGGCGATTATTTTCATTGAGAGGAGTGCAATTAATGAGCGAATTAGTGTCTTTAACCCGCGACGGCGAAATCGGCGTCATCACAGTCAACAACCCCCCGGTAAACGCGCTCAGCCCCGGCGTGCCCGAGGGCATCGCCGCGGCCGTCGAGCAGATCAAAAACGACGATTCGATCAAAGGCGGGATCTTAATCGGCGCGGGCCGGACGTTCATCGCCGGCGCCGACATCAAAGAGTTCGGCAAGATCACTTCAGGTCAGCGCAAAAGGGATCTCAACTTTCTGGAAGTGATAAAGGCGATTGAAGATTGTCCGAAGCCGATGGTGGCCGCGATTCATGGCACGGCGTTCGGCGGCGGATTGGAGACCGCGATGGGGTTTCATTACCGCGTCGCCGCTCCGTCGGCCCAAGTCGGCCAGCCAGAAGTCAAGCTGGGCATAATTCCCGGCGCGGCTGGCACGCAGCGGTTGCCGCGATTGGCCGGCGTCGTCAAGGCCACGCAGATGTGCGCCGACGGCAATCCGATCGGCGCGAAAGAAGCCTTGGAGCTTGGAATCGTCGACCGGATCGTCGAGGGCGACTTGTTGCAGGGCGCGGTCGCCTTCCTGCGCGAAAAGATCGCCGCCGGCGAAAGGCCGCCGAAGACGCGCGAGCGCAACGACAAAATCGGCGACGAGGCGACGAACGCCGCCGTCTTCGAAGCCGCTCGCGCCCAGGCCCAAAAGACCGCGCGCGGGATGCTGGCGCCGATGGCCGCGATTGACGCCGTCGAAGCCGCGACGAAACTCTCGTTCGAGGAAGGCTGCGCGCGCGAGGCGGAACTGTTCCAACAATGCCTCTTCTCCGATCAATCGAAGGCCATGATCCACGTCTTCTTCGGCGAGCGCGAGGTCGCGAAGATTCCAGATGTGCCGAAAGATACGGAAGTTTTCGAGATTAAAAAAGCGGCGATCATCGGCGCGGGAACGATGGGCGGCGGCATCGCGATGAATTACGCCAACGCCGGCATTCCGGTCATCGTCAGAGAGCTGACGCAGGAGGCATTGGATCGCGGGATGGCGACGATCCGCAAAAACTACGAGAACTCCGTCAAGAAAGGCCGCTTCACGCAGGAAGTGATGAATCAGCGAATGGCGTTGATCAAGCCGCAACTCGGCTACGACGGCTTTGAAGAGGCCGACATCATCACCGAGGCCGTCTTCGAAGGGATGGAGTTGAAGAAGCAAGTCTTCGGCGAACTCGACAAAATCGCCAAGCGCGGCGCGATTCTGGCTTCTAACACCTCGACGTTGAACATTGATGAAATCGCGTCGGCCACGTCGCGCCCCGAATTCGTCATCGGCCATCATTACTTCAGTCCGGCGAACGTCATGCGCTTGCTAGAAATCGTTCGTGGCAAGGCGACTAGCAAAGAAGTTGTCGCGACCTCGATGGCGCTGTCGAAGCGGTTGAAGAAGGTCGGCGCGCTAGTGGGCAATTGCTACGGCTTCGTCGGCAACCGGATGCTGCATCAATACGGCCGCGAGGCGCAATTCCTGGTCGAAGAAGGCGCCGCTCCGCAGGACGTCGACGGCGCGCTTTACAAATTCGGGATGGCGATGGGGCCGCTCGCCGTGGGCGACCTGGCGGGACTCGACGTAGGGTGGCGCATTCGCAAAGAGCACGCCCATCTGCAAAAGCCCGGCGTGCGCTATCCGAAGGTCGCGGATCGTTTGTGCGAGATGGGGCGCTACGGCCAGAAGACCGGCGCGGGCTGGTACAAATACGACGAGAATCGCAACCGGATTCCCGACCCGGAAGTCGATGCGTTGATCGAGCAGGTCGCGGCCGAGCAAGGCGTCAAGCGCCGCGCGATCACCGAAGAAGAAATCATCGAACGCACGCAGTACGCCTTGATCAACGAAGGCGCGAAGATTTTGGAAGAAGGCATCGCCCTGCGGGCCGTTGACATAGACATCATCTACATCAACGGCTACGGCTACCCGGCGTGGCGCGGCGGCCCGATGTGGTACGGGGACACCGTCGGCTTGAAGAAAGTGTACGAGCGCGTCAACCAATTCCACGAAGAGCACGGGGAGTTGTGGGAGCCTGCGCCGTTGTTGAAGCGACTGGCCGAGGAGGGCAAGACCTTCGCCGATTTCGACAAGGGGAAATGACCTTCCGGCTACGAAAGGCTGAAGAGGCCGACATGGACTTCATCTGGCGACTTCGCGTCGCAACGATGAAAGAGGCCGTCAGCCAATCATACGGCTGGGACGAAGAGACTCAGCGCGGTTACGCCGCCGAATCCTTGCGAGGAGAGATCGTCTTGATCGATGAAAAACCGGTCGGGGTTCTTACTCTGGCCGATTGGGGCGATCAGATGCATCTTGTGTGGATGGCGATTCTGCCTGAGGCGCAGCGGCAGGGACTGGGCGGCGCGCTGATCGAGCATTGCCAGCGGAAAGCCCTCGAAGCCGGAAAACCACTCACTTTGCAGGTTCTGCGCAACAACCCGGCGGTTTCTTTGTACAAACGATACGGATTCGAGGCGTACGCCCAAAACGGGCCGCACAAATTGCTGATGCGCTGGATTCACAGGGACAGTTAGGGTAGGGCAGACTGGCGGTTTGCCTTACACAGTTCGTAGTCCCGCCTTTAGGCGGAAGGGGCGGCAAAAGATCCATTCCGCGATGCCAAATCCTTCCGCCTAAAGGCGGGACTACGAGCTAATTTTTCGAGGAAGCGCCGTAATGGAAATCGCCATTTTACTATTTGATCGTTTGACCGCGCTCGACGCCGTCGGCCCTTACGAAGTCTTGAGCCGCATTCCCGGCGCCTCGGTGAAATTCGTCGCGAAGGAACCGGGGCCGAAGCGCACTGACGTCGGCAGCCTGGCGCTGGTCGCCGATTACACGCTCGACCAGGTTCCGTCGCCGGACATCGTCGTCGTACCCGGCGGGCCGGGGCAGGCGGCGTTGATGGACGACGAGCCGATATTGAATTGGATCCGTCAGGCGCACGAGACCTCGAAGTGGACGACTTCGGTTTGCACAGGCTCGCTGGTTCTGGGCGCGGCGGGACTGCTCAAAGGATTGAAAGCCGCGAGCCACTGGTTGGCTTACGACGCGCTGCGCTCGCTCGGGGCCGAGGCCGTTTCTGACCGCGTAGTGATTGAGGGGAAAATCATCACCGCCGCCGGAGTTTCAGCCGGGATTGATATGGCTCTGACTCTCGTAGCCAGGGAATGCGGTGACGACCCGGCGCAGACGATTCAGTTGGGCATCGAGTACGATCCGCAGCCGCCCTTTGACGCAGGCTCGCCGGAAAAGGCCCCGGCCCCCATCGTCGAGCGGTTGAAGAGCCGCAGCCGGTTCGTGACGAGACAATGATTCGCAGCGTTTTTCATATGCATGATTAGCCACAGAGCACACAGAGGACACGGAGGTGTCACTACTCCTCTGTGCTCTCTGTGGCCTCTGTGGCTAATATTCTTTATACATCTCAAACCCAGAATAGACGGAAAGGAAACCCCATGAGAGAAGCAGTCGTTGTCGCAAGTTCCCGCACGCCGTTGGCGAAATCGTTTCGCGGTTCGCTCAACCTGACGCGCTCTGACGATCAACTCGCGCACTGCATCAAAGACACGTTGCGCAAAACGCCGCAGGTCGACCATTCGGAGGTCGAGGAAGTGGTCGCCGGCTGCGGCTATCCGGCGGGCGTTCAGGGGTCGAACATCGCCCGCGTCGCCGCCTTGCTCGCGGGTTTACCGGTCACGGTCGCCGGGGTCACAGTTAACCGCTTCTGCTCTTCAGGGCTGCAGGCCGTGGCGATGGCCGCCCATCAGATCATCAACGAAGGCGTCGAGGTCGCAATCGGCGGCGGCGTCGAAAGCATTACGATGATGGGCCGCGACACCAAACCCAATCCGTGGATTCAAGAGCATCACCCCGGAATTTATATGGTGATGGGCGACACCGCCGAAGTCGTCGCCAAGCGATACAAGATCGGCCGCGAGACTCAGGACCAATACTCGCTCTCGAGCCAACAGCGTACGGCGCGCGCGCAGGCCGAAGGATTCTTCAAAGCCGAGATCGCGCCGATGCAGGTCACGCGCGGAATCGTGGACAAGAAGGCCGGCGAGATCACAGGTCAGGAAGAGCACTATCTGGAAGGCGACGAATGCAACCGCCCCGACACGACGCTCGAAGGACTGCTCGCGCTCAAACCGCATTTCGACATGGCGAGCGGACAAGGGACGGTCACGGCGGGCAATTCGTCGCAGCTCTCCGACGGCGCTTCGGCGACATTGTTGATGTCGCGCGAACGAGCTGAAAAACTCGGCGTCAAACCGTTGATGATCTTTCGCGGATTCGCCGTCGCCGGATGCGAACCTGACGAGATGGGCATCGGCCCTGTCTTCGCCGTCCCGAAGCTGCTTAAGCGCCACGGCCTGAAAGTCGAAGACATTGACCTGTGGGAATTGAACGAAGCCTTCGCCGTGCAGGTCATCTATTGCCGCGACCGACTGGGCATTGATCAGGAGAAGCTCAACGTCAACGGCGGCTCGATCTCAATCGGCCACCCCTTCGGAATGACCGGCTCGCGGCTGATCGGAACGATTGCGAACGAGGCGCGTCGGCGCAAAGCCAAATACGGCGTCGTGACTATGTGCATAGGCGGCGGACAGGGAATGGCCGGATTGTTCGAGGCCTGCAACTGAAAAACGCAGAATACGCAGAAAAAACGGAACACGCGGAAGGGCATCAGTAGATTGCTGCCGCCTTTCTGCGTGTCAAGCTTCTGGCGAATCAGCCTTCTTTTGGCAAGAAGCGAATCTTGATTATCTGATTGAACTTAGTCTTAGCCCCTGAAGCATCCTTCTTTGTTTTGGTTATGTAATAGACCTTGATTCTCGTCCCAGTCGGAATCTCGGAAACTTTCAGTTCGCGCATACTGCCATCTTTCATTTTGACGGCATAGCCTTCTTCCAATGCGCCAACAAAAGTCTCCTCTTTATCCTTCTTCTTGTAGCTGAGTGTGATCTCCCTCTTGCTGTCGTCAGTGGCTGTAACCTCGCCAGTCCACGTGTCACCGTTATATCCCATCGGATAATAGTCAGGTTCAGCAGCGCCTTTCTGAGCATATGCGTTGGCAATGCAAAAGACAATCAGAATCGGGGCGATAAGAAGCTTATTCATTTGTGACTCCTTTCCGATGTAGGTTTCAGTTAACCTTGCTTGGCGATGTTGACGGTTTGCATGATCTTTTGCTCCTTTCGACCTGTCAATAATAGCCATCTCGTTCGGGAGCCTCTATCGCTTTCACCTCGCCGTCCTGCGCATACCGAGCGCATACCCGACGCTCGACATCAACTGATGCGCGACCAGGAGCAAACCTGCTGAGAACAGCACTCGCCCAGCCGTAACCGGAACCACGATGGCCAACACCAGCCACGACCCGAGGAGAAAATCTACCTGGTCATAGACGTAGAAGATCACTCCTTTCCATCCTTTGGCGGCGCGCCCTGGAGCGATCTCGAACCGCCGCTTGATAAAGCTGTTCGGCAACTCGCTCAACATCGCGGCGACGCCTACAGCCCCCCCCAGCGCCACGGATTTGAAAAACGCGTAATCGAACAACTCTACGCTTCTGACCGAAGCGATTCGATGAAGAAGGACCGATTGCAGCCCGAACCCGAGCACGGTCCCTAAACTTACAACCACGACGCCCCGATAAGTTTTGTTGTCGCCGAATATCCGCTTCCCGCGAAATTTCCGCCCACGGTCAATAGGGCGACAGAGAAAGGCCAGGGCGTCGTACTTTATGCAGAAACCATGAAGCGCCAACCCAACCAGCAAAGGGAAGAACAGATAGGCTATGACGTAAAACTCTCTCATCACGCTATAGGCTCAACTTTCTGAAGCCCGCTGAGTTGTAGGCGCATGAAGTTATTCCTTCGCCGAGCGCCTCTACGCGCTGAGCGTCCGTTTGATGAGACGGACTGTTTCAGCCACCAATGGTTCGTCTTCAGGTCGTAGAACGCCAACCAGCGTCTTGGCTGTGACCACATACAAATGTAGGCCTGCCGTGACCTGCTCCCGGAGCGAAGGCTCGACCTCATTTTCCCCAACTATACCAAAAGCGATGCGTCGGAGGCGTACCCACTCCGAATCCCATCCCACAGCGCACGCCACTTCATCGTAGAAGGCGTTGTCGCCCGACAACAACACGCCGCGTTGAACTTGCACAACACGCGACAACCCCCAGGAACAACCGTGGCGCGCATTCAGTAAGCGTCCCAGGTCGTTGCGCCGTAATCCCTCCAGTCCCTTGTGAACTTCCTCGATCCAGCCGACCATCTGGCGACTCGCCCAATTGTCGGCCTTCTGTTGCATTGACGCATCCCAGACGAAGGAGAGAGCGCGCGCTTGAATACGTGCGAAGGTTTGATCGCGATCGAGCAAAGACCGTGCGGAGCGTAGGCCGCCGATAACGTTACTTGCATCTTCCGGCGCGGAAAACCAGTTTTCGACCTCCGCCGGCCCTCTGTCACTGACGACCACTAAATACCCGTCAATAAGGTAACTGCGAGTCTCCGCCTTGAGGTCGCCAGGCTCACTGATGAACCGCGCCAGGTCGACATCACTGTAGGGGCCGGCGTCTCCGCGCGCATGGCTCCCCATGAGGACTATAGACTTCACATCGGGTCTATCGAATCGCTCAATCAGCGCGCTCGCTAACGCGTCTTTCATACGATTTCTCGCAAGGCGTTACTTAGCTGCGGCCATCGGCGGCTTGAATCTAAGCCTTCCCCGCTCCCGCTTTCAATCTCAACTCTTCGCTTGCTTCGAGACCTTAGCAAACGCGCCCGCCTCGGTTAAAACCTGTTCGAGTTTTGTACGATTCTGCGGGCTCA
>DATCXQ010000391.1:0-2955 GCA_036565725.1 Blastocatellia bacterium
TTTCTTCGCATTCTTCAACCGTCGCTCCGCGACTGAGGGTTTCTCCAATACTCGACACCGGCGTTAAAACGCCGGTCTAAGTTCAACCGTCGCTCCGCGACGAAGAATAAATCCGTACACTGATCTGATAACCGCTCTAATGAGAGAAACTCGCGGCATCTCAAGAAGCGGCCCCGCTGCCGCCTGATTTGATTTAAGCGCCGGCAACCCGTCCAGCGCTGTTCGATAGTGGGATTGGCGTTTCCCCTGAACGGACAATGACGCCGCGACCAGCCAGCCTTGATCAGGCGACAAGCCAATTATTTCAACAGTTTATGGCTCAGCCGGAATGGCACGGTGATTGAATTCCATTATCTGATCGAGTCTTCTGGGCAATCACCCACAATCGAGGAAAACCTATGCGAACTTTCTGGCAAGACCTGCGCTACGGCGCGCGAATGCTTCTGAAGAATCCCAGCTTCACGTTGATTGCCGTGCTGACGCTGGCGCTCGGCATCGGCGCGAACACGGCCATTTTCAGCGTCGTCAACGGCGTGTTACTCAAACCGCTGCCCTACCGCGAGCCGGAGCGATTGATCCGCGTCTTCGAGCGCAGCCGTACACAGCCGAAGTTCCCGATGTCGGGCGGCAATTTTCAGGATTACCGCGACCAGAACTCCACGCTCAGCGGTCTGGCGCTCTACACGCGGCAGGATTTGGAATTGTCGCAGGATGATAAGCCGGAACGCCTGGCCGCGTTGCGGGTGTCGGCGGGGTTCTTCGAGCTGTTGGGCGCGCAGCCTCTGCTGGGGCGGGAGTTCCGCCGCGAAGACGAACTGCCGGACAACAATCAAGTGGTGATTCTCAGCCACGGTTTATGGCAGAGGCGCTTCAACGGCGATCCGAACGTTGTTGGTCGCGTCGTAACCTTGTCTGGACAGCCTTTCACGGTCGTCGGGGTGGCGCCGCAGGGGCTTCAACATGTCGGCGGCGATTACCGCTCGATGCCGCATGGTGAGAGCGTGGACGCGTGGTGGCCGGTGGCGCTGCGCCCGCAAGCCGGACGCGGCGCGCATTTCCTAAACGCCGTGGGGAGCTTGAAACCTGGCGTCTCGGTCGCGCAAGCCGAAGCCGATTTCAACGTGATCGCCGAACGGCTGGCGCAACAGTTTCCCAATTCGAATCAGGGATGGCGCATCGCCATCCAGCCGCTGCGCGAAGAGATCGCCGGGCGCGCGCGGACGACGCTGCTGGCGCTGTTCGGCGCGGTCTTCTTCGTTTTGCTGATCGCCTGCGTGAACGTGGCGAACCTGCTGCTGGCGCGGGCGACTGCGCGCGAACGCGAGATTGCGGTGCGCTCCGCGGTTGGCGCCGGGCGCCGGCGTATCGTGCGACAGTTGCTGACCGAGAGTTTGCTGTTGGCGGTGGTCGGCGGGGCCGCCGGAATACTGCTGGCGCAGTGGGCGATAGACACGCTCCGCGCGCTCGGCCCGGAACAATTGCCGCGCTTGCAGGCGGTCAACATTGACGGGGGCATTCTTCTCTTCACTCTCGGCGTCACGCTCTTGACCGGCGTCCTGTTCGGCCTTGCGCCCGCATTGCAGGCCGGACAGTTCAATCTCAACGCATTTCTCAAAGAAGGCGGGCGAGGCGGCGGCGGACAGAGACGACGGTTGCGCGACGCGCTGGTAATAACCGAGGTCGCGCTGGCGCTGGCGCTGTTGGCGGGCGCGGGACTGTTGATCCGCAGTTTCTGGAAGCTGCAACAAACCGATCCCGGCTTCAACCCGGAGCGCGTGTTGACTGCGAGCCTGTCTTTGCCGGGCGCGCGTTACGGCGATGCGCCCAAGGTCGCCGCATTCCAGCAGCTATTACTCGAACGGCTCGCCGCCTTGCCGGGCGCGCAATCGGCGGGGTTGACGTCCGATCTGCCGTGGACCGGCTATGATGAAAACGCCGGATTCACCGTCGAAGGCAAAACCTTCCCTCCGAATGACGGGCCGTCCGCGCGGTACCACTTCGTCTCGTCCGACTACTTCCGCACGATCGGCGTGCCGCTCATCGCCGGGCGGTTCTTCAACTCCGATGACAGGCAAGACACCCAACCGGTCGTACTCATCAATCGCGCAATGGCCGAGCGCTACTGGCCGGGCGCCAGCGCCGTCGGCAAACGTTTCACCTTTTCATCACAACCGAATGAGAGGGACTGGTTCACGGTGGTGGGCGTCGTCGGTGATGTAAAAGACTTTCCACATTCACTCGCGGCCGCGCCGGCTTTCTATTGGGCGACGATGCAACAAACGCCTCGTCAAATTATCCTCGCCGTGCGGTCCAGCGCCGACCCGTTGAACCTGGTCGAAGCCGTGCGCAACGAGGTCCGCGCGCTCGACAAAGATTTGCCGCTGGCCGACGCGCAGACGCTCGAAACGATTGCGGCGACGGCTGTCGCGGGGCGGCGCTTTACGCTCTGGCTGGTCGGCTTCTTCGCTCTGACCGCGATGGCGCTGGCGGCCATCGGGATTTACAGCGTGCTCTCGTACCTGGTGGCGCAGCGGACGCATGAGATCGGCCTCCGGATGGCGCTGGGCGCTCAGTTGGGCGACGTCTTGAAGCTCGTTGTACGGCAGGGAATGACGCCGGTCTTGACGGGACTCGCGATGGGGATCATTGCGGCCATCGCTTTGACCCGGCTGATCAAAGGACTGTTGTTTGAGGTTAGCGCGACCGATCCGCTGGCTTTTGCAATGGCGGCTGCGCTGTTGGCTTTGGTGTCGCTGCTGGCCTGTTACGTTCCGGCGCGACGCGCGACGAAAGTCGATCCGATGGTCGCGCTAAAGTATGAATAGTTAGGGGTAGGGCAAACTGGCAGTTTGCCCTACCATTTTCTGAGGAGCCTTCATGTGGCGTTGCGACGCCCTGAAACAATGAAAAGCGCAGTTCGTAGTCCCGCCTTTAGGCGGAAGCGTCTGGTATAAC
>DATCXQ010000393.1:0-11808 GCA_036565725.1 Blastocatellia bacterium
ATTCTGGACGCCTGCCGCAACAACCCGTTTACGCGCGCCTTTCGCTCTCCGAACCCGGGTCTCGCGCCGATCAACGCCCCGAGCGGGACATACATCGCTTTCGCCACGGCGCCTGGAACGACCGCCAGTGACGGCGAGGGAAAAAACGGGCTTTACACTCAGGAGTTGTTGACTAATCTGAAACAGCCTGGGTTGCGGTTGGAAGATGTCTTCATTCAGACGCGAGTGTCGGTGAAGAAGAAGAGCAATGACCTGCAGGTGCCCTGGGAGAATGGGGCGCTCGAAGGCATAGTCATCCTCAACGGAAAGGGCGCCGCTAATACAACTGCAGGGGCCGTAGTGGCTTTACCTAAGTTTCCGAAGATTCGCTCCTCGGGAATTCCCCTGTCCACATTGCGTTCAGGGAAATTCACCACCGCGAGCGTGGACGAGAAGGGGCAGGTCAGTAAACGCGAAGCAGGCCCGGCGTCATTCTATTTGGAAGACCTCGGCAACGGCGTCAAATTGGAGATGGTCTTTATTCGTGGCGGCAGATTTCAAATGGGTTCGCCTCGCACCGAGCTGGAGCGAGATGAGGATGAGATCCAACACCCGGTGAAAGTGAGCAGTTTTTGGATGGGGCGCTACGAGGTTACGCAGTCGCAATGGATAGCTGTCATGGGCCGCTTGCCGCGCTGTCTCGCTGTCAGCGATAACCTGGATAGAGGAGACGATATACCTTTAACCTGCGTCACATGGATTGAAGTTCAGGAATTCGTAGACAAATTGAATGAGCTGCTGAAGTTGGATAAGGAGAGGGGATACAGCTTGCCACGGGAAGCGGAGTGGGAATACGCCGCGCGAGGCGGAACTACAACTCCGTTTCCCTATGGTGCGACAATAGCGCCGGAGCTGGAGAATTACGACTGGGGAACCTCTTACGCCAATGGGCCGACGCAAGCTCGCAATAATCAATATTTAGTGAAAGTTGGAAGCTTCGTGGCCAATCCGTTCGGCCTCTATGACATGTTAGGGAACGCGTCGGAGTGGTGTGAAGATTGGTTGGGGGAATACCCGACGGCAGGTAAGGGCGAACAAATAGACCCAACGGGACCATCCGAAGGGGAAAGGCGGGTAATACGAGGAGGGGAATATGGAAGCTCTGCTCGCGGATGCAGATCAGCCACTCGCGCCGGGATCCTCCCCACTTACCGCCCCTTAATCTCCATGGGCTTCCGCCTGGTGAGGAGACAGTGATCAAGTTATCTCACGATCTTCTATTGATTCGAGATCGGGGCCGGCTCGATCTCATTGGCCAGGCCGAACCCGAAGACGCGTGAATAGAAATAATCGCCAAGGTAGAAGTTTTGCCATATACAGGTGTGGCGCGGGTAAACAACTCGCGCCACAAAACATTAAAGTCCTCGTCCAACGCTCCGCCTCGAACTGCGGCAGCTTGATTTAGTCACGTTTTCGCGAGTAGAATCGCCGAATCTCACCCGAGGGATCGAATATTGATTCCTTATTTTCGTATGCTTCTTTAAATCACGCCAGCTGGCGGCTGTGCTCCGCCTTTAGTTTGTCCGTTCCTCGTTTCAAGACATGGCCGGCGAGTAAGGCCCATTCCATCAGTTCATACGATCAATATCTCTGAGCGGCGCGACCTGAGCTCAGGTCTCCACGTCCGCTTGGAAGAATGGTCATGCGCGATGGGACATCACGTAGGGCCTGTCGTGCCGAGCCCTGCCGAAATTCCCTCGGAATGAAGGATCATCTCGAGGAGGCTGAAATGAACACCTAATTAAGAGGAAAAGAACATGAATCGATCTTTGACAAATAGTGTTAAGCGCAGAGAGTTTTTGAAGTCTACGGGGTTAATCGCAGGCGCGGCGTTGACGGGTCTGGACTTTCCACAGATGGTGTCGGCTCAGAGCGGTTTCGCTCCTACTCGCTTTACCCAGCAGATCAATGAAGTTAGCCTTTATATGACCTATTATGCGTTTTTCGAGGAGCCGGATGATGACATTCCGCCAGCCCTCTATTTCGACGCGCTGACCGGGCAACCTACCGGCGCGTTGACGCTGATATCGCCGGTCGGCCAGCGGAGTTGGCTTCACCCGGATCCTACCCAAGCTCAGTTTGTCGCCTCTCAGGTGGACTCCTATAAGCCGAACTTGCCCTATATTCTTGGCCGTGGTAATTCGCCGGATTTTCCAACAGTTGTCCCCCCGCCTCAGGTTTTAGGCTTTTTCCAGAGCGTGTTGGGGCCATATGGCGTGCCCGCCGAGATCATTCAGCCTAACACGCGCCAATTTCTCATGGCGCTGGGGAATTTCATGGACACGGCGCCGGCGCGCGGCACATTGGCGGGTGGCGTCTTCCGGGTTTTCAAGGACGTCGCTTTTCAGGTTCAACTGAAGCTCGGCTTTTTGTTCCAACCTCCCGCCGGGGTACCGGCGCCTTCAGTTGGAATACTGCTCGGATTCGTTACCATTGCCGATCTTCATGGTCTTTTGAGAGAGCCGCCCCCGCCTACTGGTGGAGAAGAGCGGGTCACCTACAGTTGGCGCGCGAGGATGGAGTTGAGCACGGAGAACAAGTATATCCGCCAGACCGCCACAGAGCCTTTCCCACAGGGGGACCCGTTTGATCCGGGAGAAACGGAGATTCGGTTGGAAGGGTCTCGTGTGGATGGCGCCGGGAACTATGCGATTGTTGGTAGCGTGAGGGACCCGCAGTTTTCGGCTCCTGATGTGCTACTGCGCGTCATTTTCGGGACGACCACCTTGCCCGGTATTGAATTTGCCGTTCGTGAGGAGGGAGTCTTGGTTCCTGCATAACCGAGAAATGTTCAGGTTAAGGAAGTTGAGAGAATGAGTAGTTGGGACGCCTCTGCGTAACGATCGCCGGGGCGTCCCAACACTGATTCCCGCAGGAAGACCTCAGTCGCTACGCAGCGTGACCGCGGGATCGACGCGTCCCGCTCTCCGAGCCGGCCCGAGTCCGGCCAGCAAGCCGGTCACGAGCAGCAATGCCGGAGCAACCATAAACGCAATCGCGTCGGCGCTCCCAGGAAGTTGCCCTACCCCGCGCCGCTATTTTCATCTTTTGGGGCGCGACAACGCGGCATGAAGGCTCCCTGATTACTCCTTGAAGATCAGGTTGCCATCTAAGCGCCCCGAGACTTTGCCGCCCTTCACGGATAGCCACAAGAAGGCCAACCACAGGCAAAGTCCCAGTCCGATCCATCGCAGAGGGCCGGTTTTAAATATGACGGTGGCGTTGAAGATGATGAAGAACAAAAAGCCTTGCCACGCGGCTACCAACCACCCCGGGCGGTTGCGATAAGCGTCCAGGCCTCGCAGTCGCCACAAGGCGACGTCTACGACCCAGCCGATGATCAGCGCGTAGTTGATGAACAGCCCGCCGCCCCAATCAAGCCCGGTTACTTCGGCTGTCTGGCGGGCAGTTTCGCGGTAAGCCGCCGCCTGGCTCCAGTTGTGATAGAAGTGGTAAGCGCACGCTACGTGAACGATAAGACTGATGACCCCCGCAGTCCAGGCCGCTCGGGCCACCACATCCCAACTTCTCCTCCCCCGAGAAAGCAAGTAAACCGACGCCCCAATCACGTACCCGGCGAGCGCCAGCCAGACGGTTATTCTTGTGAAAATTTCGCCTTTGCCCATCTTTGAATTTACTATCGGCTCCGACTATTCACGGCGCGGCTCAATCATTGTACCAACTTTATCAGAAGAACTGATGAAAGGCCGTCCTACTGCTTCTCTAGAAACAGCGTATCAACGGTCTTGCTACCGTCGGCATTGTGGTTTTCAATAACCAATGATATTGACTTGCCGTCGTCCGAAAGAGTGAACTTGCGGGTAAATCCCTGCGACTTTCCTTTCTGCTTTAGCGTTTGGACAAGCGTCTTTCCTTCCCATTTCGCAGTGATTGTGTACGGAATTTTAGGATGCCCAGGCTGAGCGTGAGTATGGCCATCAATGTGAAGCCGGGCTGCTTCAATAACATTCGCGCGCCGTATCGCAGGTCTTGCCAGAATGTTTCAAGCGCGCCGAATCCCCACATTCCACGCGTGGTCTCTTTGATCAACCCGACATTGCCGAATTCGCGCCGCGCCGCCGACTCAGCCTCCTTCGCGCTTTCGCCGCGTTGCATACGGTCGCGGATCGCCATTCTCAGGTGGCTTTGGATCTCTTCTTCCAGTTCTTCTTCGCGTCGTCGCCACGGTGGGAACTTCATGCCTCACTCTCCTTCCTCGCCGGGTTCAGGACGCCCTCGACGGCTTCCGTGAGTCGTTCCCAGCGCGAACGTTCAGCGGCCAAATGCTTTTTCCCCGCAGCGGTCAGGCGATAGACCTTGACCCGCTGATTGTTCTCGGAGACCTTCCAATCCGAACTGATCCACTTTTGCCTCTCCAGCCGGTGCAGCGCCGGGTAGAGCGAGCCGGTGTCTACTTGCAGCGTTTCGTTGGAATTGGTTCGGATCGCCTGGCTGATGCCGTAGCCGTGCTGTGGCCCCCATTGCAGCGTCTGCAGGATGAGCATGTCCAGCGTCCCCTGTAGTAACTCGATACGGTTTTGGTATCGCGATTTCATCTGCGGTTTCCTCCCTGAATCTTAGGCTGTAGGCAATCTATACCAATGGTAGTAGAATGTCTAAAGCTTTTTGATCAAAGGGGCGCCAGTCAAGTGTTAGCCAGGTATTTGCGGCTCGGTAGGAATGACCCTGGGTACGCGCCGCTTCCAGCGCGCATACTGGGCGAAGGGCGAATTTATAGGAACCGGGTTTCAAGGCCGAATCGCGATGATCCGCGCAGGCCCTCCCGTCCCGCCTTTGATCTTCATAGGCAATGCGACGAGCGTCGCGCCTTTCGCGGGCAGGCTGTCGAGGTTCGCGACGTTTTCCAGCGCGTAAATGTTCGCGCCGTTCAAAATCTGGTGCGCGATGAAATCTTTCGACGGGCCGTGATCGATGCTCGCCGTGTCAATGCCCACGCCGTCGATCTTTCTCCGCTTCGCCAGAAACTCGGCGGCTTCGCGCGAGAGGCCGGGGAAATGCAGGTTGGCTGTGTCGCCGGGCGCGTCCGTACCCAAATACCGCTTCCTGTCCGGCCAGAACTTTCCCCAGCCCGACCGGACGAGCGCGATCGAATTGTCGGGTATCTGCCCGTTCGCCTTCTCCCAGGACTCGATGTCGTCAACGGTCAGAAGATAATCGGCGTTCTTCGCGGCGGCCTCGGAAATATCGATCACGATGGCTGGCGCTACGAGGCGCGAAATCGGAATCTCGTCGGCGGCCAGCCTGCCCTCGCCGAAATGTATCGGCGCGTCCAGGTGTGTGCCGCCGTGTTCGCTCGCGGCGTATCTGGCCGCCGTGTACCAGTAACCGCCCGTAGACCGCCCCCATGATTCTTTCTCCCATTGAAACGGCTTCGCCGTCGGCCAGTAAACGGTCTTCTCGTCGAAACTGTAGGTCAGGTCGACGATCTTCGATTCGTCGATCCTGCTTTGGTCATTGACTGACGGGCTGGCGGGCGGATTCGAAATTTTTTCCGGGGCGTGCGAAGTGCGGTTGAGGGCGAAAAGCGCAAGGCCGCCGATGAGGACCGCCGCGACAATCGTCAGAATCAGTTTGCGCATAATCTTCTCCGTTGAGGGTCGAGGATCGAGGATCGAAGATGGAGGATCGAGGATGGAGGATCGAGGACCGCCACACTCATGATGACGCGACCTTCCATCTTCGATCCTCAATCCTCGATGCTATGGTTTGGCCACGCCGCGATACATCTCGGCCAGAATCCGTGGCGAATTCGGCAATAGGAAACGATCGAGCGTGGTGATTTCAAAACCGGCGTTTGCGATCAGATCGTCGATCTTGCGGTTCATATTGCATCCCGCGCCGATGATTTTCTGAATCGGATTGAATCGGTCCTGGCGCCGCGCGACCTTCGGATCGTCGCTGCGCCCGTGCTCGAAGAATACGAACCGGCCTTCTGGTTTCAGGACGCGGCGAATTTCGGCCAGGGCCGCGGCGGTGTCAGGAATGGAACACAAAGTCAGCGTAGTTACGACCGTATCGAACCTGCGGTCTTCGAACGGCAATCGCCCCTGCGCGTCGAGCCGCATTCTGGTCACGTGGAACGGGCAGGCGGCGACGCGTTTTTCGACCCGGTCTTCCAACATATTCTCCGAATCGATCGCGGTCAGTTTGGTTACCGCTTCGGGGTAGTATGGCAGATTCAAACCAGTGCCGAAGCCGATCTCAAGCGTCTCGCCGCGCGCCGGCTCCAACGCCCTGCGGCGGTAATCGCCGAATTCGGGCGCGCCCACGCTCCAATCGAGAATACGAGGGAAGATATATTTCGCGTAAAAACCCATCTGCGTTCAATCCTTCTATTCAGGCCTGATCGGCTGCGGATTGAACTGCGTCTGGCGACCGCTTTGAAAGCCCGCGATGACCGCAACTGACCGATCAACCTGTTCCTTGCCGGCCAGGATCGCAAAATCAATCGCAAACTTGCGCGTCTCGTTAGGTTTGAGTTTCGGCACGCGACCGGCTTTGCGCTCGACGCTGCGGTTGGCGGGAAAACCCGTGCCCGGCTCCAATCCAGTCACGTATCCTTCTTCAATCGCCGTAGTGTTCTTCCACAATGTGAAATAGGGCAATTGATCAATCAGGTAAGACATCGTTATGCCCTTGTCGCCCGCCGCGTTCCGCAGCATCACGGTGGCGCGATTGTTTTCATCGGCGAACGGAATGACGCCGTAAACCTGTTCGATGAAACCTTTGGTCGGCGCGGCGTATTCGGCGAATTGATTCAGACTCTTCGCCGCGTGCGTGTTGAACGGCCTGACCTCTTTGGCCGCGACCACGAAGCGCGATCCGGCTTCGAGCAGCGGCGGCCCGTAATTCGCGTGATAGATGATCTGGAACTCCTGTTCGTACGCGCCGTAATTCTTGATCTCGTCCTCGATGCGGAAAGCGTTCGATCCGGGCACGGTCGAAATCTCGGTCCACAATTCAAGTTTTGGCCCGTAAAACATCCGCTCGTCGACGCGGCCGCGAATTCGGATTCGGTGCGGCGCCGAAGCGTCAATCAGGACCTCGACTTCGGAAGCCGGAATATTTCCGACCTTGCCGTGCAGCGTTAAATCCATCTCGGCGTCATCGCCCGTGTTGTTGATGAACTTGTCTTTGCCCGGATGCCCCGCCCATTCCAGCCCGCAACGAACCATCCATTCGTTGAAGCCTTCGAGCCAACCCAGGCCGCCGCGGCTCTGCAAATTGATGAACTGCGGATGCACAATCTCCTTGACCGGCGAATCCCAGCCGAGCCGGATGTCGCCCATCTCGACCTTCGCCACGCTCATCCCGCGCGTCGGCGCGACGACGAAACTCAGGCGTCCGTTGTTGACGACGATCACGTCAACGCCTTCCTGTTTGCCTCCGCGCAGCGTGTATTTCTGAACCGACCAGGGAGTGGCCGATTTGAAGTCGAAATCTCGGTGCGTGGTCTGCCAGGTGTCGAGATGTATGTTGCGTGACACGCTGGTCAAAGTTTGACGAAAAGGCTCATCAGTTGATGTAAATATAAAAGTCGAGGAGAACATGACGAGACAGATCAGCCTTAACATGTCGCTCGCTCCTTGGAGGATTTGTGATATTGCCTGTTAAAACGGACGCCCGTTTGATGACGATTGCGGCCCTTGATTTAGCATACCGGTTTTTCGGAAGCAAACTTATATTGATTCTTTAGATTCACTCTGCGGGTCCACGTCCCATTTCTTCCCGTACTCCAGAATCGGGTATTCGCGCCAGATCTTCTCCGCCATTTCTCGTCCAACGCGCTCAAGAAAATCTGTGGCGCTCGACCAGGGCCAGTCCCGCCATTTGTCCACGTAGCCGTGATGAACTGGATTGTTGTGAATGTAATTCACGGTGGCCCAGAAATGGCGATACGATTTGATTGCCCGGTCAAAGCAATTATGCCAGACCTGTCGCCCGCGGCGCAGTTCTTCGCCGTTCCATTTGAATGACGAACGCCCGTGGAACCTGCCGATCTCTTTGCGCAACTCTTTGAGGCGGTCGGTTTTGACCAAAATGTGATAATGGTTCGGCAGAATACACCAGGCGTAAATGACGCTCGAGTAATTCCCGCAGACTTCCAACAAAGCGTTCTCGCATTCGGTCATCCGCTCGTGGCTGGCGCCGATTACGTGGGCGTGCTCGAAACAGGTTCCGGAGATGAAGAGCTGCTTTTCGCCTTCAAAACCCCAATGCGGCGGCGAATGCCAGGCACGACGTTGCTGTCGCCGATACACTACGACCTCGTTCCGCTGTTCGGGCGTGAGATTGCGGTAGTAGTACATTCGATGCGCCTCCGATGTTGGGCTGCGGTGTTGCGGGGCGCTGGGGTTAGCCGAAATGGCTTGGTAAATGAGCCGAGCCGACTAAAGTCGGTATTCTAAACGCTGTCATTCGACGATTCTAGTATTATTCGATGGTCTGAAGAGATGGTTCGCGCTTTTCCATCGTCGCTGAAACAGTCAGGAGACAGTGTTTAGAGTACCGGCTTCAGCCGGCTGAGACTCGCGCTCCAAGCCTTTTTTTCATATCACAGCTTGATAATCAGCTTGCCCTGATTCGATCCCTCGAAGAGTTTGTTCACCGCTCGGGGCGCTTCCTTCAATCCTTCGACGACGTCCACGCGATATTTAAGCTTGCCCTCCATATACCATTTGATCAGTTCGGGGATGGCTTCCTGGGCGCGAGGCAGGTAATCAATAACGATGAAGCCTTGCATTTTTGCGCGGCGGGCCAGGATGTTGATCAAATTGTATGGGCCGGGGACGGGCGCCGTGGCGTTGTATTGCGAGATCATTCCGCAGACGCTGATCCGCGCGCGCAGGTTGATCATCGCCAGTACAGCGTCGAGGATTTCTCCGCCGACGTTGTCGAAGTAAATGTCTATGCCGTTTGGACAGGTCCGCTTCAATCCCTGGCGGACATTCTCGGTCTTGTAATTGATCGCGGCGTCGAAGCCGAGTTCATCCACGATCCATTTACATTTCTCGTCGCTTCCGGCGATGCCGACGACGCGGCAGCCTTTGAGCTTGCCGATCTGGCCGACTATCGAGCCGACAGCGCCGGCGGCGGCAGATACGACGAGCGTTTCGCCCGGCTGCGGATCCGTGATGTCCAGCAATCCGAAATAGGCGGTCAATCCGATGGCGCCGAACAGTCCGAGATAGGCCGTCAACGGTATCGCCGGGTTGTTCGGAAGTTTATTCAACCCCGCGCCGTCGGAGGCGGCGTATTGCTGCCAGCCAAGGAAGCCCTGTACGTTGTCGCCTGCCTGAAAATTCGGATTGCGCGACTCTTCAACCACGCCCACCGTTCCGCCCAGCATCACGCTTCCGAGCTGAATCGGCGCCATGTACGAGCCTTCCTCCCTGACCCAACCACGATTGGCCGGGTCGAGCGACAAATAGAGATTGCGGATGAGAACCTGCCCGTCCTGCAATTCGGGCAGGGGCTCTTCAGTCCACTGAAAATCCGTCTCTTTGATCATCCCTACCGGGCGCGCGACCAGTCTCCACTGATGATTGATTCTTTGTGACATTCGATGTTCTCCTTTGACAATATGGCGCGGACTTTAGGCCGTCCTGGTTCAAGGAGAGACTAAAGCCCGTCCCACATTATGACACGCCATTTCCTTTATCTCAGTGACAAATTGTCACGTTAATCGCCGTCGCCCAAATCGATGGAGTTGCGCTGGCCTTGCAGAATCAGCGCGTTGTCGGAATGCGGAGATCTGGCGCCCATTTTGCACATGTGATTGGCGTCCTTGATTGACACTAAGGGATAAGGATCCAAAGTTTTCAAACTGTTCCCACTATTGAAGTCGGATTGCTGGTCCGAACAACTCCGAATCAGAGGTGGCCTCCATAAAGACGCCGCCTCTGATTGGGGCTGATCATCAATCCATTGTGTAGCCTCATCCGTCCTTTCAAGCGGCAGTGTCTTTGGGGGACCTGTCGCTGATAGGCGCAGTCGATGCTCTTCAATCGAGGCCCGAAGGGCATCGGCTGTCCTGATGAAAGGAGCAACCGACACCGTTTAGAGCAACATCGAGTAGCCCCCCCCAGGAAGAGGGTGACAGGTTAAGGCGTGTACCTGTCACCCTCATTCTATTTATAATGATTTTTCGCTCTCCATATGGTAAAACGCCCCGAATCCCGGAAATGAGACTCCTCATCGGTAATTCATTCCGTACAATCATATGGGCGATCGCCATCATCGTCATTTCGACGCTTGCGGCGATAGTTGTGATGTGGCGCGCGCCGGCTTTGAAACTGGCGGCGCGCGACGCCCTGGTCCGCGCCCGCGGCACGTCGAGCCCGCCGGATGAGGTCGTCATCGTGGCGATCGACGAGGCCAGCTTTAAACGCTTTGGGCGATTCCCCTGGCCGCGAAGCCTGATGGCGCAAGCCCTTAACAAACTCTCCGACGCGCGTCCTAAAGTGATAGCGCTCAATGTGCTCTATACCGATCCGACGAATGAAGCCGACGACGCGGCGCTCGCGGAAGCCATCAAACGCGCGGGCAATGTCGTGGTCGCCGCGCAACTGGACAAAGCGCAACACGGCGACGCCAAATGGACGCGTCCGCTCCCCGCGATTGAAAACGCGGCCGCCGCCACGGGGCACGGCAATGTGCCGACAGACTCCGATGGCGTGGCGCGATTTCTGACTCTGCGCAAAACCGATAACGAAGGGAATCCGCTCTGGGCGATGGCGGTCGAGGTGATACGCGTCGGCGACGGCTTGCGGCCGGATGATGCGCGTGACGTGCCCGACGCAGTGATGATCGGTTCTCGCGCCATTCCGGTCGAAGCGGAGGCGGAGACCGACGCCATCTCGACGGGCGATGCGGGAAGTTCTCCGCAAACGTACCGCGCCAGCCAAATGGCGATTGACTACATCGGGCCGGCGGGTTCATTCGCCGATCGGACGACGAGCATCGCCGACCTGATTGACGGCCGCGCCGGACCCGAAAAATTCAACGGCAAATACGTCCTGATAGGCTTGACGGCGGCGGCGATGGGCGACCGCGTGGCCTCGCCGTTCGCCGACCGGAATGACGATCTGACGCCGGGCGTCGAAGTTTTGGCCAACGCGATCACGACCATCCTGCGCTCGAGTTTTTACGGGGAGACGTCCGATTGGGTTTCGGCGCTGTGGGCGGCGATTCTCGCAGCCGTCGTGGTCGGCGCGGTGATCCTGGCGCAGGGCAAGCGCGAATCTATAAAGCAGATCGCCGCGCTCCTGGGAATAGCGACGCTGACACTGGGCTTTTCATACCTCGCTTTCGCTCGCTGGAAGGTCGAGCCGCCATTAGTTTCGGCATTGGTCTCGCTCGTCTTCGCGTCGCCTCTGGCGCTGCTGCTGCGTTCGCTGATGGTCAGCGCGAGCCTAGACGACCGGATCGCGGAGATGACGAGGGAGAGCGCGCGCCTGTCGCCGTTCGCAATTGATAACAAGGCGGTCACCGCGAAGCGGGCCTGGTGGCCGCGTGGGGCGTCGCGCAAGGCCCGCGCGCTAGGCGCGCTTCAAGAGCGGCTGCTCGCGCGGACGCAGTTCGTAGACCGGGCGCTTCAATCGGTCGAAGACGGCCTTCTGATCGCCGACGCCGCAGGGCGCATCGCTTTCGCCAACCCGCGCGCCGCCAGCATCCTCGGACTCGGCCAGCGCTCGCTGCTCGGCAGCAATTTGTTCGACCGCTTGAGCGAAATCGAGTACGGCGCGG
>DATCXQ010000396.1:0-8928 GCA_036565725.1 Blastocatellia bacterium
TCCGTGGGCTCCAAGCGCATTACTACTGTGCCCTGGGGCTTACGCCCCAGGCTTTATGCTGTCGCCTGCTTCGCAGGCTCAAAGCAAAAGCATTAATACTCAAAACGCCAAATAACTTAGTTTACAGAGTACTTACCGACATCCAGTGTTAACAGTTAACTTGCCGCTATTAACGATCTCTCTATTTTAGGATCAAATTTTGATATAGAAAATTTTGGTTGGGAGAAAGACATGCGAAGTTGTTGAAAATACATGTGAATCGAATTTTGGCGAGGCACAGGATAGAGTTTTCAGGAGGGACAGGCTGGCGCACTCTTGCTCGAACTCTCAGGAAACGCCGACCGCTATCAGTTACATTGTTACATTAAACTGATCCATTGGCGCTAGTCGGCGTATCCTGATCTCGTCTCACTACGTTCATATATGGGCGTTCAGTTCTTGCCCGTCTTGATGAACTGCTCTGGGGCGCGCTCAAAATCGCTTTTGCACTCCTGCCTGCAGAAGTAATATGTCTTCCCCTTATAGTTTGTCTTAAACTCCGTCTTCTTGCTGACCTGCATATTGCAGACCAGGTCGTCAACCTCTTCTTCGGGGGGATTGGTGGCCCCCGGCGCGGCGCCTGATTGCTCACCCGCCGTCGAATGCGCTTCCGCAGCTTCGCGGCTCTCCTGCGCTTTGAGGTATCCTGGGTTTAGTGTGCCCTTTTCCTTCGCGATGGCGAAGACGGTCGGGTAAAACTGTGCAAAAGAGTTTTCGACGGCGGCGTTCGCGCTGTGACAGGTGAAGCATGACTCGGTCTTCGGGATGGCCCTGGCGGACTCGGCGCTTTTTCCTAGCCCGAAATAGGCCCACTTTTCGGGAAAACGGCTTTCGTCTTTGACCGCCGCCTCCATTGTCACCAGCTCACCCTGGTAACGTCCCCCCTGGGCGAAAGTGCCCTTATCCATCGAACGGCGGATCTCCAGAACGAAGATCGTTTTGTCGGGCCACTTCCCGGATTTCATGAATTCGCTGTACGCCGACGGGTTGACGTAAACGTTTTCAAACGCCGGATCGGCCGGGTTGGCGTCCGGCCCGTATTGGAGACCGAGACTACTGCTCAGATAGACCCAGTTGCGATAGTTCACCGGGCGCACCAGCCGGTTATCACTCGTATATTGCGGTCCGTCATTCGGCTCTTGTTTTGCGGTCTGAGAACCGCCGCCCAGGTTCAGGATCAGCGCCAAGGCAGCCACTGCAGTGGACACGATCATTTTAGTTTTCATTGCAATCTCCTTTGATTGAAAGATACACGCATAGCAGTCGAAGCCGTCTCCACCGTTTAGTTGGAGCGTCAGACCCGATGATCAGAGCTAAACGCGCTTTGTTTTTTTATCTCGCAACCGCGAGGGCCGGCGCCATTGGTCGCGATTCCGCTGCTGCAATTATGGGACGTCCGCACGCCTGCTTTAAGGCGACAATTCGATGGGTCCCCAGTCTTGTTAATCGTCTTACAACATCCATCAGCAAATCTCATTGGAAGCCCTATCTTATGATGAGCCATTCGCGTCAGGTTCATTCGGACTTCAAGACGACGCTCGGCTCAATCCGCATGGCCCTGGCCCCAGGTATGTAACAGGCGACCAACCCGGCCAGCGCCAGCAAGGACGAGACCACCCAGAAGGTTAACGGATCGGTAGGGGTGACCTCGTAGAGGAGCTCACGCAAGGCGCTGGTCAGCAGCCCGGCCCCGATCCAACCCAGGGCAATGCCGGTCAGGACCTGGATCATTCCCTGGCGGAGGATCAAACCGAGCATGTTTGACGCGCTCGCCCCTAACGCCCTGCGGATCGCGATCTCGCGCACGCGGTGGCTCACAGACAGAGACAGCATGCCGCTGACTCCGGAGACAGCGATTACCAGCGCCAGTATCGCAAAGAGCGATAGGAGGTGAGTGGTCATCCTGTTGAGAGAGAGAGAGTCGCTGCTCGTCTTGTTCAATGTTTCGACCCGGGTAATCGCGATTTCCGGATCGACATCGCGAATCGCCCGGCGGACAGCCTTTATCGCTGCAGCCGGGTCGCCGGCGGAGCGAACGAGGACGGACCCTACATGTCCCGGATGCTGTGCGACAGGGGCGTATACTTCGTCCGGCGTATCGCGGTTAAGGCCGAACTCCTTAACGTCGCCTACCACCCCCACAATCGTCGCGATTTCGGCGCCGCCCCGACGAGAGATGACCTTGCCAATCGCATTCTCTTCTCCCCAGCGCCGCCGCGCGAAAGACAGGCTCACGACAGCCACAAGCGGGCCGCTATCATTATCGGAGTCTTCAAAGCCTCTTCCCACTAGAATCGGGATGCCAAGAGTCTCGAAGTACTCCGGCGTGACAATCCGCACGGCGGCCGTGACGCCTGGGGGCCCTCCGCCGGCGTCAAATTGCTCGATCCAGGGTCTGTAGGTGACGGCGTCCGGATCCAAAGGAAAACTGGACGACACGGCGGCGCTCAGGAGTTCGGGCTGTGAACGTAACCTTTCAAGCAGGCGCGCTCCTACGTTTCGCCAATCCTCCTCCGTAACGTAGCGGGCCCAGTTTAGATCCACATTCGCGGCCACTACGTTCTGCCGGACAAAGCCGGGATCGACCATCCAGAGGTTGATCAGGCTTCGGGTAAGGAGCCCAGCTCCGATCAAGAGCATGAATGAGAACGCCACCTGGCAAATTACCAGGACAGGTTGCAGAGAGAGACGTCTTGATCGCCAGGCGACATACCCGCCGCCGTCCTTGAGTCCACGGCTTAGATCCCTTCGCGAAGAAAGGGCGGCGAGCGATCCGAAAATTATGCTGATCAATGCGGCGCCCGCGAACGCAAAGAGGAACGCGGACCGGTCGAGACTGATCTCCCTCGCGCGCGGCGTCAGCCGCGCGGCGAGTTCCCGTAACAACTCCATGCCGCCGGAGGCGAGCAACACGCCTAATCCCGCCGCCAGCCCCGCCACAATTAAGCTCTCAGTGACCAGCTGGCGGAATAGACGACTGCCTGAAGCTCCGAGCGCCGAACGTAAGAGCAACTCTCGTTCGCGCTGTACCAGACGGGACATCGTCAGATTCGCCACGTTCGCGCAGGCGATCAGAAAAACGAAAGTCGCGGCGCCCATCAGTAGCCATAACATCGGGCGCGCCTCGCGCGTGACCTCGTCCTTTAATGTCGTGGCGATGACCTCATAGCCTCTCTCGCCAGGATACGCCTCGGGATACTCTTGCTCGAGTTGTCGGGCGATTCCGGCCAGATCCGCCTGAGCCTGCTCAGGGCTCACGCCGGGTTTCAGCCGCCCGAATAGTTTCATCATTCGGCCTTCCCGGTTGCTGACGAATCTCGGCGCCGACCTAAAGGGGCACGCGGCCGTGGTCATAAACACGTCGTTCTCGTTCGGATATTGCGGCATCGGCGGCAGCACCCCGATCACCGTATGCTCGCGGTCGTTCATCCGAAAGGCCTTGCCGACGACGCCGGGATCACTTCCCTTCCTCTGCCAGTACTCATGACTCATCAACAATACTGGCGGCGAGTTCGATTGCTCGTCCGCGGTTCGAAAATCCCGGCCGAGCGCGGGCGTCACGCCGAACATCCTGAAGAAACCGGCGGAAATCACGCCCGTACGCACACGCTCCGTATCGCCCTGGCCGAGAAGCGTAAAGACCATGCTGTGGTACTCGGAGAGTTCCTCAAAAGTACGGTTCCGCCGACGGTAGTCGGCGATCTCCGGAACCGAGAACTGCATCTCGGAGATCGTCGCTTTCGGAGCGACCTGTTGGACTTGCAGCAGTTTTTCCACGTGCGCGTAGGGCAGAGGGCGGCCCAGGACGGCGTTAAGGACGCTGAAGATCGCAGTGTTCACCCCGATTCCGAGCGCGAGAATGATCACTGCGATCGCCACGTAACCCGGCTCTTTGGCAATGCGGCGGAGCGCGTAGCGCGCATCCTGCCGAAGAATCGCAAGATGCTCTCGCGGGGCCGTCCGGAAAATTCCCAAAATAGTCTCCGACCAGAGCGCAAGAAGGCCGGCGGCGCCGCGCCTGCGCAAAGCTTCGGCCCGCTGATCCCGGAACACCTCTTCCATCTCGCCCCCGAAGTCGCCCCGGAACTCGAAGGGCAACATGCGCAGCAACAGCCGATAGGCGCGTCCGGAGAAAGATTTATCCTGTGAATTCATCGGAGTGGTCCTTATGCAAGCCGGGACTTCCTCACAAGCTTCCTGTCGTGAGCTCGTGCGACCAGCCTTTCCATTCGCTCCACTTCAGCCGCAGCGACCTCGCGGCCTTTCGGGGTGAGCCGGTAATAACGCCGCCGCTGATCGTCATCCTCCGCCCGCGGCCGATTTCTTGGTTCCAGGATCAGCCCCTCCGCGAGCAGCCGCTTGATGATCGCGTAGAGAGTGCCCGTATTCAGCCGAACCTCTCCGCCGCTGTGCTCCTCGACGTCCTTAAGGATCGCGTATCCGTGCTTATCGCCGTCCGCCAGCGACAGCAGCACTTGAAATACCGGGGGCGTGAGCGGTTGGTTGTATTCCAATGGCGGTTCTTGTGATTTCATCATCTGGCTCCAGAGTGCGTTTCTTACTGCTTACAACGGGAGACGGCCCATTCCGACCGCCGATCAAATATATCGCTTGCAACTATAGTTAACTATTAACTACCTGTCAACTACAGGAAAGAGAAATAGAGCATTGACAGCTATAGTATGTACAACTATTGTTTAAATACTGCCTACGGACGTCCGTTGATCTGCCATTTAGCGCCAACTGCCGTCGTCATCCTCAATAGGAAAAGGAAGCCCTTGCCGACGACCGCCGCGATGTGTTGCGAAAGCACGCTCTGGTACCCAGTTTGCCCAGGCTCCGTCGCGCCAATCGCGTATGCCTTCGAAAGGTATGCGATGCCTGCGAGCAGCGCGGCGAGAATGACGATAATCGCGGTCAGTGTGCGGCGGGCGTTGCGTACCGGCGGCTCACGAAACGCGGTCACGCCATTACTCACCGTTTCCACACCGGTCATCGCGGTGCAACCGCTCGAAAAAGCCTGCAGCATAAGCCATAGGCTCGCCGTAGCCGTCGCGGTTGAAAGCGCGGGCGGCGCGACGACCGGCTCCGGGCGGCCATCGCTCAGCAGCGATTTGACAACGCCGATGAGGAGAACCGTGAAGAGGCAGAAGACGAACAGATACGTCGAGACGATGAAGGCCACGCCGGATTCGCGCACGCCGCGCAGGTTGACCAAAGCGATGAGAAACAAAATCCCCAGTCAGAGCCATAGCGTGTAGGGCTGCAAATTCGGTAAAGCGGAGACGAGCGCGCCAACTCCCGCGGAGATGCCGACGGCGACCACCAGCACATAATCAAGCAGCAGCGCCGCCGCCGCGAGCAGTCCGGGAAACACGCCGAGATTCCGGCGCGCCACGGTGTAAGAACCGCCGCCCGTCGGATACGCGCCGATGGTCTGGCGGTAAGAGAGGTACACGATGAAGAGAAGGGCGATAATGATAATGCTGATCGAGCCGATATAACCGACGCCGAGCGCGCCGAGCGGAATCAACAGCGTCATCGCCGCTTCAGGCCCGTAAGCGGCGGAGGCGAGCGCGTCCAGTCCGAGCATCGGAATCCCGGCCAGTGGCCCCACGCGCTGTTCGCCTTCTTCATGGGTTGCGAGCGGTTCGCCGAATAACAGGTTTTCAGTGATATCAGAATTTCGCCTTGCTAGATTCGAATGCGCCTAATGTTTAAGGTGGTAAGGCACGTTCACCACGACAACGCCTTTTTTGAAGAGCAGCGCCCCTTTATAAGAGTAACGAACTCTGGTTATGCAGCAGATGCTGCCACCATAACAACGCGGCCATGATCGTCAGCGTCTGTGTGATTCATCAGAAGACAGTGTGTTTTAGACTTTGGCCAATTTTGTGGCCACTCCTTCATCAAAATGACACATTTTCCGACATCCAAGAACAACAAAAAGCATTTTTAGAAGCGCAGGATGCTTGCAAGATTTCCGCCTGGATTGTTGGATTTCGTTTGACTATCCCAAGGTAGAGCGACCAAAGCACAGGCGCCTAACTCCTTTGTTCGCAATCTGATACCAAGACAACTCCGACCCTTGGGGAATTTGTAGAACTGAATGCAGGTGGGACTTTAAATGAAAAGGCGGAGGCAGAAGGATTCGAACCTTCGGTAGAAGTTTTAGCCCCTACAACGGTTTAGCAAACCGCCGCCTTCAGCCACTCGGCCATGCCTCCGTAACGAGCGCACATTGTCTCCGCCAACGTTGACGCTGTCAAGACACGGCTCAACCTTTTGTATCGCGCCGCGCGCGCCGATTGCTGTCCGTCAGCAGGTTAAGCTTCAGCGTCTTGGCCTCGATCTCCTTGCGGAGAGATTGCCGTTCGCGGTCATCTTCACAGGCGCCCAGGCGCGCCTTGAGCGATTCTATCTCCTTTTGCAACTCGACCTCTATCGGCAGACAGCCGGCGCTCTTCAGGACCGAATAGCCCAACCGTACGTCCTCCGGCGTGGCAAAGTAGGCGTCGAGGTCGAGAGGTTTCCCCTTGCCCGGCAAGTCGTCGAACTCGCCCTTCTCCATCGCCTCGCGGATTATTTCTTCGATGAGTTTTTCAGAAAACATTTGAACGCTCCGACAAATCAGCATAGCATCTTTCGCAAATGTGAGCATCCTCTGTTTGTGTTTGAGAAGCCTGAGGCTTGCGCGTAGAATGCGCCCTCTTCAGGAGACACAAACGCTAAACCAGAATCTCATTTTATCAGGCAAACGAGTATGAAAAAGTTTCTGCGCGCTTCCCTTCCCGCGCTCTACCTCTGCAATAAGAACGCGGCGTTGATGGTTGGCGCGCGGAGCGGCGCGGGACGCGCGGTCATCACGACGTTTCGCCTGGCCGACGCTTACGGCAAGGACGAATACGCGCGGCGCCTGCTCGACGAGATGATCAGGATTGTGGCCGCCGACGGGTTCGAGCCGAAACTGACGATTGAATAAGGCGCCTGTTCGGCCCGCGCGCGTGTGACGTTATTTTTCGACGTTGCGCCCGACACACCATCCGGGCGCATCTTCCATCATCTGAGACTACACAACCTGCGAGGGGAAAATATGATTATGCCTTTGCCGCTGCTTCAATCGGGCGCGACGCGCCTGGTGACGGTTGATTATGTGGTGCTGACGCTCTACTTCCTGGTGATCTTCGCCATCGGCTGGTATTTCTCGCGCAAAGAGCGCACGACGACCGACTATTTTCTGGCGAGCCGCGACGTAGCGTGGTGGGCCGTCGGCGCCTCACTCTTTTCGGCGAACATCGGCAGCGAGCATTTCATCGGTCTGGCCGGCTCGGGCGCGGCCACGGGGATGGCCGGAGGCCATTTCGAATGGCTGGCCTCGATCATCGTGTTGATTCTGGGCTGGGTCTTCGTGCCGTTCTACCTGCGCTCGAACGTCTACACGATGCCGGAGTTCCTCGAGCGGCGATACAACGGCGCGTGCCGAACTTACCTCGCCAGCATCTCGATCATCGCTTACGTCTTCACCAAGATCGCCGTCGCGCTCTTCGCCGGGGCCATCGTGATCAAGGAGACGCTCGGTTGGGGCATGTGGCAGAGTTTGCTCGCGCTCGTGATCGCGACGGGCGTTTACACGATCGCGGGCGGGCTGGCGGCGGTGATCTACACCGAAGTGATTCAGACCGTGATATTGATCGCGGGAGCGTTGATCTTGACGTTCATCGGCCTTGACAGGGCCGGCGGGTGGTCGGGATTGCAGGCGTCCGTGCCCGCCGATTTCTTTCACATGATGAAGCCCCCGACAGACAAGGCTTTTCCCTGGACGGGAATATTTTTCGGCGCGCCGATTCTAGGCATCTGGTATTGGTGTACTGATCAGGTCATCGTTCAGCGCGCGCTGGCGGCGAAAGACGTAGGCAATGCGAAGGCCGGGACGGTAGTCGCCGGATTTCTGAAGATCCTTCCCGTGTTTATGCTGATCGTGCCGGGGATGACGGCCCGAGCGCTTTACCCCGCGGAGATGACTGCGGATTCGAATTCCGCCTTCCCGATTCTGGTCTCGCGGTTGATGCCGGTAGGCTTGCAGGGCGTGATGGTCGCGGCGATGCTCGCGGCGTTGATGTCGAGTTTGAGCGCGGTCTTCAATTCAAGCTCGACTATCTTCACGATGGATTTTTATAAGAAGATTCGACCAGCGGCTTCGGAGCGCCAGTTGGTCAACGTCGGGCGCATGACGACGGCGATCATGGTCGTTCTGGGGCTGGCCTGGATTCCGTTCATGGACCGCATCAACTCGCAGCTCTGGATCTATCTGCAGAGCGTGCAGGCTTACATCTCTCCGCCCATCGCGGCGGTCTTTCTACTGGGCATCTTCTGGAAGCGGCTCAACGGCCAGGGCGCGATCGTCGCGCTATTGGTCGGATTCGCGCTCGGCGCCGCCCGGTTCATTCTCGAAATCTATTACAAGGGCGTGGCGCCTGAAGGCGGGTTTCTGGGGTTTTACGTCGGGGTGAACTTTCTCCATTTCGCCGCGCTGATGTTCGCCGTCTGCGTGGCGACGCTGGTCATCGTCAGCATGTTGACGCCCGCGCCCGAACCTTCGAAGGTCAACGGCCTGACGTTCCAGACAGTCAAAGAGAAGATCGCGATGAGCGAGGTTGAATCGAAGAGCATCCTCGCAGTCCCGGCCGAAGAGGAGACGCCGTTGCAGAGGCGCGTCAACACGGCTCTGGCGCTGCTGCTGGTGGCGACGGTCATCTCGTTGTGGGTCTATTTCGCCTAAATCTTTGCCACAGAGACACAGAGACACAGAGGGGAGATAATACAGATCAATAGAGATCATTTTGTCTTCATCATTCTCTGTGGCTCTGTGGCTCTGTGGCTCTGTGGCTC
>DATCXQ010000414.1:0-6683 GCA_036565725.1 Blastocatellia bacterium
GAATCGAATCATCGATAACGATCTTCGACGGGTCCACTTCATTCTTCGTCCCCAGCCCGTGGCATTCTTTGCACGCTCCGTAAGCCGAGTTGAACGAGAACGAGCGCGGCTCCAGTTGGGGGATCGAGACGCCGCAATCGACACAGGCCATCCGTTCGGAATAGAGCCGCTCCTCGCCGTCGACTATCGAGACGATGACGACGCCGTCGGTCAGCTTCGTGGCCGAGCGCACTGACTCCTCCAGCCGCTGGGCGATCCCGGGTTTGATCAGCAGGCGGTCGACCACGACCTCGATGGTGTGATTGCGGCGCTTGTCCAGCGCGATCTCATCGTCGAGCGAGCGCAATTCGCCGTCGATGCGCGCGCGATTGAAACCGCTCGTCCGGAGCTTTTCGAGCTCCTTTTTGAACTCGCCTTTGCGGCCGCGCACGATCGGCGCGAGGATCATCACTCGCTCGCCTTCGGGCAATTCCTTGATGTTTTGAATGATCTGGTCGGTGGATTGGCGCGACACGGGCCGCCCGCAGTTGTGGCAATGCGGCTGGCCCACCGAAGAGAAGAGCAGCCGCAGGTAATCGTAAACCTCGGTGACCGTGCCGACGGTCGAACGCGGGCTGCGGCTGGTGGTCTTCTGTTCTATCGAGATGGCGGGCGATAGGCCTTCGACCGCGTCGACGTCCGGCTTTTCGAGCTGTTCGAGGAACTGCCGCGCGTAAGCCGAGAGCGATTCGACGTAGCGGCGCTGGCCCTCGGCGTAGATCGTGTCGAAAGCCAGCGACGATTTGCCCGAGCCGCTCAATCCGGTGATGACCGTCAAACGGTTGCGCGGTATCTCCAGATTAATGTTTTTCAGGTTGTGCTGGCGCGCGCCGCGCACAGTGATGCGGTCAATAGCCATAAGGATAATTGCGGATAAATTGATACGTTGTATGAGAAACGTCGATTTTAGATGACGCGATGGGAGCGCGCAAGATGGCGCCGCGCGCGTAAGCAAGCGGCTGCGCTAGGAAATTGACTTTTAGATGTAATATTGTGAATTCGGCTAATGGACTCTGTGATTCTTCCCTCAGCGATCACGAAAGCCCAGAAAGTTATCGCCATTCTCAAATGAGGAGATGAGAGCGCGAAAGATAACGCCTCTTCACTGGCGTGAGGTCGCGTCCCACAGTTTCACTCTCCTGTCGCCGCTCGCGGTGGCCAGCGTCTTGCCGTTTCGAGCCGCAAGTGAAAACGCGACACACATTCGTTCGCGCCCTGATCGAGGTGCGCCTAGCTAATGAAGATGTCGTGTTTGAATTCGGGCAAATAGGCCATAAGCGTTGTTCTGAACTTGGCGGAGTCGAGGTATAGCAGAGCCAGAATTCGGGCGGGAGAATTGCATCAATATTGATGGGCGACAATGGCTGGAAGTTGGACAAAACCGCTACGAAGCAAGGAACGCCAAGAGGAGAACCGGAGGTGGTTTCGACTGATCGCCTGAATGTGAGACAGAGAAATGAGAGTTGACATTTCTCTGTCTCACATTGCATTCCCGGTTGGTCTAAGGCGGCTTGTCAGGCGCCTATGCTGTAACCATCTTGGGGTTTTTGCCGAACTGATTTTCGCCAGGAGTACTGTCTTGAACCAGGAAAACAATCAGAACGATACCGCCGACGAACGGTACAAGTCCGATCAATATCCACCAACCACTGCGACCCGTGTCGTGGAGCCGGCGCACCGCCACGGCTATGCCGGGAACCAGGAGGGCCAATAAATAGATCGCGCCGAACAGACCCATAGTGCCTGGGACGGCTGATGTTCCTAGTATTCCGTCAACAATCAACAGAACTATGGAGATGATGACGTTGAACAGGAAGAACATCCAATACTCTTTCCGCCTAGCTCTCCCGTTAAACACCGCATACTTTTTCAAGACATCGAGATACCAGTTCATGATCTGCTCCTTTCCTTGGCGCCTCCACCGAGTTCGATAGACGGCCGCCATGGTGCTGCTGACGCCTGAGTTGAAACCGGGAGTCGACGCCCGGTCATAGGGGATTTCCCAGACCCATGTAGCGACAGAGGACGAAGACCAATTGCTCGTCATAACGTCCGAGGAACTTCTTTGTGTGTTTTTGACCGGGGCGCCGTCCGCCGAGATTGCATGAGTGTCACTGCTGACCGAAGGAGAAAACTGCGACGGACCGAGTACTGCTTGAGTCTGAGACGCGGGGAGTATACTCCTGCGCCATGGTCATCGCAATCAATTTAATTTATCGGCGCCATTACCAGGCATTGGGAAGCCGAATCAGTACCGCGAGCGTGGCTCCCGCAAGTAGTCTACTCCGGGAGCCACGCTCGCGGTACTGATTCGGCGCGGGTTAACTTTTCAATATCGCGAGCTAAAGCCTCCAACCCTTAAAACAACAGCTTCAACCCGAACTGGATGCGTCGCGGACTGTCGGCTGAAATGAGTCGGCCGAAGGAAGGCGAGCCGACGAAGTTGTCCGGCAGGCCGAAGTTCGGATGATTGAACAGGTTGAAGAACTCCGTGCGGAATTGAATCGTGGCGGCTTCGCGGATCGCGGTGTTCTTGACGATCGAGAAGTTGACGTTCTTGAAACTCGGCCCGTCCAGGATGTTGCGGCCTGAATTGCCGAAGCTGCCGAACGGCGGGGTGACGAAGACCGATGGCGAGGTGTTGAACCACCGCTCCGTGGTCGGGTTGTCCAATTTGGCCGAGCCAACCAGATTGGGGCGGTCATTGCCCAGGAATCCGAGGTTCGAGACGCCGGTGTTGCTGTTGTCGAATTCGGGCAACAGCGCGACCGTGAACGGGCGGCCCGATTGCAGCGTGATTACGCCGTAAGTCTGCCAGCCGGTGAGCAGCGTTGTGGCTATCCCGGCATTGCCGAGCAGGCTCTTTCCTTTCCCGAAAGGCAAGTCGTAGGAATAGCTCAGCGAAAAGCGATGGCGCACGTCGAAGCCGGAGCGCCCGCGCTCGCCGCGCAGGTTGAAACTGTTCTGCGGATAGTTCGGGTCGCCCGCGCTGGAAAAGATGCCCGAGGCGTTGTCAATCGACTTGCCATAGGTGTAAGCGCCTAGAAGCGCGAGGCCGAACGCCAGCCGCTGCTGCAAGCGCGCCTGGAAGCTGTGGTAGTTGGAAGCTGCGCTTCCTTCCTGCTGCGTGATCTCGCCGAAAAGCGGATTGGGAGGCAGATTCGGCTGTTGCGGGCTAGCCTGCGGCTGATTGATGTCGCGCGCGGCGAGCAGCTTCGAGCCTTTCGATCCGACGTAAGCGAACTCGGCTACGAGATGGTCGCCCAACTGTCGCTGCACGCTCAGATTCCAGTGCTGCGTGTACGAAACGCGTAGGTTGCGGTCGAAGGCGAAGGCCGACGGCGGCGATTGGCTCGGCGTGTTGAACGGGAACGGATTGAAGATCGTCAGCGGCGCCTGCGGCAGTTGGAAGAAGAAGCGGAAGTCGAAGAAGGGCGCGTTGAAATACAGCCCTTCGCCCGGAGCGAGCGGCGATTGATCATAATAAACGCCGTACCCCGCGCGAACCACCGTCGCGCGTTCAACCGCCCAGGCCAAGGCGACGCGCGGCGCGAAGTTGTTCTTGTCGGAGTCGTAGCCGGCGCGCGGGACGCCGTTTGTCCCGACCGGAACCAGTCTGCCAGTCGCGGGATCGTAGATGTTGGCGCGGTCTTCGGCGTCCACGGGCGGCGAGTTGTATTCATAGCGCAACCCGGCCGAGAGGGTCAGTCGCGGCGTGACGCGGATGCTGTCATTGACGAAGAAGTTGTAGCTTTCGGTCCGCAGATGCTGATGGTTGTCGAGCCGCGCCCCCCCGGTGACCAGAGGCAATCCCAGCAGCAGATTGGCCAGCGCGTTGCCGGTTATGAACGGAATCACAGCCGGCGTTCCCTCTGGCAGCCTGAAGGAGACTTGCGACGGGAAAGTGAGCAGGCCGCGCGATTGCACGTCGCGGAAGGCGTTCTGCCGCGCGTACTGGAAGTTGAATCCGAATTTGAGCAAGTGAGCGCCGCGGGCGTATGTAGCCGTGTCGAGGATCTGATAGACGTTTGTGGCGCTGTTCTGCGGGTTGTTGAATTCATGGCCGAGCGGCGAAAAGCCCGTGACGCGGATGAAGCTCAGGCCGAAATCGCGCGAGTCGTTCGACAGCTCAGGCAATCCGACCTGTCGATTGACGCTGACGCCGGGATTTTCGATCAGCACCTGATTGCTCACGCGGTTGTAGGCCACGCGCGCGTCGTTGATGAGCCGCTGCGAAAAGACGTGGGTCCCGCCGAACGTCAGGTTCTGCCCGCGTCTGAGAAGGTTGTTGCCGTAGCCGGGCACGAAGACCTGTGTCACGCCTGAAAAAGGCTCGAAGAGCGTGCGGTCAGCGAAACTGTAGCGCGCAGAAAATTGCGTGGCCGCGCTGTATGTGTGGTCGACGCGCACGTCGAAGAGGTCGTTGCGGTCGCGCTGGATCGGCGACGACGCGAAATTCAGGCCCGGAACGCTCCTATTCGGCAGCGGGTAGAGCGCGGCGATCCCCAACCCGATCGGGTTGAGAAATCCCTGCGGTATTTGACCGCCGGGGAAGGGAAACTGCGTCCCGGGAATGAGGGGCGGCCCGGAAAGGCTTTGCGAAAAATCTCCCACGCGCTCACGCGCCGTCGGCGCGTTGGCCAGCCGCGTGACGCCTTCGCGGAAACGCGCGCCTTCGTAATCGCCGAAGAAGAATGCGCGATCTTTGACGATTGGGCCGCCGAATGAAAAACCGAACTGGTTGCGCTGATTTCTTGGGTCGGGCTGGTCGGACGGAGCGAAGAAGTTGCGCGCGTCGAGGACCTGGTTGCGCAGGAATTCATATGCCGTTCCGTGAAATCTGTTCGTGCCCGACTTGAGCACGATGTTGACTTGCGCGCCGGCGCTACGTCCGAACGAGGCGTCGTAGGCGCTGGTCAAGACCTCGAATTCGCGGATCGCGTCTACAGGCGGTTTGACGCCGAAGGTGTTGAGCTTCGGGTCGACGTTGTAGACGCCGTCGAGCAAGAAGTTGTTGGCGTCTTCGCGCGAACCGTTGACGCTGAATGCGAAATCGCCGCGCACTGAGCCGGCGGAGCCTTGCGCGGCAGGGGCTGCTCCGGGCGTGAGCAGGCTCAACTCCAGAAAGTTCCGGCCGTCGAGCGGCAACCCCGTCACCTGCCGGTTGTCGATCACCGCGCCGAGCGATGCGCTTTCGTATTTCAGCGGGCCGGCGGCGTCAGTGATAATAATCGGGTTAATTAACGCGCCCGCCACATACAATGTTACATCCAACCGCGCTTCCTGGTTGACCCGCACGACGAAGGGTTCAGAGGCTTTCTGGAATCCCTCACGCTCGACCTCCAAGCGATAGGACCCGGGCCGCAACAGCGAAATCGTAAAATCGCCGTTCCCATCAGTCTTAACACTCCTGGCTTCGTTCGTCTCCTGCTCGATCAATTTCAATTGCGCCCCGGGAATCGAAGCGCCGCGGGGGTCTGTGACGCGTCCGCGAACGGCGCCGCGATAGTTTTGTGCGAGCGCCGTATGCGCAAAACTCATCACAGCCATAATAAGTCCCAAGGCGATCCTAAAGGTGATTCTGGTCTTCACAATTCAACCTCTTCATATTTTTTGATATTTCGGGAGCTGGTTTGAGACTCAGCTTACGCCTGAGCTTCAATGAAAGTTTCAGTCATTAATTTTGGATTTCGATCCACCAATCAGATCGGCGCCGGGGCGCTAACGCTTCTCGGATTGAGCTTTTCGCCTGGCGTCCTCGATCAATCGCTTGTACGCGGCCTCATTGCGAATAGATGCGAAATCCTCGTTTCCGGCGATTTCGTCGGCGTTCGTGAAACCCAATTCGACGGCCTTCTTCAAAGCCTCAAGAGCTTGCCTCTTGGCGCCGGCGAGCGCGCAGGCTCTGGCCAAGGAGAAAAAGATTTGCGGGTTGTCGGGTCTAATCTCGGCGGCCAGCGCCAGACTCGCGGCCGCTTCCTGATATTTCCTGGCGCCGCGATGACGATTGGCCTGTTCGTTCACCGAGACGTAAAACTCGCCCAGCGCGCGTCGCGCCACCAGACGGTCAACGCTTTCGTTCCTGCTCGCGGCTTTCATTCGCAAATCGGAGATCATGTTCTTCACCTCCATTCTCGCCACGGCCGGGTTCTCCGCCGTATTCAATCGCTCGCGCGCGGCGAAAAACTCCTGCGAGAGTCGCCGTTGCGACTGTTCCGCCGTCTTCTCCTGTTTGAGACGGTCTTTAACCTCACTGCTCGATCTCAACTCATCGGCTCTTTTGGCGAATTCAGGCGCCTCGCGCAGGCCTTTGAAATCCTTCGCTATCGCTTCGTATTTCAAAAACGCCTCGTAGACGCGTTTGGCCGATTCGTCGGCGCGCGCCTCTCCGGCCAATTTGTCGAACAATCCGGCGATCAGTTTATCGTCGCGCTCCCTTCTGCCCGACTTCATAGCCTGAAGCTCCATCCACTCTACAGCCGTTAGACAGAAATCCGGCGGCGCCCACGTGTGATCGCCGTCGAAAGTAACGAATCGATTGGCGGAGCCGATTGAATCCAGCGTCTTGTGAAGCTGTCGCAACTCTATCCAGTTGAAATCCTCCACGCCGGCGACGCCGAAGACCGGGAACGGCAACGGCTTCT